>NZ_DATMVN010000203.1:0-18048 GCF_035563135.1 Streptomyces sp.
TTTCGACCGCCGGGGGCCCGTAGTCGTTCTCCTCGTCCGGCTGCGGCACGGGAACGTATCCGCACAGCGCCTCCTCGGCCGCACCCGCCGCGAGCCCCGTCAGCACGACCCGGCCGTCGTCGCAGACCAGCACCGTGCGGACCGTGATGTTGCGGTGCGTCCAGCCGTGCGCGTGCAGCACCCGCAGCGCCGTGAGCACATCGGAGCCGATCTCGGCGGCCCGGTAGGGGTTGAGGGGCCGCTCCGCGAGAAGCGCGGCAAGGGGCCGGGCGGCGACCAGCTCACTCACTATCCAGAGCGATCCCGCCTCGGCGAACACGTCGAACACCTGGTCCAGGCGCGGGTGGTCGGGCACCTGGGCCGCCGCCTGCGCGGCCTCGATCGCCCGCCGGACCGCCGGGTCCGTGGACCGCCGCACCGTACGCCCGGCGGCGCGTCTGGCCGAGGCCAGACCGTCGGCGTCGAGCACCTCCGCGTCCACGACCTCCGGCAACGGCACCTGCCGCACCAGGACTTCCTGCCCGCTGTATGTGTCGAACGCCCGGGTCTCGACCAGTTCGTACGCATCGGACGGGGGCAGCGGAAGGCGGTAGCGGTCGGCAAGCACCCGACCCGCGTAGTCGTCCACGACGCCTCCCCAGAGCGCGCTGTCCCCCGGTCATCGGAACCGTACGAATCAGTCAATCACGTTCACTTGCTGTGCAATTGACCCGGCATTCCGGCGGTGTACGGTCCCCGTTCTCTCACCATACGTGGCACGTCGCGGCCGCGCCGCCGTGTCCCGGCAACCCGGCAACCCGGCCGCCCGGTCGGCCCGCCCGCCCGGCCGGCAGGCAGGCCTCCCGGTGGCTCAGTCGGCCGGCTTGAACGTGGCGAAGGCCGTTTCGCGCAGCGTCCGGCACTCCTCGCCGTCCCATGCGTCCGCCTTGCAGCTGATCATGATCGAGTAACCGTGGGTGGCGTCGGCCTTGAAGCCCCGGTTGAGGACCCGGATCCGCATGCCCTGCTGATTGCGCGTGAACTCCCAGTCGGCGACGGTCGGGTAGCCGTTGAACTCGACCTTCTTGATCCCGATGTGCTTGTAGCCGCTGCTGAGGCTCTTGGTGGCCGCGACCGCGCCCGCCCAGGCCGCCGCCGCGTCGTCCTTCGGGGAGGAGGTGTAGTCGATCTGGATGCGGGGGAAACCACCGTCGGCGTTGTAGATGGCTCCGGAGTTCTGTCCGGCTATTTTGTCGAACTTGAAGGTCCCGGGCATCGCCACGGAGAAGCGGAACTGCTTGTTGGCGACCGCCTTGTACCCGGTGGGCAGCGCTCCCGGACCGGGGCTCGGCTCACCGGTCTCCGGGGAGGGCGAAGCCTGGCCGGACGCTTCGCCGGACGCCTTGCCCTGGTCCTGTCCCTGGCCGTCCTTGCCGCCGTCCTGCGTGCTGCCCCCGTCCTTGCCCGCACCTCCGCCGGTGGCAGGCTGGGCGTCCCCGCCGGCCGACGCACCGGACGAGGCGGCGGTGTCACCCTTGGAGCCGCCTCCCTCGGCACCCGTGCCGTCGTCGCCGAGCGTGAGCGCCAGGACCGTGCCGAGGACGGCGAGGACCACGACACCGGCGATGACCGCCAGCGTGCGGCGCGGCACGACATCGGTGATCGGCGCGCGGGTCACGGCCGGACGCCCGGGCGGCACGGCGGGCCCGGCGGCCGATGCCGTCGCGACCGGGGAACCCGGCCCCGGCGCGGACGCCGAGGCACCGGCGGCGGTGGCCGCCGGGGACTTCGCGTTGCGCACGGACCGCAGCGCGCCGCGCAACCGGTCCCGGGTGCTCTCGGCGAGCGCGGACACACCGGCCGGAGTGGTCGCGGACGAGGAACCGGAGCCGGAGGGGGAGCCGGAAGCCTGGCCCGGGGGGACGGAGCCGCCGGTGGCCGGTGTCCCGGAACCCGCGTCCGTCCCGGAACCGCTGCCCTCGCCGGCCGGGGCGGGCACGACGACGGCTGCGGCCGCAGCGGCCTTCTTGCCGCCGCTCCTGGCATCACTCCTGCCGTTCTTACCGCTCTTGCCGCTCTTGCCGCTCTTGCCGCTCTCTGCGTCACCGATCGCGGGCAGCGCCATGACCTGGGTGGAGTCGGCCGGCGGCGGGACGGGCTTCTCCGGAGCGTTGATCACCGCATTGAGCAGGACACGCGCCCCGGCGTCGTCCAGTCGCTGGTCGGGGTCCCTGGCCAGCAGGCCGTAGATGACCTCCTCCAGCCCACCCGCGTTGACCGGAGGTTCGACCGGCTCCGTCATCACCGCCGTCAGCGTGGCGATGGCCGAGCCCTTGTCGTAGGGCGGGCGGCCCTCGACGCTCGCGTACAGCAGCCCGCCGAGCGACCACAGGTCGGCGGGCGGTCCCGGCTTGTGACCGCGGGCCCGCTCGGGCGAGATGTAGGAGGGTGCGCCGACGAGCATGCCCGTGGAGGTGACGGAGGGGTCACCCTCGACCTGGGCGATCCCGAAGTCGGTCAGGACGACCCGGCCGTCCTCGGAGATCAGGACGTTGGACGGTTTCACATCACGGTGCAGGATGCCCTCGCGGTGCGCCGAGCGCAGCACGTCGAGGACGGCGAGGCCGACCTCCGCGGCGCGCCTCGGCGTCAGCGTCCCGTCCTCACGGATCACCTCGGCGAGGGACTTGCCCTCGATGAGCTCCATGACGATCCACGGCCGGTCGTCCTCGTCGACCACGTCGTAGACCGTCACCGCGCTGGTGTTGCGAATCCTCGCGATCGCCTTCGCCTCACGCAGGGTTCGCGTGATCAGACGCCGTTTCTCGTCCTCGTCGATGGACGACGGGAACCGCAGCTCCTTGACCGCGACCGTACGCCCCAACGTCTCGTCGGCAGCACGCCAGACCGTGCCCATGCCTCCCCGGCCGAGCACCTCCCCGAGGCGGTACCGCCCCGCGAGGAGGCGTCCTTCCTTGTCCCGTTGGGGCTCCCGCGACTGCTCCGCCTCCGACATGCGTCCCCTCTGCGATCAACCCGCCCTGGCAGAGCGTTCATTGTCCCTCACCCCGGGACCGGTCGTGGTGCCGGGTCCGGGGTCGGCCATGATCCGGCCGGAGGAACGAACCCCCTGCCACGCCGGTGTCCGGGGCGCTGTCCGCCGCCCCATCGGTGCTGACTGTGCCCGCCCTGTGAACCGCGAGCCTGCCAAGCGAACCACACCTCACGCCCGCATCGTCCTCCCTCCCCCGGTCCGCCGTCGAGGGCCGAGCTCCGGCAGCCGCTCTTCCGGTACCTCACGGCACCCCGGCGGCAGGCCGTCGCAGGCGGAGTTCCGCAGGTCCGGCCCGGGGCCCTGAGGAGGACCGGGAGCGGCCTCAGCGAGGCACGATGTCCGGCGCCCCCAGCCGTGCCGCGTCCGCCGTCAGGTCGTCCGGCTGGCGCTGGGACTCCCGCTCCGCCTCCACCCGCTTGCGGTAGTGCTCCACCTCGCGTTCGATCTGGTCCGTGTCCCAGCCGAGCACCGGCGCCATCAGTTCCGCGCACTCGCGGGCACAGCGGGTCCCCCGGTCGAAGGTCTCTATGGAGATCCGGGTGCGCCGCGTCAGGACGTCGTCGAGGTGCCGGGCACCCTCGTGCGAAGCGGCGTAGACGATCTCGGCCCGCAGATAGTCCTCGGCACCCGCCAGCGGCTCACCCAGCGAGGAGTCGTCCTTGACGAGTTCCAGGAGCTCCTCGGTCATCGAGCCGTACCGGTTGAGCAGATGCTCCACCCGGACGACGTGCAGTCCGGTGCGGGCGGCGATCCTGGCGCGGGCGTTCCACAGGGCCCGGTATCCCTCGGCGCCCAGCAGCGGGATCTCCTCCGTGACGCAGTCCGCCACCCGCTGGTCCAGCGCGTGCACCGCCTCGTCGACGGCGTCCTTCGCCATCACCCGGTACGTCGTGTACTTGCCGCCCGCCACGACGACGAGCCCGGGTGCCGGGTGGGCCACCGTGTGTTCGCGCGAGAGCTTGCTCGTGGCGTCCGACTCGCCGGCCAGCAGGGGGCGGAGTCCGGCGTAGACGCCCTCGACGTCGTCCCTGCCCAGCGGGGTGTGCAGCACCGAGTTCACGTGTTCGAGCAGATAGTCGATGTCGGCGCTGGAAGCGGCCGGATGGGCCTTGTCCAGGTCCCAGTCGGTGTCGGTCGTGCCGATGATCCAGTGCCGCCCCCACGGGATCACGAAGAGCACCGACTTCTCGGTCCGCAGGATGAGCCCCGTCGAGGAGTGGATGCGGTCCTTGGGCACGACGAGGTGGATGCCCTTCGACGCCCGGACGTGGAACTGTCCGCGCTCGCCGATCAGCGCCTGGGTGTCGTCCGTCCACACCCCGGTCGCGTTGACCACCTGCTTGGCCCTGACCTCGTATTCCTCGCCGCCCTCGACGTCCTGCACCCGCGCGCCGACGACCCGCTCGCCCTCCCGCAGGAAGCCGGTCACCCGCGCCCTGTTGGCGACATGCGCGCCGTAACCCGCGGCGGTGCGCACCAGGGTCGCCACGAAGCGCGCGTCGTCCATCTGTGCGTCGTAGTACTGAAGGGCTCCGACCAGGGCGTCCTTCTTGAGGGCGGGAGCGACCCGCAGGGCGCGGCGGCGGGAGAGGTGCCGGTGCACGGGCAGCCCCCGGCCGTGGCCGGAGGACACCGACATCGCGTCGTAGAGCGCGACGCCGGAGCCCGCGTACAGCCGCTCCCAGCCCTTGTGCTGCAACGGGTAGAGGAAGGGCACGGGCTTGACGAGGTGGGGCGCCAGCCGCTCCAGCAGCAGCCCGCGCTCCTTCAGCGCCTCCCGCACGAGCGCGAAGTCCAGCATCTCCAGATAGCGGAGCCCGCCGTGGATCAGCTTGCTCGACCTGCTGGAGGTGCCGGACGCCCAGTCGCGCGCCTCGACCAGCCCGGTCGAGAGTCCTCTGGTGGCCGCGTCCAGCACGGTCCCGGCGCCGACCACGCCCGCTCCCACGACCAGCACGTCCAGTTCGCGCTCGGCCATCGCGGTCAGCGCTTCGGCGCGCTCCGCGGGTCCCAGTGTCGCTGTCCTCACTGCTGCCTCCCGGTATCCCGGTGCATCGGGGTGGTACGGCACGGGAGCGGGGACCGGCCGGGGGGCCGGGCACCCGTGCCCACCCCTCGATTCTGTCCGCGGTCCACGACTTCAGCCACCGCCTGTGGACAACACCCGCCCCACAAGAATCACAGAATGCGACATATAGGTCATATTTACGCCTAGTCTGACATAGCGTCGCCCACAGCGGTTGCGCTTTCTGTCTCCTGGCCTTAGGGAAGGACGGCCCACATGCCCGCAGACCTCGCCGTCATCGGACTCGGTCACCTCGGCCTGCCCCTCGCCCAGGCAGCCGTAGGCATGGGAATCCACACCGTCGGCTACGACCCCGACCCACGCCCCTTCGCCGAACTCTCAGCGGGCCGTACGCCGGTCGAGGGATCCCTCAGCGCCTCCGACATCAGACGGATGGTCGCGGGCGGCTTCCGCCCCACCGCCGACCCCGCGGAGCTGGGCAGGGTCCGCACGGCGGCGATCTGCGCACCCACCCCCCTCGGGCCGGACCGCTCCCTCGACCTCGGTCCCGTGACCGACGCGGCCCGGGCGCTCGCCACCCGGCTGCGGCCGCACACCACCGTGCTGGTGGAGTCGGCCGTCCCGCCCGGCACCACCGAGAACCTCGTACGCCCCTTGCTGGAGGAGGGCTCCGGGCTGCGCGCCGGACGGGACTTCCACCTCGCCCACTCCCCCGGCCGCCTCGATCCCGGCAACCGCACCCATGTGTACGGCAACACCCCGAAGGTCATCGGCGGTCTGACCCCCGCCTGCACCGAATCGGCCGCCGCCTTCTACGGGCGGCTCACCGACAAGGTCGTCCGGGCCCGGGGACCGCGTGAGGCGGAGATGACGAAGGTCCTCGAAACCAACTTCCGGCACGTCAACATCGCGCTGGTCAACGAGATGGCGGTGCTCTGCCACGACCTCGGTGTCGACCTCTGGGACGTCATCAGGTGCGCCGAGACCAAGCCGTTCGGCTTCGAGCCGTTCCGCCCCGGACCCGGTGTGGGCGGCCACGGGGTCCCCGTGGACCCGGGCTGCTTCCCGTACGACAGCCGTACACCGGGGCACCCGTTGCGCATGGTCTCGCTCGCCAAGGAGATCAACGACCGGATGCCGAGCTATGTGATCCAGCGCTGCGCGACCCTGCTGAACGAACACGGGAAGTCCGTCCGGGGGGCCCGGATCCTGCTGCTCGGTGTCACGTACAAGCCGGACCTCGCCGACCAGGAGGCCTCGCCCGTCCGCGAGATCGCGACCCGGCTGATGGACATGGGCGCCCAGATCGGCTACCACGACCCGCACGTCCTGGACTGGCGGGTGCGCGACCTGCCCGTACCGCGCGCCGACTCCCTCTACGAGGCCGCCGCCGGGGCCGACCTGACGGTGCTGCTCCAGCACCACCGCACCTACGACCTCCAGGGCCTCGCGGTGAAGGCCCAGCTCCTCCTGGACACCCGGGGTGCCACCCCGGCGGGGGCCGCCCACCGGCTGTAGCGCGTCCCGGCGGGCACCGCACGGATTCCGGTGGGCCGTGTCGGCGCGGACTGCTAGCCTGCGGCGTCACTTCTCGCACATCCGTGCGCACCGTCCCAGGGGGAACACCACCATGAGCCAGCCCGTGCAGCCGCCGAACCCGCCGCAGCAGCCCTACGGCGGCGGCCGGCCGGCCGACGGCAACCCGTACGCGGCCCAGCAGCAGGGGAACCCGTACGCGGGCCGGCAGCCAGACGCGCCGACCGGCAACCCGTTCGCGGGGCAGCAGGGTCAGCAGCCGGGCCAGTTCGGCGGCGGCCCGTTCCCGCCCGCCCCGCCGGCTCCCCGCAACCAGGTCGGTCTCGGTGTGCTGGCCGCGCTGGGCGCCGCGATCGTGGCCGCGGTCCTCTACGGCGTGCTCGCCGGGTCCATCGAGCGTGAGGTCGGCTACGCGGCCATCGGTGTCGGCTTCCTGACCGGCTTCGCCGGGAGCAAGGTCGGCGGCTCCCACCTCGCCGTCCTCGGCGCCGGTGCCGTCTTCTCCCTGGCCGCCGTCTTCCTCGGCCAGCTCGTCGGCATGTCGATGATCCTCGCGGACGGCCTGGGCATCGGCTTCTCCGAGGTCTTCTTCGACCACTTCGGTGACGTCTTCGACATCTGGAAGGAGGAGGCCGACTTCATGACGTACCTCTTCCTCCTCCTGGGCCCGGTCGCGGCCTTCGGCGGCGCCAGGCGCGCCGGCTGACACCTCGCACACGCGACGACGGCCCGGACCGGAGGACCGGTCCGGGCCGTCGTCGCGTGCGGCGTGGGAGATCAGCGGCTGTGCTGCGAGTCCGCCACCGTCACCTCGACGCGCTGGAACTCCTTGAGGTCGCTGTAACCCGTGGTGGCCATCGCCCGGCGCAGCGCGCCGAAGATGTTCATCGAACCGTCGGGGTTGTGCGAGGGGCCGGTCAGGACCTCCTCGGTGGTACCGACGGAACCCAGGTCGACCAGCTTGCCGCGCGGCACGTCCTCGTGGACGGCCTCCATGCCCCAGTGCCGGCCCCGGCCGGGCGCGTCCGTGGCGCGGGCCAGCGGGGAGCCCATCATCACGGCGTCCGCGCCGCAGGCGATGGCCTTGGGCAGGTCGCCGGACCAGCCGACGCCGCCGTCCGCGATGACGTGCACGTACCGGCCACCGGACTCGTCCATGTAGTCGCGGCGGGCCCCGGCCACGTCGGCGACCGCGGTGGCCATCGGGACCTGGATGCCGAAGACGTTGCGCGTGGTGTGCGCGGCGCCGCCGCCGAAGCCGACGAGGACACCGGCCGCGCCGGTCCGCATCAGGTGGAGGGCGGCGGTGTACGTGGCGCAGCCGCCGACGATGACCGGCACGTCCAGCTCGTAGATGAACTGCTTCAGGTTGAGCGGCTCGGCCGCACCGGAGACGTGCTCGGCGGAGACCGTCGTACCGCGGATGACGAAGATGTCCACGCCCGCGTCGACGACGGCCTTGGAGAACTGCGCGGTGCGCTGCGGCGACAGCGCGGCGGCGGTGACGACACCGGAGTCGCGCACCTCCTTGATGCGCTGCCCGATCAGCTCCTCCTGGATGGGGGCGGAGTAGATCTCCTGGAGCCGCGGGGTGGCGGTCTCGACGGGCATCTCGGCGATCTCGTCGAGGAGCGCCTGCGGGTCGGCGTGCCGGGTCCACAGCCCCTCGAGGTTGAGGACGCCGAGCCCGCCCAGCTCACCGATGCGGATGGCGGTCTGCGGGGAGACCACCGAGTCCATGGGGGCGGCCAGGAAGGGCAGCTCGAAACGGTAGGCGTCGATCTGCCAGGCGATCGAGACCTCCTTCGGGTCACGGGTGCGCCGGCTCGGCACGACAGCGATGTCGTCGAACGCGTATGCCCGCCGACCGCGCTTGCCGCGCCCGATCTCGATCTCAGTCACGATGGTGTGGCCTTTCCTCTACGTCTGCGCTGACCAGTATCCCCGACACACACATGAGGGGCGGTCCCGGGAACCCCGGTCCGCCCCTCACCTGCGCTGATGCCTTACTTCCTGCTGTAGTTCGGCGCTTCGACCGTCATCTGGATGTCGTGCGGGTGGCTCTCCTTGAGACCCGCCGAGGTGATCCGGACGAAGCGGCCCCTGTCCTGGAGCTCCGGGACGGTCCGTCCGCCGACGTAGAACATCGACTGGCGGAGACCGCCGGTGAGCTGGTGGACCACCGCGGACAGCGGACCGCGGTAGGGCACCTGGCCCTCGATGCCCTCGGGGACCAGCTTCTCGTCGGAGGCGACGCCCTCCTGGAAGTAGCGGTCCTTGGAGTACGAGCGCTGGTCGCCACGGGTCTGCATCGCGGCGAGCGAGCCCATTCCGCGGTACGACTTGAACTGCTTGCCGTTGATGAACATCAGCTCACCCGGGGACTCCTCACAGCCCGCGAGGAGCGAGCAGAGCATCACGGTGTCCGCGCCGGCCACGAGCGCCTTGGCGATGTCGCCGGAGTACTGCAGACCGCCGTCGCCGATGACCGGCACACCGGCCGCCTTCGCGGCGAGCGAGGCCTCGTAGATCGCGGTGACCTGCGGGACCCCGATGCCGGCGACCACGCGGGTGGTGCAGATGGAGCCGGGGCCGACACCCACCTTGATGCCGTCCACGCCCGCGTCGACGAGCGCCTGGGCACCGTCGCGGGTGGCGATGTTGCCGCCGATGACGTCCACCCCGGAGGCGTTCGACTTGATCTTGGCGACCATGTCGCCGACGAGGCGGGAGTGGCCGTGCGCCGTGTCGACGACGATGAAGTCGACACCGGCCTCGGCCAGCGCCTGCGCGCGCTCGAACGCGTCCCCGGCGACACCGACGGCGGCGCCGACGAGCAGCCGGCCTTCCTTGTCCTTGGCGGCGTTCGGGTACTTCTCCGCCTTGACGAAGTCCTTGACGGTGATGAGGCCCTTGAGGACCCCGGCGGCATCGACCAGCGGGAGCTTCTCGATCTTGTGGCGCCGCAGCAGCTCCATGGCGTCCACACCGGAGATCCCGACCTTGCCCGTGACCAGCGGCATCGGCGTCATGACCTCGCGCACCTGGCGGCCGCGGTCCGACTCGAAGGCCATGTCGCGGTTGGTGACGATGCCGAGCAGCTTGCCCGCCGCGTCGGTCACCGGCACGCCGCTGATGCGGAACTTCGCGCAGAGCTCGTCCGCCTCGCGCAGGGTCGCGTCCGGGTGCACCGTGATCGGGTCGGTGACCATGCCGGACTCGGAACGCTTCACCAGGTCGACCTGGTTGGCCTGGTCGGCGATGGAGAGATTGCGGTGCAGGACACCCGCGCCGCCCTGCCGGGCCATGGCGATCGCCATGCGTGCCTCGGTGACCTTGTCCATCGCCGCCGAGAGCAGCGGGATGTTCACCCGCACGTTCTTCGAGATGTACGAGGAGGTGTCGATCTGATCGGGCGCCATGTCGGACGCGCCCGGCAGCAGCAGCACGTCGTCGTATGTCAGCCCGAGCGTCGCGAATTTCTCGGGCACTCCGTCGACGTTTGCAGTCATGACACCTTCCCCATATGGCCTTGATCGGTGCGGATGTCCATGCTAACGGCCTCGCGGGGTGTCTCATTCCACGATCAAGATCACCTGGCGGTTCTGTGGCTTCCTCCACACGGCAGAAAGCTCCGGAACCGGCCCCTCCCGGCCCGCTACTGGCCTGCGAGGGCCCTCAGCCTGCTGAGTGCGCGGTGCTGGGCCACCCGGACGGCGCCCGGGGACATTCCGAGCATCTGCCCGGTCTCCTCGGCGGTCAGCCCGACCGCGACCCGGAGGACCAGCAGCTCGCGCTGGTTCTCCGGCAGATTGGCCAGAAGCTTCCTGGCCCAGGCCGCGTCGCTGCTGAGCAGCGCCCGCTCCTCCGGGCCGAGTGAATCGTCGGGCCGCTCCGGCATCTCGTCGGAGGGCACCGCCGTCGACCCGGGGTGCCGCATCGCGGCGCGCTGGAGGTCGGCGACCTTGTGGCCCGCGATGGCGAAGACGAAGGCCTCGAAGGGCCTGCCGGTGTCCTTGTACCGCGGCAGCGCCATCAGCACCGCGACACAGACCTCCTGCGCGAGGTCCTCCACGAAGTGACGGGCGTCACCGGGCAGCCGGTTCAGCCGGGACCTGCAGTAGCGCAGGGCGAGCGGATGGACGTGGGCCAGCAGGTCGTGGGTGGCCTGCGCGTCACCGTCCACGGCGCGGTGCACCAGAGCACCGATCACCGTCGTCCCGTCCTCACGCATCGGACCATGGTGCCTTGGCGCCGTCCGATCCGGCGCATCGCGTCCCGAGTTGTGCACCGAAGCGTTATCAGCGGGTGCGCCGGCTCGGCGGACGCGTGCGTCCGAGTGGTCGGAATGTACGTCGGCCCGCGCGCCGTCGGCGTTGCGAGCGAGTGCTCCAGCGTTCTGAGCGGGTGCGCCGGGTGTCATGTCCTGCGCCCTCCCCTTCCGCTCGACCGTATGTTCCCCGAGGAACTCCACATCCCCAAGGATGCGGCATCGGCCGGGAAGCGTCACACAGCACTGGTGGGGAGGGCCCGGCCGCAGGTCCGCCGCCACCGTCGCCCCGTCCGCCGGCGTACGGACGGGATCGCACGGCTACCGGCCGCGCCGCGGCATCAGCGGACCAGGCCCCAGCGGAATCCGAGCGCGACGGCGTGCGCGCGGTCGGAGGCTCCGAGCTTCTTGAACAGGCGTCGCGCGTGCGTCTTCACCGTGTCCTCGGAGAGGAACAGCTCGCGGCCGATCTCCGCGTTGGAACGGCCGTGGCTCATGCCTTCGAGCACCTGGATCTCCCGCGCGGTGAGCGTCGGCGCCGCACCCATCTCCGCGGACCGCAGCCGACGCGGGGCGAGCCGCCATGTCGGATCGGCCAGCGCCTGGGTCACGGTCGCACGCAGCTCGGCACGCGAGGCGTCCTTGTGGAGATAGCCGCGGGCGCCGGCGGCGACCGCGAGCGCGACCCCGTCCAGATCCTCGGCGACGGTCAGCATGATGATCCGGGCTCCGGGATCCGCCGAGAGCAGCCGCCGGACCGTCTCCACACCCCCCAGGCCGGGCATGCGTACGTCCATCAGAATCAGATCCGAACGGTCGGCCCCCCACCGGCGGAGCACTTCCTCACCGTTGGCCGCGGTCGTCACACGCTCGACGCCGGGCACGGTCGCAACCGCGCGGCGGAGCGCTTCTCGGGCAAGCGGGGAGTCGTCGCAGACGAGGACGGATGTCATGACCGTCCTCCGCAGCTGATGCGCGTCACCTTGAGCCTCCAGGCTGATACAAGTCGTCACCTGTGCGGTTGACCCCCTCGGACATCTGCCCGAGCTCGTTCTCCATCAACCGCCTCGCCCTCATCAACGACGGTCACTCGAAAGAGTTACGGGTCACAGCATCCGGTTCGGCACTCTAAGTGAGGGAGCGTGCGCGGAGGGGAGCGACACGGGGTCGCCCGCCCCTCAGTCGGCCCCTCACTCCACAGCCTGCCCCATTTAGAGGGTTTTCTTCACTTTTAGTGGCGTCTGAGGCTAGATTCGCAATCAGTCATATTTACATCTACTAACACCGTAGATGTACGGTCGGGACTCCGGTCACCGACGAGCACCGGACGAACCACAACGGTCGAGGATGCCGTTTCCGAACCAGCAAGGTTTCGAGGGGACACGCAATGGCAGATTTCTCCCGCCTTCCCGGACCCAACGCGGACCTGTGGGACTGGCAGCTGCTGGCCGCCTGCCGCGGGGTCGACAGCTCGCTTTTCTTCCACCCCGAAGGGGAACGCGGAGCAGCGCGGAGTGCCCGTGAGGCCTCGGCGAAGGAGGTCTGCATGCGCTGCCCGGTACGCGCCGAGTGCGCGGCGCACGCGCTCGCGGTACGGGAACCCTACGGCGTGTGGGGTGGCCTGACCGAGGACGAACGCGAGGAGCTCATGGGCCGCGCCCGCAATCGTCTGATCTCCGCCCACCCGGGGCCGGCCCCGGAGTCCGGCCAGACCTGACGGCCCGCACGGTCCATCGAACACAGAAACGTTTCCTCACACCTGGCGCACCCTCTGTCGGACCTGCCGCCCCAGGAGCGGGCCGGGCCGGTCAGCGTGCGGCCGCCAGGGACAGCTGGTCCAGGGTCGCCGCCACCGCCGGCACCCGGGCGAGGTCGGGCAGGGTGAGGGCGACGATCTCCCGTTCCACGGCCGGCTCCACCGTCACGGTGCGCGCCCCCTTGGGCCGTACGGACTCGAGGGCCAGCTCGGGCAGGACGGCGACACCGAGACCCGCCCCGACGAGGCCGATCACCGCCGGGTAGTCATCCGTGGCGAAGTCGATCCGCGGGGTGAAACCCGAGTCCTCGCACACCTCCACCAGCTGGCGCCGGCAGCGCGGGCAGCCGGCGATCCACGGCTCGTCGGCCAGTTCCCCGATGCCCACCGCGTCCGTCCCCGCCAGCCGGTGCCCCTCGGGGACCAGCCCGATGAGCCGGTCCCTGAGCAGCGGGCGCACGACCAGGTCGTCCCATTCGCCGCCGGCCGCCCCGTAGCGGAACGCCAGCGCGATGTCGCAGTCCCCGTCGCGCAGCATCTCCACCGAGCGCGGCGGTTCCGCCTCGACGAGCGAGACCTGGGTGCCGGGGTGCGCGGCACGCAGCGCGGCGAGGGCGCCGGGGACCAGGCTGGAGCTCCCGCTCGGGAACGACACGAGCCGGACCCGGCCGGCCCGCAGTCCCGCGATCGCGGCGACCTCCTCCTCCGCCGCGGTCAGTCCCGCGAGGATGCCGGACGCGTGGCGCACCAGCGCCTCACCCGCCTGGGTGAGCCTCGTCTCGCGCCCTGTGCGGATCAGCAGCGGAGTGCCCGCGGAGGTCTCCAGCGCCTTCATCTGCTGGCTGACGGCCGGCTGCGTACAGCCCAGCTCCCGGGCGGCGGCGGAGAACGAGCCGGTGGTGGCCACGGCGCGCAGGACACGGAGATGACGGGCTTCGATCACCCTTCAAACATAAGCGAATCTTGCACCGAAGGAAGAATAATCACGAGTTCCTTTGACCTCTTTCCGAGGAGCCTGTCCGGTCGTGAAGGTCCTCACCGTGCGTCCCGGCCGTCCCGCTCACTCCCCCGCACGGACGGGTCCGGCGGACTCACCGGCATCCGCGAGCTTCCCTCCGGGGGCCCGTGCGGGTCGCCGGCACCGGCCCCAAGGCCAGCCGCGGCAGTGGCCTGACGGGTGACACGGTGTGCGATCTCCGGCACCACGGCGGGACGGACCAGGCGGTGCACGCCCACGTGCGGGCGGCCCGGTCGAGGTGGCGCACGTGCCCGGCCCCGGGATCACCGCTGCCCTGGAGTCCCGGGCGGCGGTCACGGAACGGGAGCTGCTGCCGCGTCCGCGCGGTGCCGGTGACGCTCTGCACGCGGAGACGCCGCGCACGGCGCGGGTGTACGTGGCGGAGCGGCTGCCCTCCGGGCATATCCAGGGGGCCCGGGCGAGGGCATGTCCGGCCGCCCCGGGCGAAGGCACGTCCGGGGCCGCCTCGCCCGGCCACAGCGGCCACCCCGTCCACGCCGCCGGGCCGCGTCCGGTCCGGCGGCGTGGACGGGGCGGCCGGTTCGCGGTGCTCCCACGCGCAGGCGGAAGGCGGGTCGGCCGCCCGCTGACGTGGGCACTAACGTGCCGCCTATGACGACTGCACTGATTACGGGCGCGACGGCGGGGATCGGGGCCGCCTTCGCACGGCGGCTCGCGGGTGACGGGCACAACCTGGTCCTTGTGGCCCGCGACACGGAACGGCTGCGGGCCCAGGCCACGGAGCTGCATGACGGACACGGCATCGAGGCCGAGGTGCTGACGGCCGACCTGTCCACGGACGCCGGGATCGACGCGGTCGCAGCACGGTTGACGGACCGTGTGAGCCCCGTCGACCTGCTGGTCAACAACGCCGGCTTCGGCAACAAGGGGCGCTACCTGGACGTGTCGACGGCCGATGAGCTGAAGATGCTGAAGGTGCACTGCGAGGCCGTGCTGCGGCTGACCTCGGCCGCCGCGGGACCGATGCGGGAGCGCGGTCGTGGCGGAGTGGTCAACGTGGCCTCCGTCGCGGCCTTCCTGCCCCGTGGGACGTACGGGGCGTCGAAGGCGTGGGTCGTGCAGTTCACCCAGGGCGCGGCGAAGGACCTGGCGGGGACGGGGGTGCGGCTGATGGCGCTGTGCCCGGGCTTCGTACGGACCGAGTTCCACGAGCGGGCCGGGATGGGGACGGGGAACATCCCGGACTGGATGTGGCTCGACGCGGACAAGCTGGTGGCCGCGGCCCTGGTGGACCTGGCCCGGGGCAGGACGGTGTCGATCCCGGACCCGCGTTACAAGGCCCTGATGGGTCTGGTGAAGCTGGCGCCCCGCGGTCTGCTCGGCGGGGTCACCTCCCGCGCGGGCCGGAGCTACGGCCCGCAGTAGCAGGCCCGGAGCCGGGTCCCCGGCAGCACCGAGGCCCGGTGCCCCCGCGACGGGGGTACCGGGCCTCGGTGGTTTGCGCAGCCGTACTAGTGGCTGTGGCCGTGGCCGCCGTGACCGGCGTCGGCCTCTTCCTCAGCCGGCTTCTCGACGACCAGGGTCTCGGTCGTGAGCAGCAGCGACGCGATGGACGCGGCGTTCTCCAGGGCGGAGCGGGTGACCTTGACCGGGTCGATGACGCCGGCCTTCACCAGGTCGCCGTACTCGCCGGTCGCGGCGTTGAAGCCCTGACCCTTGTCGAGCTCGGAGACCTTCGAGGTGATGACGTAGCCCTCGAGGCCCGCGTTCTCCGCGATCCAGCGGAGCGGCTCGACGGCGGCGCGGCGCACGACCGCGACACCCGTGGCCTCGTCGCCGGTCTTGCCGAGGTTGCCCTCGAGGACCTTGACGGCGTGGACGATGGCCGAGCCACCACCGGAGACGATGCCCTCCTCGACCGCGGCGCGGGTCGCGGAGATGGCGTCCTCCAGACGGTGCTTCTTCTCCTTGAGCTCCACCTCGGTGGCAGCACCGACGCGGATCACGCACACGCCGCCGGCCAGCTTCGCGAGGCGCTCCTGGAGCTTCTCGCGGTCCCAGTCGGAGTCCGTGTTCTCGATCTCGGCCTTGATCTGGTTGACCCGGCCCTTGACGTCGGCGGAGTCGCCGCCGCCGTCGACGATGGTCGTGTCGTCCTTGGAGACGGTGACACGGCGGGCCGTGCCCAGCACGTCCAGACCGGCCTGGTCGAGCTTGAGGCCGACCTCCTCGGCGATGACGGTCGCACCGGTGAGGGTGGCGATGTCACCGAGCATGGCCTTGCGGCGGTCACCGAAGCCCGGGGCCTTCACCGCGACGGCGTTGAAGGTGCCACGGATCTTGTTGACGACGAGGGTGGAGAGCGCCTCGCCCTCGACGTCCTCGGCGATGATCAGGAGGGGCTTGGAGGCGCCGGCCTGGATGACCTTCTCCAGGAGCGGGAGCAGCTCCTGGATGGAGCCGATCTTGCCCTGGTGGATCAGGATGTACGGGTCGTCGAGGACGGCCTCCATACGCTCCTGGTCGGTCACCATGTACGGGGACAGGTAACCCTTGTCGAAGGCCATGCCCTCGGTGAACTCGAGGTCCAGACCGAAGGTGTTGGACTCCTCGACGGTGATGACGCCGTCCTTGCCGACCTTGTCCATCGCGTCCGCGATGAGCTCGCCGACCTGCGGGTCCTGCGCGGAGAGCGCGGCCACGGCGGCGATGTCGGCCTTGTCGTCGATCGGGCGGGCGGTCGCGAGGAGCTCCTCGGACACGGCCTTCACGGCGGCGTCGATGCCCTTCTTCAGGGCGGCCGGGGACGCACCCGCGGCGACGTTGCGCAGGCCTTCGCGGACGAGGGCCTGGGCGAGCACGGTGGCGGTGGTGGTGCCGTCACCCGCCACGTCGTTGGTCTTGGTCGCCACCTCCTTCACCAGCTGGGCACCGAGGTTCTCGTACGGGTCGTCGAGCTCGACCTCGCGCGCGATGGTGACACCGTCGTTGGTGATGGTGGGAGCGCCGAACTTCTTGTCGATGACGACGTTGCGGCCCTTGGGGCCGATCGTCACCTTGACCGTGTCGGCAAGCTTGTTGACGCCGCGCTCAAGGGCGCGACGGGCGTCCTCGTCGAACTTCAGAATCTTCGCCATGGGCTGAGCTGTCCTCTCAAACGAACTGCGCCCCTCGCCGCCCGGCTAGTCATTTCGCAGGGGGCCAGGGGCGCAGAACACAAGCAAACGTGGGTGAATTACTTCTCGACGATCGCGAGAACGTCGCGCGCCGAGAGGACGAGGTACTCCTCGCCGCTGTACTTCACCTCGGTGCCGCCGTACTTGCTGTACAGGACGACATCGCCGGTCTTGACGTCGAGCGGAAGGCGCTCGCCGTTCTCGAAGCGGCCCGGGCCCACGGCCAGGACGACGCCCTCCTGGGGCTTCTCCTTGGCGGTGTCCGGAATGACCAGGCCGGAAGCCGTGGTCTGCTCGGCGTCGAGCGGCTGGACCACAATGCGGTCCTCGAGCGGCTTGATCGCAACCTTGGAGCTGGTGGTCGACACGATCCGGTCTCCCCCTTCGGAGATCTCACGGGGTTTAACAGTCTGTGGAGTGGCGACCGGACCGATCCGTCGTCGCGGGTGCCGGACCTGCCCTGTCGCGCAGCTGTGCTGGCACTCTCCATCGGGGAGTGCCAGCACTGAGACTATGGCCGCGATTAGCACTCGGTCAAGCGGAGTGCCAATTCACCACCCTCGCGTGGCGTCGCGGACCGGCGTACGCCCGGACAACGCGGGAGACCGCCGCGGCGTTCCGGGCTGCTTCAGACGTAGTCCTCCAGCCTGGCCACGGCGTACCCCTTGTCCGTGACCGTCTTCATGACCTGGCGGACCATGTCGGCCATGGACCCCTCCCAGTCCTCGCGCCCCCGGAAGTGGGTGAGGATGATGTCGCCGGGGTGCAGGTCCTGGTCCCACTCACGCCACTCCATGTGGTCGGGGAACGCCTCGGCCGCCCACAGGGGCACGGCCGTGATGCCGCAGTCCTTGGCGACGCGCAGGGTGTCGCCGTTGTAGTTGCCGTACGGCGGGCGGAAGAGGGTGGGCCGCTTCCCGAAGTGCTTCTCGATCTTGTCCTGCTCACCGCAGATCTCCCGCCGCTGTTCGGCCTTCGAGAGCCCCGGGAGATAGCGGTGGTTGAGCGTGTGGTTGCTGATGGTGACGCCCCTGGCCTGCATGTCCTTGAAGTAGCCGTAGTCGTCACTCGCCACGTAGTCGCTGATGAAGGCGCTGTACGGGATCTTCAGCTCGGTCATCATCCGCAGCAGTTCGGGGTCCTTCTCCGCCCCGTCGTCCATCGTCAGGAAGACGACCCGCTCCTTGGTGGGCACCGAGGTGAAGACCGGCGGCAGCGACTCCCCTCCCTCCACCTCGAACCCCTCACGGGTGGTGATGCGGGGCCGCACG
>NZ_DATMVN010000204.1:0-19821 GCF_035563135.1 Streptomyces sp.
GTCAGCGGCCGCAAGGTGTGGATCTCCAAGGCGGTGGAGTCGGAGAAGATCCTGCTGCTGACCCGCACGTCGCGGCGTGACGTGGTCGCGAAGCCGACGAACGGCATGACCCTGTTCCTCACCGACCTCGACCGCGACCACGTGGACATCCGCCCGATCCCGAAGATGGGACGCAACGCCGTCACCTCGAACGAGCTGTTCATCGATGAGCTGCGGGTCCCCGTCCGGGACCGGGTGGGCGAGGAGGGGCAGGGGTTCCGCTACCTGCTCGACGGCCTCAATCCCGAGCGGATGCTGATCGCCGCCGAAGCG
Organism: Streptomyces sp.; assembly: GCF_035563135.1. Taxonomy (GTDB): domain Bacteria; phylum Actinomycetota; class Actinomycetes; order Streptomycetales; family Streptomycetaceae; genus Streptomyces. The sequence continues at coordinate 313 of NZ_DATMVN010000204.1, forward strand.
CTGGGCATCGGCCGGGTGGCGCTGGACCGGGCAGTGGCCTACGGCCGTGACCGCGAAGTGTTCGGCCGTCCCATCGGCATGAACCAGGGCATCCAGTTCCCGCTCGCCGACTCGCTCGCCCGGCTCGACGCGGCGGAACTGGTGCTGCGCAAGGCGACCTGGCTGTACGACAACGGCCGGTCCTGCGGGCGGGAGGCGAACACCGCCAAGTATCTGTGCGCCGACGCCGGGTTCACCGCCGCCGACCGCGCCCTGCAGACCCATGGCGGGATGGGCTACTCCGAGGAGTATCCCGTGGCCCGCTTCTTCCGTGAGGCCCGGTTGATGCGGATCGCACCGGTCAGCCAGGAGATGGTCCTGAACTACCTGGGGTCGCACACTCTGGGACTGCCGCGCAGCTACTGAACCTTCCACGCCGACGACGAGGAGCCAGCAATGACCGACCGTAGGGATCTGTTCGACCTCACGGGGCGCTCGGCCCTCGTGACCGGGGCCGCCGGTGGCATCGGCTCCGCGGTCGCGGAGGCATTGGCCCGGGCCGGGGCCGCGGTACTCGTCACCGATGTGGACGGCGAGGCGGCGGCCGTCGTGGCCGGCAGGCTCTCCGCCGCCGGATTGACGGCCGGCAGCGCGGCCCTCGACGTGACGGACCGGGCCGCCGCCGACAGCGCGGTGTCCCGGGCCGCCGCGCTCACGGACGGAACTCTGCACATTCTCGTCAACAACGCCGGGGTCACGGCTCCGGCGATGTTCGACAAGGTGCGGGAGGAATCCGTCCGGCAGTTGATCGACATCCACGTGATGGGAGCCTTCCACTGCACGCAGGCAGCTCTGCCGTTCCTGCCGACCGACGGGACGGGGCGCGTCATCAACGTCACCTCCTCGGCCGGCCTGACCGGCACGCTCGGCCAGGTGAACTACTCGGTGGCCAAGGCGGGGATCATCGGCCTCACCAAGTCGCTCGCCCGCGAGCTGGCGCGCAAGCGGATCCTCGTCAACGCCCTCGCCCCGCTCGCCGCGACGCCGATGACGGAGACCATCCGCACCGATCCCCGGTTCGCTGAGCGTATGCTCGCCCGTATTCCGCTCGGCAGGTGGGCCACACCGGAGGAGGTGGCCGGGGCGTTCGTGTTCCTCGCCTCGGACGCCGCGTCCTTCGTCACCGGGCAGGTGCTGCCGGTGGACGGAGGGATGGTCATGTGACAGGCCCCTTCCCGGCTGTGTTGAATGGTTCAGCCGATGAGGGACGCCCGACGAGAGGCCCGCACCGTGTCCAGCGCACAACCCCCGCCCGCCCCACGCTTCGAGACGCTCACCGTGCCGAAGGCATCGGACGTGCTGGCCGCCGAGGTGCGCGAGCGCATCCTGTCCGGGGAGTTCAGTGAGGGCACGGCGCTGCCTCCGGAACGTCAGCTCGTGGAGCAGACAGGGCTGAGCCGGGCGACGGTGCGGGAGGCACTGCGCGTTCTGGAGGTCGAGCGGCTGGTCGAGATCCGGCCCGGACGCGGAGGCGGGGCTTTCGTGCACCGGCCGGGACACGAGTCCCTCGCCCGTACGGTGCAGTTGGTGATCCGGGGGCAGCGGGTCCGGCTGGAGGCGCTGCACGAGACGCGGGAGGCGATCGAGCCGGCCTGCTCGGCGCTCGCGGCCCGGCGGCGCACCGAGCAGGACCTCGCAGCCCTGGAGACCGCCCACGCGGACCTGGTCGGGGCGGGCGACGACGTGCCACGGTTCCTGCGCGCCAACATCCAGTGGCACAACGCCGTGGCCAGGGCGGGCGGCAACGAACTGCTCATCGGTTTCCTCAGCGCCCTGTCCGAGTCGATCCACGCCTCCACCGACCTGGCGCAGTTCATGGACGTACGCGTCCGCCGGGTCACCGCGCACACCCACGCCCGGATCACGGAGGCGATCCGGTCCGGTGACGAGGAGGCGGCCCGCCGGCGGATGAGCCGTCACGTGTGCGGCTTCGCGCGCGCCGCCGCCGAGGTGGACGAACGGGAACTGCTGGACCTGCCCGAGGCCGGCGGCTGACCGATGGCCTGGCCCCGGGCCGCTCCGTCCGGGCCACACACGGCGAGGCCACCGCGCGCGGCCGTCGTCGTACGCCGGGGCTGGGGGCGCACGAGCCGGTACAAGGCGGAACGGCGGCGGTGAAGGTCCTCCGGCACCCGAAGCCCGCCACGAGCTGAGGCCGCCCGGACGGTGCTTCTCGTCAGCGGCGAGTCGGCGGATTCTCACCGGACCCCGCACCGCCCGAGCCCCCCGCCTCCTGCGCGCCTTACTCGTCCTGACGAACCTCGAAGTCAACCGCTGACAGACGCTCTGCTCCGCCAACAGCCGCCCACGACCAGCGTGAGCGCCCGAGAACCGGCCACCCCAGCTCTTTGGCCTGCGGCTCGAAGTCGGCGGAGGCTCACTGCACTGTCGAGCGCATCGATGAGCTGTGACAGCGGTGGCCCGGGTTCGAGGCGCCGTGAGGGCCGGCGGCCGTGGCGCCCCCAGCGGGCTCGCGCATGGTGCCGGCGCGCTGTACTCGGCGGTGATCGCGACGGCGTCCCACTCCTCGTAAAGGCGTCCGAGCCGTCACCGCCGGGCGTGGCACCCGCGGCACCGTCCCGCCGGCTCGGGCCGGAGGTTCCCCTCCGCGACGAGAATGATGTTCTCTTTTTTCGGCAACATCATTGACAATATCGGTCCGACCTTCAATACCATCGCGGCATGAGCGAGCTGAGCCCCGTCCTGACCGTGGCCGCCGATGGCGGCGTCCGAGTCGTCACCCTGAACCGGCCGGAGCGACTCAACGGTGTGTCGGAGGAACTGCACCGCCGGCTGTCCGAGGTCTGGCGGGAACTGGCGGAGGACACCGAGGCCCGGGCGGTGGTCCTGACCGGAGCCGGACGGGCGTTCAGCGCCGGGGGCGACTTCGACCACCTGCTCCGCCACCACGACGACCCGGAACTGCGGGAACGCTCCATCCGGCTCGACCGGACCATCCAGACGGAGATGATGCGCTTCCCGCTCCCCGTGGTCGCGGCGGTCAACGGGCCGGCCGTGGGCCTGGGTTGCAGCCTGGCCCTGGGCTGCGACCTGGTTCTCATGGCCGAGGACGCCTATCTCGCCGACCCTCATGTGTCGGTCGGTCTGGTGGCAGGCGACGGCGGAGTCACACTGTGGCCCCTGCTGACGAGTCTGCTACGGGTCAAGGAGTACCTGTTCACGGGCGACCGCATCCCGGCCGCCACCGCGGTCGAACTGGGGCTGGCCAACAGGAGCGCCGCGCCGGCCGACCTGATGGACGAGGCCCTCGCGCTCGCCCACCGGCTGGCCGCCCAGCCGGCGGAGGCGCTGCGCGCCACCAAGGCGGCACTGGCCGCGGTGGTCGAGCAGGTGTCGCGGGCAGGCATGGAGGCTGCCCTGCTGGCCGAGCGGTCCACGATGACCAGCCCGGACCACATCCGGATCATCAACGACCTGGCGTCCCGCGCACGCCGCCGCACGGCCGTCCCCGAGGAGGACTGAACGTGGACACCGAGGAGTTCGCTCTGGTCCGCGACATGCTGCGGACGTTCGCGACCCGCCATCGCGTCGGCTCCCCCGACGAGATCGAGCCGCAGGCCCGCAAAGACGCGCAGCAGGCCTTGGACGCGATGGGTCTCACGGAACTGCGCCTCGTCTCCCCGCCCGCCGCGACGGCGCAGGAATGCGCGCTGCTCGCCGAGGAACACGGCCGGCAGCCGCTGACGACGTCCCTGCTCGGCACGGCCCTCCTCGCCCCGGAACTGCTGCGCCTGCTCGGGACCACGGCCAAGGCGTCCCGTCCGACCATCGCCCTCGACGCCGACCTGTGCTTCCCGCGGCAGCACTCCTCGCGTCTGATCGCCTGGGACTGCGACGCGGCCGACAGCGCGCTGCACGTCACCCCCGACGGGACCGTACGGCAGGTCTCGCTGGGCCCGCCCGTCCCGACCGTCGACCTGCTGCGCACCGTGCGCGTGGCCCTCGGCGGCGGCGAGGTTGTCGGACGCCTCGGTTTCGAGGACGGACAGCGCTGGCAGGCGTACGCCCTGGTCGTCGTGGCCGCGGAACTGGCCGGCGCGGCCGGCGCGTTCGTCGAGCTGAGTACGGACTACGCCCGCGACCGCCGCCAGTACGGACGGCCGGTCGGGTCCTTCCAGGCTGTACAGCACCTGCTCGCCGACGCCACGGTCCTCGTCGAGGCGTGTGCCAGCGCCACCCGGTACGCCGCCTGGTGCCTGGACCACGAACCTCCGCACCGGGCGCTGACCGCGGCCCGGGTGGCCAAGGCCGAGGTGAACACCTCTGCGGTCGAGGCGGTGTACGCCGGAATGCAGGTGTTCGGCGGCATCGCCCAGACCTGGGAGCACGTCGCCCACCTGTACCTGCGCCGGGCCCTCGTGGGGGCGGGCCTGCTGGCGACCACGGCCGACCTGCTGCCCGCTCTGGCCGATCCCCTCACGGTCTCCTCGGACGGAGACAGTTCCGGCACGGCCGGGCAGCCCGCCGCGACGGCCGGATCGGGGACGACGCGATGACCGGCCTCCCGCTGGACTTCGGCGACCCCGCCGACCTGGAACGTCTGCGCCGCGACTTCCGCGCCTGGCTCGCCGGCCATCCACTGCCCGCACGCGGCGCGGACGAACCGGTCCCCGTCTTCCTGCACCGCTGGCACCGCATGCTCCACTCCGGCGGCTGGGTCGGCCTGGACGTGCCGCGCGAGTACGGAGGCCGCGGGCTGACCGCCCTTCACCAGGTCGCGGTCAGTGACGAACTCGGGGCACGTGGTGCGCCCGGAGTGCCTCGCATCGGTTATCTCGCCCACGCCCTGATGCGGTTCGGTGACGAGGAGCAGCGCCGTCTGCTGCTGCCGCGCATGCTCGCGGGTGACGACGTATGGTGCCAGGGCTTCAGCGAGCCGGGCGCCGGCTCGGACCTTGCCGGGATGAGCACCCGTGCCGAGCGCGGCGAGGACGGGCACTACGTCGTCAACGGCCAAAAACTGTGGACCAGTTACGCCCAGTACTCAGGCCTGTGCCTGTTACTGGCGCGCACCGGCCCCACCGCTCCCCCGCACGCCTCGATATCGGCGTTCGTCCTGCCCCTGGACCGCCCCGGGGTGACCGTGCGGCCGCTGCGCGCCGCCAACGGCGACGACGAGTTCTGCGAACTGTTCCTCGACGACGTCCGCCTGGCAAAGTCCGAGCGCATCGGCGCCGAGGGAGACGGGTGGGCACTGGCGATGACGACCGTGGCCTACGAGCGCAACGCCCTCGACACCGGTCACCTGTCGAAGTACGGGATGCTGATCGAACGGTTGCGCCGCCGGGCCCGCGAGCACCGCGGCACCCTCCCCGACGGGCTGCTGTCGGACATCGGCCGGTGCGTCGTCGACTACCAGGTCCTGGTGGCCCACTCCCGGCGCCGCACCGCCGAGCGTCTGGCCGGCCGGACCGCGGGCCCGGAGTCCTCCGTCGACAAGCTCCTGATGACCCGCGCCGAGCAGCGGCTGTACGAGACGGCGCTGAAGGTATTCCCCGAGGAACTGCACGGGGAGGGCGGAGAGGTCTTCGGCGACTACCTCTACTCCAGGGCGGCGTCCGTCTATGGCGGGACGTCCCAGATCCAGCGGAACATCATCGCCAAGCGGCTGCTGCGCCTGCCGGCCGACGGCCGCGGCTGAACGGAGTCCCGTCATGCGGCACGACCAGGAACACCAGAGCATCCCGGGCATGGTCAGAACCGCCGCCCGGCGGTTCGCGGACTCTCCCGCCCTCGTCGAGGAGGACCGTCGCCTGACTTTCCGGCAACTGAAGGACCAGATGGTGCAGGCCGTCGCCGCCGCGCTGGCCCTGGGCATCGAGCCGGGCGACCGGGTCGGGCTGTGTGCGCCGAACTCGGTGGAGTGGATCGTGGCGGCCCTCGGCATCCAGGGCGCCGGAGGCATCGTCGTACCGCTGAACACCCGTTTCAAGACGGAGGAGTTGTCCTACATCCTGCGCAAGTCCGGCGCCAAGGCGCTGTTCGCCGCCGCGTCCTTCCTGGGCAACGACTACACGGCCGGCCTCAAGCGGGCGGACCCGGAGTTGCCCGCGCTGCGCACCACCGTGTCGCTGTCGGGGCAGCGGGGTGAGGCCGGCCTGACGTGGGACGAGTTCCTCGGTCTGGGAGCGGACCGCTCCGGGGCGCACGAGGCCATCGACCGGCTCGCCCCGGACCACGTCAGTGACGTGATGTTCACCTCCGGCACCACCGGGCACCCCAAGGGCGTCAAGCTCACTCACGGGCAGTCACTGCGCGCCTACGGCTGGATGTCCTCGGAGTACGGCTTCCGCTCCTCGGACAGTTTCCTGGTCATCCCGCCGTTCTTCCACTGCTTCGGCTACAAGGCGGGCTGGCTCGCCTCGTTCCTGCACGGTGTGACGGTGATCCCGATGGCCGTCTTCGACGCGGGCCGGGCGCTGGAGGTGATCGAGCGGGAACGCGTCAGCATCCTGCTCGGCCCGCCCACCATCTTCCACGACCTGCTCCACCACCCCGACCGCCCGGGCCGCGACCTGTCGTCCCTGCGGGTGTCCATGACGGGCGGTTCGACCATCCCGGAGTCCCTGATCCGCGCCATGAAGAAGGACTTGTCCTTCGACATCGTGCTGAGTGCCTACGGGCTCACCGAGTCGACCGCACTGGTGACCACCACCCGGCCCGGTGACACCGAGGGGACGGTGGCCCGCACCACCGGGCGCCCCATCCCTGGCGTGGAGGTATGCCTCACCGACGCGTCCGGGGAGAGGGTCCCGCCGGGCCGGGACGGGGAGATCCTCGTCCGGGGCTACAACGTCACTCAGGGCTACTGGGACGATCCCGGAGCCACCGCGGCGACGATCGACGGCGACGGCTGGCTGCACACCGGCGACATCGGCCACCTCGACGCGGCGGACAACCTCGTGATCGTCGACCGCAAGAAGGAGATGTACATCGTCGGCGGCTTCAACGCCTACCCGGCCGAGATCGAGAAGCTGCTGCTCGGCTGCGAGCACATCGCGCAGGTGGCGGTCATCGGCGTGCCCGACGCGCGCATGGGCGAGGTCGGCTGCGCCTTCGTCGTCCCCGCGCCGGGGGCCCGCGTCACCGGGGAGGACATCATGGCGTGGGCGCGCGAGCACATGGCCAACTTCAAGGTGCCCCGCCATGTGCGATTCGTCGACGCGCTGCCCCGCAACGCCGGCCTGAAGGTTCTCAAGGACGACCTGCGCGCCCGGTTCGAGGACGGTGAGCGCTGATGGAGGCACCGCTGAGCGGCATCACCGTGGTGGCGCTGGAGCAGGCCGTGTCGGCGCCGATGTGCACCCGTGCCCTCGGCGACTTCGGCGCCCGCGTCATCAAGGTGGAGAACCCCCGAGGAGGGGACTTCGCACGGCACTACGACGATGTCGTGGGCGGCCTCGCGGCCCACTTCGTCTGGGTCAACCGGGGCAAGGAGTCGGTCGCGCTGGACCTCAAGTCCGCCGCCGGCCTCGCCGTGCTGCACCGGCTGCTGGAACGCGCCGACGTACTGGTCTCCAACCTCACACCCGGTACGACGGCCAAACTGGGCCTGTCCCCCGCCGACCTTGAGGTCGCCCACCCGGGCCTGATCGCCGTCGAGATCGACGGGTACGGACCCGGCGGCCCGCTGTCCCACAAGCGCGCCTACGACCTGCTCGTCCAGGCCGAGTCGGGGGCCTGCGCGGTGACCGGGCACCCGGGGGCGCCCGCCAAGCCGGGCCCGCCGGTGGCCGACGTGTGCAGCGGCCTGTACGCGGCACTCTCCGTCCTGGCCCTGCTGCACGGCAAGGGACGGGGCCGGCCCCCCACCTCCGTCGCCGTGAGCCTGTTCGACACGATGACGGAGCTGATGGGCTACCCGCTGACGTACACCCGCCACTCCGGGATCGAACAGCAGCCGCTCGGCATGGCCTCGCCCGCCGTCTCCCCCTACGGCGCCCACCGGACCGCCGACGGGCAGACGGTCGTCCTCGGCACCACCAACGACCGTGAATGGCAGCGTCTGGCCCGGGAACTGCTCGGCCGGCCCGACCTGGCGGACGACGAGCGGTTCCGTACCAACGCCGGGCGGGTGGAGCACCGGGCCGTCCTGGACGCCGAGATCGCCTCCTGGTGCGCCCGGCACGATCTGGTGGACGTCCAGAGCCGTGCGGACGCGGCCGGAATCGGCAACTCCCGCTTCAACACCCAGGCGGAGGTCCTGGCTCACCCGCACCTGGCGGCCCGTGACCGCTGGCGGCAGATCGACACGCCGGGCGGACCGGTACCCGCCCTGCTCCCGCCCCCCGTCATCGCCGGGTTCGAGCCGCCGATGGGGGCGGTGCCCGCGCTGGGCGAGCACACGGACGCCGTGCTCGGCGAACTCGGTCTCACCGACGAGGAGATCGTGGCCCTGCGCGAAGAGGGGGCCGTGCGGTGACCGCTCTGCTCATCGACGACGCCGACGGGGTGCGGACCCTGACGCTGAACCGCCCGCACCGCAAGAACGCCATCGACACCGAACTGTGGGAGGCGCTGCGCACCGCACTCGACGCCGCCGGACGGGACCGGAGCGTCCGCGCCCTGGTCCTCACCGGGGCGGGCGGCGCCTTCTGCTCGGGCGCCGACATCTCCAAGGGACTCAGCGGCGTCCACCCCGTGTACCGCATGCGCACCCTCACCGACGTGACGCTGCTGCTGCACGAACTGCCCGTGCCGACGGTCGCCAAGGTGACCGGAGTGGCGGTGGGCGCGGGCTGGAACCTCGCCCTGGGCTGCGACCTGGTCGTGGCGACACCTCGGGCGAGGTTCTCGCAGGTGTTCACGCGGCGTGCGCTGTCCCCCGACTGCGGCGGCTCCTGGCTGCTGCCTCGGCTGGTCGGACTCCAGCAGGCGAAACGACTGGCCCTGCTGGCGGAGACGATCGACGCCGAGGAGGCCCGCGCGTTGAACCTCGTGACCTGGGTGGTGGACGCCGGGAAGGTGGACGCCTTCACCGACGACCTCACCGCTCGTCTGGCGGCCGGCGCCCCCGTGGCCCTGGCCCAGACCAAGGCGCTGCTCAACGAGGGCGCCGAGCGCACCCTGCGCGAGGCGCTCGCCGGCGAGGCGCGGGCGCAGGCGGCGAACTTCGCGACCGCCGACGTACGGGAGGCGTACGCGGCCTTCGCGGGAGAACGCGAGGCCCACTTCACCGGCGACTGGGCGGTGCCCGGTTCGACTGCCGGACGATCGGAGGACGAGACATGACTCGGGAAGCGGTGATCGTCGGCGCGGTCCGCACCGCCGTCGGCAAGCGGGGCGGTGGGCTGTCCGGTGTCCATCCGGCGGACCTGTCCGCGACGGTGCTGACCGCCCTCGCGGAGCGCACCGGGATCGATCCGGAGGTGGTCGACGACGTCGTCTGGGGCTGTGTGTCCCAGATCGGCGACCAGTCGGGCAACATCGGCCGGTACGCGGTGCTCGCGGCGGGCTGGCCGGAGAGCGTTCCGGGGACGACGGTCAACCGGGCGTGCGGGTCGAGCCAGCAGGCGCTGGACTTCGCCGTGCAGGCGGTCCTGTCGGGACAGCAGGACGTGGTCGTGGCGGGCGGCGTCGAGGTGATGAGCCGGGTGCCGCTGGGAGCCGCGAAGGCGGACGGGATGCCGTACGGTCCGCGGGTCCTCGACCGCTACCAGGGCTTCTCCTTCAACCAGGGGATCTCGGCGGAGCGGATCGCGCGGAAGTGGGGATTCTCGCGGGAGGAGCTCGACGCGTACGCCGCGCTCTCCCACGAGCGCGCGGCGGCGGCGCAGGACGCCGGGGCGTTCGCGGCGGAGATCGTCGCCGCGGCGGGGGTCGACGCCGACGAGGGGATACGGCGGGGCACGAGCGTGGACACCCTCGCGAAGCTCGAGCCGTCCTTCCAGGAGGACGGTGTGCTCCACGCGGGCAACGCCTCGCAGATCTCCGACGGGGCGGCGGCCCTGCTGGTCACCACGGCTGCCAAGGCACGGGAACTGGGGCTCGCTCCCCTGGTCCGCTACCGGGCCGGTGCGGTCGTAGGGTCCGACCCGGTGCTGATGCTCACCGGGCCGATCCCGGCCACCGGGAGGGTACTGCGCAAGGCGGGCGTCGCCCTCGGGGAGATCGGCGTCTGCGAGGTGAACGAGGCGTTCGCCCCGGTCCCGCTGGCCTGGCTCGCCGAGACCGGCGCGGACCTGGAGCGGCTGAACCCCCTCGGCGGTGCCATCGCGCTCGGCCACCCGCTGGGGGCTTCGGGGGCGGTGCTGATGACCCGGATGATCCACCACATGCGGGCGCACGGCATCCGCTACGGCCTGCAGACCATGTGCGAGGGCGGCGGCACCGCGAACGCCGCCCTCCTCGAACTCGCCGACTGACGAAGGGAGTCACCGTGCGCAGAGACGTCTTCACCGCGGACCACGAGGACTTCCGGGAACTGGTCCGGGACGTCGTGGCCAAGGAGGTGGTCCCGCACCACGCCGAGTGGGAGAAGGCCGGGCGGCTGCCCCGCTCGTTCTTCGAACGGCTCGGTTCGCTCGGCCTGCTGGGCATGGCCGTACCCGAGGAGTACGGCGGCGGCGGGCAGCCCGACTACCGCTACAACGTCGTCCTCCAGGAGGAGGCGGCCCGTGCCCTGGTCACCCTGGGCACGGTGCGCACCCAACTCGATGTCGTCCTCCCCTACTTCCTCGCCTACGCCGACCGGAAGCAGCGCGCGCGCTGGTTCCCGGGTCTGGCCTCCGGGACGCTGCTGACCGCGATAGCCATGACCGAACCGGGCACCGGCTCCGATCTCGCGGGGATCCGCACCACCGCCGTACGGGACGGCGACGCCTACGTCCTCAACGGCGCGAAGACCTTCATCACCGGAGGGCTGCTGGCCGATCTGGTGATCGTGGTGGCGCGTACCAGTCATGAGCCCGGGGACCGGCGGGCAGGACTGACGCTGCTGGTGGTGGAGGACGGAATGCCCGGCTTCACGCGTGGCCGGGAGCTGGACAAGATGGGCATCAAGGCGCAGGACACCGTGGAACTCGCCTTCGACGACGTCCGCGTGCCCGTGGCCAACCGGCTCGGTGAGGAGGGCTGCGCCTTCGGGTACCTGGGGCACAACCTGCCGCAGGAGCGGATGACCGTGGCGGTCGGTTCGGTGGCGCAGACGCGGGCGGCACTCGGCACCACCCTCGCGTACGTCAAGGAGCGGACGGTGTTCGGGACCGCCGTCGCGTCGTTCCAGAACACCAAGTTCGAGCTCGCCGCGGTGGAGGCCGAACTGGAGGCCGCGCAGGCGGTGGTGGACCGGGCCGTGCTCGAACTGGTCGACGGCCGGCTCTCGGGCGCCGACGCCGCCAAGGTCAAACTGTTCTGCACGGAGGTGCAGGCACGCGCCGTCGACCGGTGTCTCCAGTTGTTCGGCGGATACGGCTACATGCTGGAGTACCCGATCGCCCGGTTGTACGCGGATGCGCGCATCACCCGTATCTACGCCGGGACCAGCGAGGTCATGAAGGTCATCATCGCCAAGTCCCTGGGGTTGTGAGGCATGGAGGACATCTCTCCCCGCCCGGGCGTCACCCTTGTCGCGGGCGGCACCGGCGGCATCGGCTCGGCGATCGTACGGACGTTCGCCGCCCGCGGCTGTGACGTCGCTTTCACCTACCGCACCAACGAGGAGGCCGCACACGCCCTCACCGACGAGGTGAAGTCGTGCGGACGCCGGGCGGCAGCGATCAGACTCGACCTGACCGACGAGGAGGCGACGGGGAGCGCTGTGCGCGACGCCGCGGCGGATTTCGGCGGCCTGTACACGCTGGTCTACGCGGCCGGACCGCACGTGCCGATGACGCACCTCAGCAAGGTGACGCCCGGCCGGTACCGTGCGCAGCTGGAGGCCGACGCGGTCGCGTTCTTCAATCTCGTCCACCCCGCGCTGCCGCTGCTGCGGGAGACGCGGGGCTCCGTCGTCGCCGTGACGACGGTCGCCACCCGGCGTTTCCCGGTCCGCGACGGACTGTCCTCGGGTGCCAAGGGCGCGGTCGAGGCCGTGGCCCGAGCGCTGGCGGCCGAGGAGGGACGTTTCGGCGTCCGCGTCAACTGCGTCGCCCCCGGCATGCTCACGGACGGCATCGCCGGCCGCCTGATCAGCACGGGCGAGCTGGACGAGGGTGCCCTCGCCGTCACGCGGCGCAACATCCCGATGCGGCGGTTCGGGCAGGCGCAGGACGTCGCGGAGGCGGTCGCGTTCCTCGCGTCCGACCGAGCCGGATTCATCACCGGGCAGGCGCTGGGGGTGGACGGGGGGTACAGCGTCTGAGCGCACAGCGGCTCAGGGGGTGATCGGGCGGCCCGCCACGTAGGTGGCCCGTACGGTGTCGGCGGACAGTACGTGCAGCGCCTCCCGCAGGGGGACGTGCAGCAGGCACAGGTCCGCCACCGAGCCGACCGTCAGCCGGCGGGGCCGGGCGGGCCGTTCGGGTGCGCCGAGGAAGAGCCGTAGTGCCGCCTCCCGTGAGACGCTCTCGCCGTCCTCCCGTTGGACGGCCGCCCGCATGACCGCCCACGGGTCGTCCGTGCCGTACGGCGCGTCGGTCCCCGCGGCGACCGGGACGCCCGCCTCGGCCAGGCTTCGGCAGCGGTAGAGGTGGGCCCGGTCGTCGGGGTGGACCTCGTCGGCGTACTGACGCCCCCGTTCCACCGGGAAGTGCGGCTGCGTGACAACGGTCAGGCCGAGCCGCCTGATCCAGGGGACGGCCTCCTCCTGGATCACCGCGCCGTGCTCGACGCGGTCCCCGGCGACCGGGCCAGCCTCCTCCACGGCGAGCAGCGTGACGAGCAACTGCACACCGGTGACGCAGTGCACGGCGACCGGCCGGGGCCGCACCGCGCGCACCCTGGCCGCCAGGTCGCCCGGGGCCGGCAGGGTGACGTCGTCCAGCATGATCTTGACCGGGGAGTCCAGGCCCATGACGGTGAGCCGCTGCGGCAGCACCGACAGAGTCCGGCGCAGCCCGGGAGCGGGGCACGGGTCGGCGTTGGTGAAGCCGGTGACACCGAAGCGTGCGGCCCGCCGGCCCAGACCCGTCAGATCGAGCCGGACCGGCGGCACGAGACGACGCAGCCGTTCGTCCTCCCTCCACAGCCTGCCGTCGCCGTCCAGCCCGGCCGCGCGCAACGCGGCGGTGTTGAGGAACCACATCACCCCGCTTCGGTGCTGCACCCGCACGGGCCGGTCGGTGACGAGCGCGTCCAGCACGGATCGGTCCAGGTCCCCCGCGACGCTTTCGTGATAGCCGACGGCCCGTACCCACCGGCCGGGCGGCCCGCGTCGCAGGGCCGCCCGAAGACCGTCGGGTCCGCGCACGTCAGCGGGTCCCACGCGGACCGAGGAGGCGTTCGCGGCCAGCGCCGTCAGGTGGATGTGGTGGTCGTGCAGGCCGGGCAGCAACGCCCCTCCGCGTCCGTCCACATCGGCGGTCCCGGCCAGGCCGCGCCCGATCTCGCTGATCCGTCCGTCGGCCCCGACCCGCACGTCCCTGCCGGCGTTCCCTTCCAGCTCCACGTCCCTGATCAGCACGGCACCGTCCCGGAACCGGCGAGCAGAGCGGCACTGGCCGCCATGGACACGCACAGCAGCTCCCCGCCACCGGCGGCGAGCGAGCGGACGACCGCGTGGGCGGCGAAGAGGCCGGTGGCGGGATCGGCGAGGGCGTCGCCGAGGAACACCGGGTCGCCGTGCGCGTCGCGGCCGACCAGACCGCCGGCCACCGCCGCGTCGTCCCCGAAGGCGATGCGGTCGTCGTCACGGCCGTACCCGGTGAGACCGGCCCAGACCCGCCCCGGACGCGCGGACAGGAACTCCTCGGCCTTCACCCCCAGTCGGCGCAGTGCTCGCGGCCGGGAGGCCTCGATGACGATGTCGGCCCGGTCCACGGCTTCGACCAGCGCTCCCGAGGCGAAGTCCAGGACCACGCTGTCGTGTCCCTCGTGCAGCCAGCGGTAGAAGCGCGGGTCCCCCCGTCGCGCGCCGTCCGGTCTGACGGTGCTCTCCACCTTGGTCACGTGCGCGCCGGCCAGACCGAGCAGCTTCGCGCACAGAGGCCCGGCCCACAGGGCGGAGAGGTCGAGCACGCGCAGGCCGGCGAGCGGGCGGTGCCGTCGCTCGCCGCAGGACCGGGTGCGCACGGGGCAGCGACGGGAGCGTGCGGCTGCGAGAGCCGCAGCGGCAATGCCGAGGGTCTGGGCGGTACCGGCGAGTCGCGAGGCGGTGGTGCGACGGGCGGCACCGGCCAGGTCCGCGTCCCGTGCACCGAGGAGAGCCAGAAGCGCGGGAAGCGAGGCGTGGTCGTCCGGACGGGCGAGGTTGACGGCGGCCCACCCGTCGGCGGTTTCGAGAAGCCGGCAGGAGCCGCCGGCCGAGGTGCGGCCCGGCAACCGGAATCCGGCGAGCTGCGCTCGCAGGAAGAGGGCCGCGGGAAGGTCGACGGCGACGCCGGTGCGGGCTTCGAAGTCGTCCACGACGGACCGGAGCGGGCCCAGGTACGGCGCGACGTCGGTGATCCACCGCCCCCGGTCGACATCATGATTCTCCATGCCGAAAACAGCCTTCTTGTCAAAGGGAAGTCAGATTACACTCCGGCGGTCATGAAGTCACCGTGCCGAGTCATCGATATCGCCCCTTCGACACCGCCGCAGCGACCCGCACGCGACCAGGTCCTGATCGGCGTGGCCGCCTGCCCGGGAGAGGTACCGGACGGCTTCGACATCCTGCTGACCGAGGGCCCCGCCGCGCCGCGCCCCTGGGTGGTCAGCTCAGACGCCCGGGCGACCGCCCGTCGCATCGCCGCCGAGGCGGAACGGCACCCCGCGGCCGCCGTCGCCCTCGTCCAGGTGCTCCGGATGGGGCCCGCGCTCGCTCCGCCGGACAGGCTGCTGGTGGAGTCCATGGCCTATTCGGCCCTCCAGGGCGGCGCGGACTTCCGCGCCTGGCTGGCCGCGGCCCCGCCGCGTGTCCCCCGCCCGGCGGCCGAGCCGGTGCGGCTCCGTCGTGACGGCGGCCGCCTGAGTGTCGTACTGGACCGCCCCTGGGCACGCAACGCCTTCGACGCGGCCACCCGGGACGCCCTCTGCGAAGCCCTGGAAGTCGCCGCAGCCGATCCGTCGATCACCGGTGTCGACGTGCGCGGCGCCGGACCGGCCTTCTGCGCCGGGGGCGACCTCGCCGAGTTCGGCACCTCGGGGGACACCGCCGAAGCGCACCGGGTGCGGGTGTCCCGCAGTCCTGCGGCGCTGCTCCTGAGCTGCGCCTCCAAAGTGACGGTCCATCTGCACGGCGCCTGTGTGGGCGCGGGCATCGAGCTGGCGGCGTTCGCCGGGCGGGTGACGGCCGCCCCGGACACCGTGATCCGCCTGCCCGAGATCGGCATGGGCCTGATCCCCGGCGCGGGCGGCACGGCAAGCCTGCCGGCCCGGGCCGGCCGGGAGCGGACCGCCTTCCTGGCGCTGTCCGGCACCGCGCTGACCGCGCCGCAGGCTCTGGCGTGGGGACTGGTGGATGAGATCACAGGGATCCGGCGAGATGTCCGCCGAGCCCATGGAGTCCGAACCAATACTGAGTAGAAGATAAATTTTCATACCAGACTGTTCGCTTCCTCAAGAGATCTTGCCAGCTTGAAAATCGATTGTTATCTTCTGCTCAGGATTCAGGAGGAAGGCGGTTCCATGGAGGCTGCTGCACGTCCACGGAAGCGCGGCCCTTACCAACGGTCCCACGAGCGCCGGGGGCGCATCGCGCTCGCGGTGCTCCAGCTGGTCGACGAGCTCGGTCATGAGGGGGTCACCACCTCACTGGTCGCCGGCCGGTCGGACTCGAGCGAACCGACGGTCCTGTACCACTTCCCCACCAAGGAGCACCTGCTCGTCGCGGCTCTGAGCCGCTCCGACGACCTGGAACTGGACCTCGCGACCGCGGGGGGCGGGCAACCGACGCTGGATCTCAGCGCCCTGCATGCCGTCGCGAACGCCGCGGTGTCGGCGCATGAGCGACGACTGCGCCTGTTCGTGATGCTGCGCGGGCAGGCCGCGACACCGAACCACCCGGCCGCGGAGTATTTCGCCCGCCGCGCGGAACGGGCGATGGGCGTCTGGACCGAGATGATCACGAGAAGGCAGCGTGAGGGACTGGCCCATCCCGGCCTGGAGCCACGCGAGACGGCCCGGCAGGTCCTGGCGCTCTGGGACGGCCTGGTCGTGGCCCACCTCAGCGATCCGGGCTTCGACTGCGGCCGGGCGCTGGTGGACGGTGTCCGCCGCCTCACGGGCCAGAACTGGATCGAAGGACTGGCCGCCCTCAACCGTCCGGGCAACGGCCTGTGACGGAACGGAAGTGGAGCACATGACCGCACAGACCTTCGACCACCCCTTCATGGACGTCGACGAATGGCGTGACACACCTCAGCCGCACCGCTATGTGCACGGGGGGTTCAAGGGCACCGACACCCGCTTCTCCCTCTACTTCCCACCGTCCGGGACCTATCAGGGACGCTTCTTCCAGCACATCACCCCGGTCCCCGGGAGCGAACACCTGGCGCAGTCCGCCACCGGGCAGGAGGACAAGATCGGGTTCGCCTTCAGCGCGGGCGGCTACTTCCTGGAGACCAACGGCGGCGGGTCCTCCGGGACACCTGGCTCCGACACCGACCCGACGGTCGCCGGTTATCGGGCCAATGCCGCCGCAGCAGAGCACTCCCGGGTGATAGCCCGCCAGGTGTACGGCGATCACCGCCCCTACGGTTACGCCTACGGCGGCAGCGGCGGCGCCTTCCGGACCATGGGCAGCGCGGAGCACACCACGGGAGTGTGGGACGGCTTCGTCCCTTACGTCCCCGGCAGCCCGATGGCCATCCCCAACGTATTCGCCGTGCGGATGCATGCCCAGCGGGTGCTGCGCCACGTGTTCGACCGGGTCGTGGACGCGATGGAGCCCGGCGGCAGCGGGGATCCGTACCGGGACCTGACCCCCGAGGAGAGCGCCGCCCTGTCCGAGGTGACGCGCATGGGTTTCCCGCTCCGTTCGTGGTTCGCGCACCGCACCATGGGAACGCACGCCTTCGGCACGCTGTACCCGCACATCGTCACGGTGGACCCCGGATACTTCGAGGAGTTCTGGACCACGCCCGGGTATCTCGGCGCGGACCCCGGCTCCTCGGTGCATCGGGACCGCGTCCGCTTCGACAGCACGGTCGGTGAAGTCCTCGTGCGGCGCGACACACCTGACCTCGGCCCCTTCGCCGGCCCTGCCCAGGCTCCGCAGGGAGGTGTGGACGAGGCGTTCAAGGGACCGGCGGACAAGGACGACACCCTCGTCGCGCTGCGCCTCACAGCCGTGCCCGGCACCGAAACCCTGGGGGCCGAACTGACGGTGACGAGCGGTGAGGCCGCCGGAACCCGGCTGCGGCTGAAGGGTCTCCGGCACGACCTCGCCGTCCTCGACATGAGCGACGCCGAGCAGCCCCCGGACAACGTGCGCCCCGGTGACACCGTCCGTGTGGACAACAGCAATTTCCTCGCGGCCCAGACCTATCACCGCCATCAGGTGCCCGGCCCCGAGTACCGGGTCTGGGACCAGCACCGCGACGCCTCCGGCGCTCCGCTTCTCCCGCAGCGTCCTTTTCTGCTGGCCCCGTTGTTCGCCGCTGCGGCGGCCGGACAGGTGCCCACCGGGCGGTTCGGCGGCAAGATGATCGTCGTGTCCTGCCTGCTCGACCGAGAGGCCTTTCCCTGGCAGGCCGACTGGTACCGGAACCAGGCCGCACAGCACCTCGGGGAGGCCCTCGACGACCACTTCCGGCTCTGGTACGTCGACAACGCGCTGCACGCCGACGCCGAACGTCAGGAACACCCGGCCCGCACCGTGAGTTATCTGGGCGTCCTGCACGAGGCGCTGCGCAGTCTCGCCGACTGGGTGGAAAAGGGTGTCACACCACCTTCCGGCACCCGCTACGAGATCCGGGAGGGGCAGGTCGTCGTGCCCGACTCGGCCGCCGAACGCGGCGGGGTCCAGCCGGTGGTGCGGATCACCGCGGACGGTGCCGAACGCGCCGACGTCCGCGTCGGCGCACCCGTGACCCTGGCGGCGACCGTCGAAGTCCCGCCGGGCACGGGCAGGATCGTGCGTGTGCAGTGGGATCTGGACGGGGACGGCACCTACGAGGTCGACGAAGTGACGCAGCCCGTCTCCCAGTTGCGGCTCGAACGCCGGCACACCTACCGCAGCCCCGGCACGCGGTTCGTCACCGTACGGGTCAGCGCACAGCGCGACGCCGATCCGCGAACGGCTTTCGCCCGCATCGACAATCTGGCCCGGGTCAGGGTCCTCGTGCACGACTGATCTCGCCGGCGCCGGGCTGCCCTCACGGGCCGCGCCCACGGACCCGCGAATCCGCCGGTCGGCGAGGCGTGCGCCCGTGAGTCGCCTACGGGCCCGGCCAGGCAATGGTCTGGCGCGCAGGTACGCGTCGGACACGACCAGGAGGGGGCACGCCCCCGACGGCCGGTGTCCGCGGTCACGCATCGCCGATCCGGATCACCTCACCCGTCACCGGAGGACTGATCAGCCCTGGGACAGTGTTCAGCGCTACGGACATGTCCACCCGCTGGTCAAGCAGCCACCGACCTGCAACCCGTCGAGCACTCCTGCTGCCCGTGCAAGCGGCGCTTCACGTCTCCCCGCGGACGACGCCCCGGTCGCAGCGCACGAGGAGCCGGGCCCTGTCAGGGCAGCGTCCTCGGTTCCATCCTCACATGGCGAAGTCGGAGTAGTGAGCCAGGTACTCGTGGAGCTCGGCGTCCGCGCGCCCGGCCCGGGCGAACTCCCCGTAGCCTCCCTGGAAGAAGACGAGCGGTGACGCCTCCCGCCCGATCTCCATCGCCTGCACCCGGCACAGCGTGATCCAGTGGTCCCCCGCCGGCACCTCCTGCTCCGGCGCGCAGTCCACGTACGCCACCGCACCGGCCAGGCGCGGGGCGCCGAAGGGGGAGACCGTCCACGGGACACCGTCGAACTTGTCCGGACGGGGCACCGCCATCGTCCGGCACAATTCCATCTGGTCGGCCGCCAGCACGTTGATGCAGAAGCTGCCGGCTTCCCTCAGAAGGGTGTACGTGCCGGAGGCCACGGTCGGCATGAAGGACACCAGGGGCGGGTCCATCGACACGGCGCTGAAGGTCCCCACGACCATGCCGACCGGCGCGCCGTCGCGCATTCCGGTGACGACGCTGACGCCGGTCGGATGGTGGCCCATCACCCGGCGGTATTCGGCGGGTGCGACGGCCCGGGGCTCTGAGATCAACACGCGGTTCCTCCTGATTATCAGCTTTTCGGGGGTGGACGGTCGGTGCCGGCAGCGGGCGGGGTCCCGGCGCGCGGACCGGCCGTCCTGCGGCCCGGACCCGCCGGACCGGACG
>NZ_DATMVN010000205.1:0-2741 GCF_035563135.1 Streptomyces sp.
GCCTGCGGGGCCGTCACCCGGTCCGCCTGCGGGGAGGGGCCCGGGTCCGTCTGCGGGGAGGGGCCCGGGTCCGTCTGCGGAGCGGCCGGCGCCGGGCGGGCGGCGGCCATCGCGGCCCGGACCTTCGCCGCGCCCGCCACCGCGTCGCCGGGCGGGCCGGCCGGGGGTGAGCCGGGGACAGCCGGTGTGCGGGACGTCTCCAGGTCGGCCGTCGAGGACGCCCGGTCCCACTGCTCGCCCCGCTTGCCCGCGTCCATCGCCTCGTTTGCGAGCCGGTCGGCGTGCTTGTTCCGCTCGCGCGGGATCCACTCGTACGTGACCGAGGACGCGGGCAGGATGCTCGCGGCCTCCGCGGCGAGCGGCTTCATGTCGGGGTGCTTGATCTTCCAGCGCCCCGACATCTGCTCGACCACCAGCTTGGAGTCCATCCGGACACGCACCTCCACGGGGGTGTCCGGGAACAGCTCCTTCACCGCCTTCAGCCCGGCGATCAGGCCCCTGTACTCCGCGACGTTGTTCGTCGCCACGCCGATGTACTCGGCGGCCTCGGCGAGTGTCCCGGCGTCATGGGGATCGAGGACGACCGCGCCGTAACCGGCGGGCCCCGGGTTGCCCCGGGAGCCGCCGTCCGCCTCGACGACCAGCCGGCGTGGAGCGGTCATTACAGGCCCGACTCCGAGGTGCGCACCAGGATGCGGTGACAGTTCTCGCAGCGGAGCACGGTGTCGGGGGACGCCGCCTTCACGTCGTTGACCTCGGTGATGTTCAGCTCCAGGCGGCAGCCCTCGCAGCGGCGCTGGTAGAGCCGGGCCGCGCCGACGCCGCCCTGCTGGGCGCGGAGCTTGTCGTACAGCTTGAGCAGGTCGGCGGGGACGGCACCCGCGACGACCTCGCGGTCCTTGGCCACGGTGGCGGCCTCGGCGTCGAGCTCCCGGGTAGCGGCGTCCCGGCGGGCGGTCGCGTCGTCGACCTTGGCCTGCACCGCGCTGACGCGCTCGGTCAGCTCGGCGACGCGCTCCTGGGCGGACTCGCGGCGCTCCATGATCTCGAGGACGACGTCCTCCAGGTCACCCTGGCGCTTGGCGAGCGAGGTGAGCTCGCGCTGGAGGCTCTCCAGGTCCTTCGGCGAGGAGACCGCACCGGAGTCGAGCCGCTGCTGGTCGCGGACGGCGCGCTGACGCACCTGGTCGACGTCCTGCTCCGCCTTGGTCTGCTCGCGGGTGGTGTCGCTCTCCTCGGTCTGCGAGGCGACGAGCAGGTCCCGCAGCTGCGCGAGGTCGCTGTTGAGCGAATCCAGCTCGGCGTGCTCGGGCAGCGAGGTGCGCTTGTGGTCGAGCTGCGACAGACGTACGTCGAGTGCCTGGACTTCGAGGAGTCGGATCTGGTCGGCGGGCGCGGCGTTCAGTTGGGGGCTCCAGAAGAGTGGTGGGTGGTCCAGGGGTCGGTGACCTGCTTCGAGACATGGACCCGCAGGCCCCATCCGTGGCGGTCGGAAAGTGCGTCGAGCTGTGCGGCGGCCTGCTCGCACCAGGGCCATTCGGTGGCCCAGTGTGCGGCGTCGACGAGGCCGAGCGGCGAGTGCTGGACGGCCTCGGAGGCCGGGTGGTGGCGCAGGTCCGCGGTGAGGAAGGCGTCGACACCGGCGGCGCGCACGGCGTCGAAGAGGCTGTCGCCGGAGCCGCCGCTCACCGCGACCCGGCGCACGAGCGCGTCCGGGTCGCCGGCCAGCCGGATGCCCTGCGCGGTGGCCGGCAGCCGGGCGGCGGCACGGGCGGCGAAGTCGCGGAGGGTCTCGGGGCGGTCCAGCTCGCAGATCCGGCCGAGTCCGCGGCGGCCGGACCGGTCGGTGGGGTCCGGCACCAGGGGGCCGGTGACCCGCAGGTCCAGGGCGCCGGCGAGGGCGTCGGAGACCCCGGGGTCGGCGGTGTCGGCGTTCGTGTGCGCGACGTGCAGGGCGATGTCGTGCTTGATGAGCCCGTGCACGACGCGGCCCTTGAAGGTGGAGGCCGCGACCGTCGTCGTACCGCGCAGATACAGGGGGTGGTGGGTGACGATCAGCTGGGCGCCGAGGGCGCGGGCCTCGTCGGCGATCTGCTGGACGGGGTCGACGGCGAAGAGGACCCGGTCGATCTCCGCTCCGGGGTCACCGCAGACCGTGCCGACGGCGTCCCATCCTTCGGCCCGCTCGGGAGGCCAGAGGGCGTCGAGCTCGGCGATGACTTCAGACAGACGGGGCACGGAGGAAAGGCTACCTGTCCGCCACGGCCCGCCGCCCCTGGCCGCCGGGGGGCGTGCGGCGGGAACGGCGGCCGGTGCGAATCGTTACTCGCCCCGCTGTCCGGTGGGGTCGGCGCCGAGGTCGCCAAGGCTGCTGAGGCCGTCGAGTTCCGCGTCCGCAGCACAGGCCCCTCCACCTCCGCAGGGAAATCAGGACATCAGCACCCTTATGTGTGAAGTGGTGTGGCTCGCGTTGTCCGGTGGGGAGTACGAAACCTAGCTTCGGTTGCCGGAGGTGACCGGATCATGACTGCCTGTGCCATCGAGGACAAGACCGCCGGAGTCACAAGGGCTGCCGCGACGACGGAACCCGCACCCGGGCCGACGGAACCGGACGGGCCGGCCGAGCCGGTGAAACCCCGCGCCGCGGGTGCGGCGGACGAGGGCGCGGACCCGCTCAGAGGGGATGTGCCCGACCGGGGCACGCTCCCGGGCAGGGACGCGGCGCCCGGCCGGCACACACC
>NZ_DATMVN010000206.1:0-3647 GCF_035563135.1 Streptomyces sp.
CCCGGCTGCCCAACCGCACCCTGTTCTTCGAGCGGCTCGCGGCCGCCCTGGAGCATCCGCCCCTCCAGGAGGGGCCGTCGCCCCGGCCCGGCCGGATCGGGCTCTGCTACCTCGACATCGACGGTTTCAAGGCGGTCAACGACACCCTGGGGCACCGCACCGGCGACCGGCTGCTGGCCGCTGTGGCCGGACGGCTCACCGACTGCGCCGAGGCCGGCGGTCACCGCACCGGCGGCCATCTGGTGGCGCGCCTCGGCGGTGACGAGTTCGCCATCCTGGTCGAGGACTCCTCGGGCACGCGTCAGCTCACCGATCTCGCCCGTACGGTGCTCAGCGCCCTCCAGCGGCCGTTCGAGGTGTCCGGGCACCGGCTGTCGGTCTCCGCGTCGATCGGGGTGGTGGAGCGGTCGTCGGCCGGCACGTCGGCCACCGCCCTGATGCAGGCCGCGGACACCACTCTCTACTGGGCGAAGGCCGACGGCCGGTCCCGCTGGACCCTCTTCGACCCCGAGCGCAACGCGCACCGGATGACCCGGCAGGCGCTCTCCTCCACGCTCCGCCCCGCCGTCGAGCGCGGGGAGTTCACCCTGGAGTACCAGCCGCTGGTCGGCATGGCGGACGAGGTCGTACGGGGTGTGGAGGCCCTGGTCCGGTGGAACCACCCGCGTTTCGGGCTGCTGGCGCCGAGCCGGTTCGTCCCCATCGCGGAGGAGGACGGCACCATCGTCCAGCTCGGCCGGTGGGTGCTGCGCACGGCCTGCCGGCAGGCCCGCCGCTGGCAGCTGGAACACCCGGACGAGCCTGCGCTGTTCATCAGCGTCAATGTCGCCGTGCGGCAGCTCTGGGACTCCGACCTGGTCGCCGAGGTGGCGGAGATCCTCGCCGAGACGGGCCTCGAACCCGGGCTGCTGCAACTGGAGCTGACCGAATCGGCGGTCATGGGCTCGTCCGGCCGGCCGCTGCGGGTGCTCCAGGCCCTCAGCGACATGGGCGTCCGCATCGCGATCGACGACTTCGGCACGGGTTACTCCAACCTCGCCTATCTGAGCCGGCTGCCGGTGTCCGTGCTGAAGCTGGACGGTTCCTTCGTGAGCGGTTTCCGCTACGAGGACGGCGCGCACCCCAGCCCGGCCGACGAGACGATCGTCGAAGCCATGGTGCAGCTGGCGCACCGCCTGGGCCTCACGGTCACCGCGGAGTGCGTGGAGACCTCGGGCCAGGCGGAGCGGCTGCGCCGGATCGGCTGTGACACCGGGCAGGGGTGGCTGTATTCGCGTGCGGTGGCCCCGGAGCGGATCGCCGAACTGATCGGCGCCAGGCCGGCGGGGAACTGACCGGCGCCGGACCGGCGGGGAGCTGACCGGCGCCGGACCGGCGGGGAACTGACCGGCGCCGGACCGGCGGGAGCTGACCGGGTCAGACCGTCCCGGGCAGCCCGTACGCGTCCGCGATGAGCTCGTACGACCGCAGCCGGGCCTCTCCGCCGTGCGCGTTGGCCGTGATCATCAGCTCGTCCGCGCCGGTGCGCTTGGCCAGGTCGTCCAGACCGCTGCGGACCTCGTCCGCCGTGCCGTGGACGATGTCCTTCAGCCAGCCGTCGACGAACTCGCGCTCCATGGGGCTGAAGTCGTACGCCTCGGCCTCCTCGGGGCTGGGCACGAGGCCGGGGCGCCCGGTGCGCAGCCGGACCATGGACAGGGCGCCGGTCAGCACCTGGCGCCTGGCCTCGCGCTCGTCGTCCGCGGCCAGCGCCGCGACCCCGATGAGGGCGTAGGGGGCGTCGAGCACGGCGGAGGGCTTGAAGGACTGCCGGTACAGGTCCAGGGCCGGCACGGTGTTGCGGGACGAGAAGTGGTGGGCGAAGGCGAAGGGCAGGCCGAGCACACCGGCCAGCCGGGCGCTGAAACCGGAGGAGCCCAGCAGCCAGACCGGCGGACGGGCGGGCGACTGGACTCCGCCGGGCGACGTGGCCTGCACGGGTCCGGGGACGGCGTGGATGCGGGCGTAGGGGTGCCCGTCCGGGAAGTCGTCGTCCAGGAAGCGGGTCAGCTCGGCCAGCTGCTGCGGGAAGTCGTCGGCACCTTCGTTGAGCCGGTCCGTGCGGCGCAGGGCGGCGGCGGTGGCGCCGTCCGTGCCGGGTGCCCGGCCGAGGCCGAGGTCGACACGGCCGGGCGCCATCGCCTCAAGGGTGCCGAACTGCTCGGCGATCACCAGCGGCGCGTGGTTGGGCAGCATCACTCCGCCGGAGCCGAGCCTGATGCGCTCCGTGTACGCGGCCAGGTGCGCGAGGATCACGGCGGGGGACGAGGAGGCCACACCGGGCATGGAGTGGTGCTCGGCGACCCAGAAGCGGTGGAAACCGCGGCTCTCGGCG
Source organism: Streptomyces sp. (assembly GCF_035563135.1). Lineage (GTDB taxonomy): Bacteria > Actinomycetota > Actinomycetes > Streptomycetales > Streptomycetaceae > Streptomyces. The sequence continues at coordinate 2,375 of NZ_DATMVN010000206.1, forward strand.
AGCCGGGCGATGTCCACGCTGGTGCGCAGGGCCTGGGTCGCCGTGCGGCCTTGGCCCACGGTCACCAGGTCGAGCACGGAGAGGGGCACGGAGGCCGTCCCGCCCGCCGTGCCGCGAATCTGGTCGCCTCGGTTCTCGTCCACGTGTTCGGCCTCTCCGGTGCTGCGTCTGTATACCGGAGGGTGCCAACAGGAGGATGGCTCCGCTTATTCCCGGGGAGCTGCCGCGGTCCTCACTCCCGCACCTCGATGCCCCGGGGCTCGGTCGCTCCCGGCGGAGGCTCGCGCGTGGCGAACAGGGTGCCGAGCGTGGGGGCCCAGATGCGGCGCTCGACCAGCCGGAGCCCTTCCCAGACCGCCACCTGGTTGGCGGTGAGGACCGGCTTGCCGAGGAGTTCCTCCAGTTCGGGGACGTGTGCGGCGGTGTGCAGCGCGTTGTCGGGGAGCAGCACCACCTCGGCGTCCGGGTGGTCCCCGGCCACGGCCAGTTCCTTCACCAGGTCCACGTCCGCGGCGGCGGCCTCCGACGCCATGATGATGCCGCTGCCCCGGAGGGAGGTCACCCCGACCCCTGCGGACTCCAGGAATCCGGCGAAGAGCGCGGCGATGTCCTCGGAGTAGGTCGCGGCGACCGCGACCCGGGAGGCACCCAGCTCGCGTACCGCCTGGACGAAGGCGATGGACGTGCTGGAGGCGGGCAGTCCCGCCGCCCTGGCCAGCCCTGCGGCCTGCTCGTGCGCCCCGTCCCAGCCGTAGGCGAAGCTGCCGCCCGAGCAGGCCCAGACCAGCGATTCGGCGCCGGCCATCCGCAGCTCCTCGACACCGGCGTTCAGGCGCTCGGGTGCGCCTGCCGCCTTGAGGTTCTCGGTCCGGCGGGCGTCCTCGTCGAGGTCCGTGTGGAAGAGCGGCACCCTGATGTCGCTGTCGAGCATGACCTCGATCCGCGGGAAGTCGTCCTCCGCGGCGTGGCCCGGGTAGAGAAGTCCTACGGTCGTCATGTCCATCCTTCCGGTGCGTCCGGATGTCCGCCGGCATACGTCCGGATGTCCTGCCGGCACTCCTGTCACCGCTGCCCCTGCCTGGGACAAGTATTCCCCTTATGGGCCCATATCGCCGCCCGCAACGGCGATGACCAGCGGTTTCCCCGACACCGCCCGGGCCCTGCCGGCAGGCGTGCGCCCCAGGGCGGGCACGGCCGGGCCGGAGGCCCCTCCCGTGATCCCCCGATCCCGTCCCGGGCACCCGCCCGCCACGAACGGGCCGGCCGGCCGGCC
>NZ_DATMVN010000207.1:0-7511 GCF_035563135.1 Streptomyces sp.
CACCCGGCGGTCGCGCAGCCGCCGCAGCGGTACGAGGGCGAAGGCGCCCCACCACACGCCGGCCGACGCGATGCAGATCCGGACCGCGTCGGACTCGGACAGCCCGAAGGAGTCGTGGCCCGTGTAGAGGACCAGATTCAGGACGAGGACGAACGCGCCCGAGGTGTACCCGAAGGCCCAGCCGCGCGAGGAGACCGCGTCACGCTCCTCCGGGGTGGCGATCTGGGGCAGGTACGCGTTGTACAGGGCCATCGACACGGAGATCGACGCGTTCGCCACGATGAGCAGGAAGGCTCCCAGCAGATAGCGGTGGCCTTCCAGGAGGAACATGCAGGCCGTCGCCGTCGCGCCCGTGTACGCGGCCGCCGCGAGCAGGGGCTTCTTCCGCCCCGTGCGATCCGCCGCCGCGCCCACGACCGGCATGACGATCACCGCCACGACGATGGACACCGACACGGCGTACGCGAAGAGCGATCCTGCCCGCACGGGTATGCCCAGCGGATGCACGAACCCGTCCGCGTCGGCGGCCGCCTTGGCTATGGACGTCAGATAGGGGCCGAGGAAGACGGTGAGGACACTGGTGGAGTACACGGAACACGCGAAGTCGTAGAAGTACCAGCCGTGTTGCTCTCTCCTGCGCCCGGCGGCCCCGGCCGGCCCCCCGGCCGGATCCGCCGTTCCTGCGGTACCGGTGCTCACGCCGCGCCCCCTCGTTCGTCCCGTGCGGACGCGGCAGGCCCCGGCGTCAGGCCCAGGCCCCCCGCTCGCTCAGCACCGTGCGCAGCGTCTCGATGTGATCGGTCATGATGCCATCCACCCCGAGATCCAGGAGCGCCGCCATCCTTTCCGGTTCGTTGACCGTCCAGACGTGGACCTGGAGGCCGCGGGCGTGCGCCGTGCGCACGAACCTCCGGTCGACGACACGGACGCCGTTCTGGCTCTCCGGGACCTGCGCGCAGACCGCGCCCGCCCGGAGCGCGGCCGGGATGCCGTACGAGCGGAGCCTCAGGCCGAGCACGCCGCGCACCCCGTAGGAGGTGGCCAGACGCGGGCCCGCGAGGCGGTGGGCCCTGGCCACCCGCGCCTCCGAGAACGACCCCACGCACACCCGGTCCCAGGCGCCGGTCCTGCGGATCAGTCCGACGAGCGGGGCGAGGGCGGGTTCCGCCTTGATGTCCACGTTCCAGCGGGCCTCCGGGAACTCCTCCAGCAGCTCCTCGAAGAGCGGCAGCGGTTCGCTGCCCGCCACCTTCGCCCGGCGCACCTCGCTCCAGGGCAGTCCGGCTATCCGTCCCCGGGAGTCCGTCACCCGGTCCAGGGTCGGATCGTGGAAGGCGACCAGACGCCCGTCCGCCGTGGCGTGCACGTCGGTCTCGAAGTAGCGGTAGCCGGCGTCCGCCGCACGCCGGAACGCGGCTGCGGTGTTCTCCATGCCGTCCGCCGCTCCGCCGCGGTGGGCGAAGGCAATCGTCGAAGGGTGGTCCAGATAGGGGTGGCGCCCCGAAGTCGCTGCGGTCACCGCGGAAGTATCGCCTCTCGCGGTGTCGGCCCGGCAACGGGCGAAGTGCGGGCGCCCGGCGCGGGGAGGTCGAAGAGGCGGAGGAAGAACTGGGCGAGCGGGCCGATGGCCAGGGCGTACAGGACGGTGCCGGCTCCCAGCGAACCGCCGAGGAGGAAGCCGGTCACGACCACGGCCACCTCGATCGCCGTACGCACCAGCCTGATGGAGCCGCCGGTGAGGAGGTTCAGGCCCGTCATCAGGCCGTCGCGCGGCCCCGGGCCGAAGCGCGCGGAGATGTACAGGCCCGTGGCGACGCCGTTGAGCACGATGCCCGCGGCCATGAGCGGGATCTGTGCCCCGAGGCCGTGCACGGCCGGGACGAGGGCCAGGGTGGCGTCCATCGCGATACCGACGGCGAAGACGTTGGAGACGGTGCCGAGTCCGGGGCGCTGCCTGAGCGGGATCCACAGGAGCAGGACGACCGCTCCGACGACGATCGAGACGACCCCGATGGAGAGGCCGGTCCGCGCCGCGAGCCCCTGGTGGAGCACCCCCCACGGTTCGAGCCCGAGCCCGGCGCGGACCAGGAGCGCCGAGCTCGCCCCGTAGAGGGCCAGACCCGCGTACAGCTGGGTCAGCCGCCGGGTGAGCCGGGTGCCGCTCCGGTCGGTGAAGTCGGACAAGTGGTGCCCCCTAGGTGGTGATGGTGGACTGCGTCATGTCACTCTGTGGCAGGGGATCGGCCTCCAACTATGGCCAATCCGAGGAAGGTGGACTGATTTTGATGGCGCAGTGGACTTCGACCGTCGGTGCGGCACAGCTCGCCCGCCAACTCCAGGGGCAGCAGGCGCGCCCCCCGGCGCCCGGCTCCCGTAAGCCGCCCGCCTACCGCGCCCTCGCCGACGGTGTGCGCCTGCTCGTCCTGGAAGGCCGGGTCCCGGTCGCCGCGCGGCTCCCCGCCGAGCGGGAGCTCGCGCTCGCCATGTCCCTCAGCCGGACCACCGTCACCGCCGCGTACGAGGCGCTGCGGACGGAGGGGTTCCTGGAGTCGCGCCGCGGAGCCGGCAGCTGGACCACGGTCCCGGCGGGCAACCCGCTGCCCGCCCGGGGCCTCGAACCGCTGCCGCCGGAGTCGCTCGGCTCGATGATCGATCTGGGGTGCGCCTCGCTGTCCGCCCCGGAGCCGTGGCTGACCCGGGCCGTCCAGGGGGCGCTGGAGGAACTGCCGCCGTACGCCCACACGCATGGTGACTACCCGGCCGGACTCCCCGCCCTGCGACAGATGATCGCGGACCGCTACACCGGGCACGGCGTCCCCACGATGCCCGAGCAGATCATGGTCACCACGGGGGCGATGGGCGCCATCGACGCCATCTGCCATCTCTTCGCCGGGCGCGGCGAGCGCATCGCCGTGGAGTCCCCGAGCTACGCCAACATCCTCCAGCTGATGCGGGAGGCGGGCGCCAGGCTGGTGCCCGTGGCGATGGAGGAGGGCCTCGGCGGCTGGGACATGAACCGCTGGCGGCAGGTCCTGCGGGACGCGGCGCCGAGGCTGGCCTATGTGGTCGCCGACTTCCACAACCCCACCGGGGCGCTGGCCGACGAACAGCAGCGCCGCGCCCTTGTCGAGGCCGCCCGGTCGGCGGGCACGGTCCTGGTGGTCGACGAGACCATGCACGAGCTGCACCTCGACGCGGATGTCGGGATGCCCCGGAGGGTCTGTACGTTCGATCCGGCGGGCAGCACCGTCCTGACCGTCGGCTCCGCGAGCAAGGCGTTCTGGGCCGGCATGCGGATCGGCTGGGTGCGGGCGGCGCCGGACGTCATCCGCAGCCTGGTGGCGGCGCGGGCCTACGCCGACATGGGGACGCCGGTGCTGGAGCAGCTCGCCATCAACTGGCTGCTGCGGACCGGAGGCTGGGAGCAGGCCGTCGCGGTCCGGCGCGGGCAGGCCCGTGAGAACAGGGACGATCTGGTGCGGGCGCTGCGCCGGGAGCTCCCGGCGTGGGAGTTCGAGGTGCCGCACGGCGGACTCACCCTCTGGGTGCGCACCGGCGGCCTTTCCGGCTCCCGGCTCGCCGTGGCCGGCGAGCGGGTGGGTGTCCGAGTCCCGTCGGGACCCCGGTTCGGGGTCGACGGGGCTTTCGAGGGCTATGTGCGGCTGCCCTTCACCGTGGGCGGCCCCCTGGCGGACGAGGCGGCGCTGCGGCTCGCCGCGGCCGCCGGGCTGGTCTCTTCCGGGGCGGGCGCGGGAGCCGAGGCGCCCAGGACCTTCGTGGCCTGAGGCGCCCGGTCTCACCCCTCCGCGACTGCGGGCGTCTTGACCAGCTGGTCCGTGCGCACGGACACGGGCCCGAACGCGTCGGCGGCCTCCGGGGCGGCTTCCGGCGCCTTCACCGGCGCGGTCTGCTCCACCGGTGGCGCACCGCCGGGGAGCAGGTCGAGCACCGCCTGCCGGTGCGCCTCGCTCGTGGCCTCGTCGCAGGGGTCGGGGGTGGCCGGTACCTGCAGCCGCAGGACGGGCCCGCTGCCCAGCCGGGCGTAGCCGCGGCCCGGCGGGACGTCGGGGACGGGCGTGGTGTGCGGCTGGACACCCAGGACCGCCTCCACCTGCTCGGGGTCCGCGGGCCCGAGGACGGCGCGCGCCCTGGTGTGGGTCCGTACGGTCTCGTCGAGGTCGTCAAGACTGTCGAACTGGTCCGCGACGACCACTGTCACCCCTGCGGCGCGGCCGTGCCGCAGGGGCACCCGGAGAAGCTCCTGCGGGTCCTGCCTGCCGTCGGCGGCCGCCAGATGTCCCAGCGCGCTCGGACGGTCCAGCAGGATCCACAGGGGGCGCTTGGTGTCCTCGGGCTCGGGGTGCCCGGCCTGGCGGGCCCGGTCGGCGGCGATGAGGCGCCGCTCGGTCTCGTGCGCCGCCCATTCGAGTGTCGCGAGGGCCCCGCCCAGGCCGCACTCCACGGCCAGTACGCCGTCCCGGCCGGTCAGGAAGCCGTACTCACCGGCGCCGCCGCCCTCCACGACGAGGACGTCACCGTGCTGGAGGGCCTGCAGGGCGAGTGAGCGCATCAGGGTCGTGGCGCCGGCGCCGGGGTGCCCGGCGATCAGCAGGTGGGGTTCCGTCGAACGGGCGCCGGTGCGCCAGATCACCGGAGCGGCGTCCCGCGTCCCGTCACCGTCCTGGACCGGAACGGTGCGCCGGACCGCGTCGGCGTCCGTGAATCCGAGCACGGTCTCGCCGGGCGCGGTGACGAAGCGCTGGGCGGCGATGGTGGCGGGGAGCGCGGCGAGCACGGTCATGAGGAGGTGATTGTTCTCCTCGTCCCAGGTGAAGCGGTATTCGCGGCCCCGGCCCGACTTGGCGTGGAGCACCTGCTCGACGCGGGTGCGTGAGGCAGGGTCGCCGTCGGTGAAGTACGCCGGATAGTTCACCTGCAGCCGGGTGAGGCGGCCGTTGCCGTCGAAGGCGTACGAGGTGCCGAAGGCACCCTCCCAGTCGCCGCCGTGGGAGAACAGCGGGCTGGGGTCCTCGGGCACGGAGAAGTGCGGCACGAGCGCCTCGTACAGCGCCTGGAGCCGCGCGGCCCCCGTCTCGTCGGGGCCGGTCCTCGCGGGGGTCCGGTCGCGTCCCCGCCACGCGGCAGCGCCCATCACCGAGACGAGGGCCAGCAGGGGCCCGTAGGGGATGAGCGCCACCGCCAGTACGCAGGCCGCGACGAGGAACAGCACGTGTCCGCGCCGGTCCTTGGGCGTCGCGGCCCATCTCTGCCGCCCTGCTCCCGCCAGCACCCGCAGACCGCGGGTGACCGTGATCAGCGGATGGAGGACGTCGGTGGCGTTGCCGGCGGCCGTGCGTGCGATCTCGCGGCTGCGGGTGATCGAAGCGCTGCCGCGCCTGAGGATGCGGGGGAGCGGTCGCCGGGCCACATCGGTCTCCTGAAGAAGTGGGAGCTGTGTCGGAGCGTCAGAACTTGATCCCGCCCAGCATGCCGGCGAGGCTCGCCCCGCCTGCTGTGATGCTCGGAGCAATGGCTGTGCCGGCCAGGTAGAAGCCGAACAGAGCGCAGATGAGGGCGTGGGACGCCTTGAGCCCGTCCTTCTTGAAGAACAGGAAGACGATGATGCCGAGCAGTACCACGCCCGAGATGGAGAGGATCATGAGCGGTTCTCCTGGTTGAGGGGGGCAGTCACCATGAGTACTTCCAGAATCACAAGATGTACCTATACGATAAAAGGTGCAACTGGGTGAATACTGTCTGTTCCCGCTCGGACGAGGGGCGGAGAGCGCCTGTCCGGGAGCCCCGCCGGCCGTGCAGGCCCCCGCCCCGACGGGAAGTGGGGCCTGCGCCGTGATCTTCCGCCGTTTCCGGGCAGGCTGACGGCCGTCCGGGAGCAGTACTCTGTCGATTCACCCGTACGGCCTTCCCGCCGTACTCCTCACCAGGTCGGCGACGGCGACAACGGCAATGGAAGGCGGTCCGCCCGATGAGCGAAATCCCTGATCCCGAGGTGGTCGAGCTGGCGGGCAAGGTCTTCGACCTGGCCCGCCGGGGCGAGAGTGACGCGCTGGCCGCCTACGTCGACGCCGGCGTCCCCGCCGACCTCACCAACGACCGGGGCGACTCCCTGCTCATGCTCGCCGCGTACCACGGACACGCCTCCGCCGTCGTCGCGCTCGCGGACCGCGGCGCCGACCCCGGCCGGGCCAACGACCGGGGGCAGACACCGCTGGCCGGGGCCGTGTTCAAGGGTGAGCGCGAAGTGATCGACGCGCTGCTCGCCGCAGGGGCCGATCCGGCCGCCGGAACCCCCTCCGCCGTGGACACCGCACGCATGTTCGGCAAGGACGACCTGCTGGAACTCTTCGGTGCGCGCTGAGACGCCGTACCGGCCGCCGGCCGGTCGATGCGCCGTAAATGTGGTCGCGTCGGCGAAATGGCTGGGACATCATGACGTCGCGGGCCCGTTCCGGGCCACCGACGAGAGGCAGAGGAAGATGAGCACCAGGCAGAAGACAGCGGTCGGCCGATCATGTTGCTGCGCGGCCTAGGGGATCCGACCCCGGCACATGGAACAGCACAGTCCCGGTTGCGTCGACAGCTTGATGTGAGGCTTTCTTCATGTTCGATCCGTTCATAGCGCCGAGCGGCACCCTGCTCGGCCTGTTGCAGAGGGGCCGCGGCGACGGCACGCTCCACGCGCTCGCCGCCCCCCGCCCCGAGGCCCTCGCGGCTCTCAACCACTGCGTCCTGAGCGATCCGCGTCACGACTGGCAGATCGAGAACCGCTCCCTCTACTACGCGCGCCTCTACCTCGATCTCGACGGGGGCACCGAGGAGATCGAGCGGCACCTCTGGGATCCCGAGGACCACCTCGACACCGACGACTCCCGCACGGGCCTCGCGCTCGCCGTGCTCGGACACCTCGCCTCCTACGGACGCAGCGACGCCCTCGCGCTCCTGCGCCGGTACGCCGCGACCGGGGCCAACTGGGCCTGGGCACTCGACGAGCTGGCCCTGCGCGACGACGACGCCGGGTTGCGTTCCCTCGCCGGGGCGGTGCTGGCCCGCTTCCCCGCGACCGCGGAGGGCACCGCCGAGCTGGCCGCCGCCGTACGGGACGCCTTCGAGCCCCGCCCCTGGCGGCTCTGGGCCGACGACCCGCGCGCAGCGGTCGGTGCCCGGATCAGGGCGGCGACGGAGCAGGGTTCCTTCGACCGGTGGCAGCGGCAGATGAGGCCGGGCGGACCACGCCCCGGGTGGAGCGTCCAGGCCGTCTTCGATTGGGCCCAGCAAGGACTGGAACGCGGCAGTGTGCTCCACGTCCCCGCGGCCCGCTGCCTCTCCGCCGTCGCGGCGGCCGAGGACCGCCCTCTGATCGTCGAGGCCGCCCGCAGCGGGCCCGAAGGCGCGCGCTGTGCCGCACTGCACTACCTGGCCGAGGCCCAGGACCCCGCCGTGCTCGACCTGATCGAGCAGGCCGCCGCCGGCCCTTCCCGCACCGTCGCCGA
>NZ_DATMVN010000208.1:0-15284 GCF_035563135.1 Streptomyces sp.
GCTGTTGTTGCCCACCCGCCCCGAAGGACCGGCAGGACTTTTTCAAAGGAACCACCAACCTGCATGAAGCAGGCCGGGGTATCAACATATCTGGCGTTGACTTTTGGCACGCTGTTGAGTTCTCAAGGAACGGACGCTTCCATCGGTCCCGTTTCACCGGGCCCCTCCGGGCGCTTCCCTTCGTTCTTGCGTCTCCGACTCTACCAGACTCTTCCGAGCCCGATTCCCGGCCGAAACGGGATCCTGCTGATTCGCTTTCCAGTGTCCCGCTTTCGCGTTTCCCTTTCCGGCGAGTCCGACTCTATCAGGCCTTTTCCTATTCCTTGACCGGGGTCCCGCGAGCACGCGGGAACACAATGCAGGAGTTACAGTCTGGGCTTGGGAGTCGCTGCCGACTCCGGACTCATGAAGTCCCGTTGGGGTCAGGCAGGGGTACGACAATACAGGCCGCTGCGAGACGAGGCAAATCGTTTCCGGTGCACCCCTAGGTCGGCCAACCGGTAGCTCTCGGGCGGAACCGGGACTTCATATGACTTACGCTGCTGATCAGTACGCCGCCCTCCATCAGCCGTGGCGGTGACCTACGGATCCCCACCCCTGAGAGGCTCCCCATGACCACAGTGACGTCTCCTCTTGCCGGCCGCGCCATCGGGCTCACCGCGGTTCCCGACCCCGTGTTCTCCGGAGCGATGGTGGGCCCCGGTACCGCCATCGACCCCGTGCGCGAGCCTTCGGAGGCCGTCTCCCCCGTGGACGGAATCGTCGTCTCCCTCCACCCGCACGCCTTTGTGGTCGTCGACGACCAGGGCCACGGAGTGCTGACACACCTCGGGATCGACACCGTGCAGCTCAATGGCGAGGGCTTCGAGCTCCTCGTGAACAAGGGGGACACGGTGGCCCGCGGTCAGGGCATCGTCCGATGGGACCCCGCCGGTGTGGAGGCGGCCGGAAAGTCCGCGATCTGCCCGGTCGTGGCCCTGGAGGCCACCGCCGAGTCCCTCTCCGGCGTCCGGGAGGACGGCGACGTGAAGGTCGGCGAAACGCTGTTCGGCTGGCAGTGACACCTTCGACGCAGTAACGAGCCAGTTGGGTACCCACCGCGGCGGCACCGCCGCCGCACAACCGGAGACGGGTGAAATGGAGACAACGCTGCGAGGCGTCGGCGTGAGCCACGGTGTGGCCATCGGCGAGGTTCGGCACATGGGTACGGCGGTGCTCGAGCCGCCGGCCAAACAGATTCCCGCGGAAGAAGCCGAGCGCGAGCAGGGGCGTGCGCGTCAAGCCGTGGAAGCTGTTGCGGCCGACCTCATCGCGCGGGGCAATCTGGCGGGGGGCGAGGCGCAGCACGTGCTCGAAGCCCAGGCCATGATGGCGCAGGACCCCGAGCTCATCGCCGATGTCGAGCGTCGTATCGCCGTCGGCAGCACCGCCGAGCGCGGTGTCTACGACGCGTTCGCCGCCTACCGGGCTCTGCTGGCCAATGCCGGGGAGTACCTGGCGGGTCGCGTCGCCGACCTCGATGACGTGCGGAACCGGATCGTGGCGCGGCTGCTCGGTGTGCCGATGCCGGGCGTGCCGGACAGCGACGAGCCGTATGTGCTGATCGCGCGTGACCTGGCTCCCGCGGACACGGCCCTGCTCGACCCCGCACTCGTACTCGGATTCGTCACGGAGGAGGGCGGGCCCACCAGCCACAGCGCCATTCTCGCGCGGGCGCTCGGGGTACCGGCCGTCGTGGCTCTGCCCGGAGCTGGCGAGATCGCCGAGGGCACGGTCGTGGCGGTGGACGGCAGCACCGGTGAGATCTTCGTCGAGCCGAGTGCGGACAAGCGCGCCGAGATGGAGAGTGCCTCGGCGGCCCGCAAGGCGGCGCTGTCGGCCGTGACCGGCCCCGGGGCCACCTCCGACGGTCACAAGGTGCCGCTGCTCGCCAACGTCGGCGGCCCCGCTGATGTGCCGGCGGCCGTGGAGGCCGGTGCCGAGGGCGTCGGGCTGTTCCGTACGGAGTTCCTCTTCCTGGACGACAGCAAGCAGGCGCCGTCCGAGGAGAAGCAGATCGCGGCGTACCGCGCGGTGCTGGAGGCGTTCCCGGAGGGGCGTGTCGTCGTGCGGGTGCTGGACGCCGGTGCCGACAAACCGCTGGACTTCCTGACACCGGCCGACGAGCCGAACCCCGCACTGGGTGTGCGTGGGCTGCGCGCCCTGCTGGACCACCCCGATGTGCTGCGTACCCAGCTGACGGCGCTGTCCAGGGCGGCCGAAGGGTTGCCGGTCTATCTCGAGGTCATGGCCCCGATGGTGGCCGACCGGACCGACGCGAAGGCGTTCGCCGACGCCTGCCGTGAAGCGGGACTGCAGGCGAAGTTCGGGGCGATGGTGGAGATTCCGTCGGCCGCGCTCAGGGCCCGCTCGATCCTGCAGGAGGTGGAGTTCCTGTCGTTGGGCACCAACGACCTGGCGCAGTACACCTTCGCGGCCGACCGTCAGGTGGGAGCCGTGTCGCGGCTCCAGGACCCCTGGCAGCCCGCGCTGCTCGACCTTGTCGCGCTCTCCGCCGAGGCCGCCAGGGCCGAGGGCAAGAGCTGTGGTGTCTGTGGTGAGGCCGCGTCGGACCCGCTGCTGGCGTGTGTGCTGACCGGGCTGGGTGTCACCTCCCTGTCGATGGGCGCGGCGTCCATTCCTTACGTCCGGGCGACGCTGGCGAAGCACACGCTCGCGCAGTGCGAGCGTGCCGCCTCCGCCGCGCGCGCGGCGGACTCCGCCGATGAGGCGCGGCTCGCGGCGCAGGCGGTGCTGTCGGGCGAGTGACGCCCGCCCTCTGGGCGCAGTCGGATGGAAGGGGTTCCCGCCGGTTCCGCGGTTCCGGCGGGAGCCCCTTCGGTCTGTCAGTGGTGGGCCTCCGGCTCATCGGCGCCGATGTCGAACCCCGCGCAGTACTCGACGCCGGACTCCGGTGACACGGGTTCGCCCGTGTCGGCGTCGGTGCAGTAGGCGTTGAAGACCTCGCCCGCCGTGAGCGGGAGGAGGCCGCCCCGGTCCAGCCGCCAGCCGTGGACCCTGTCCGGGGCGCCGGGCGCCGTGGTGCGCAGCACGACGCCTCCCTGGGTCTCGAGCGCGACGCCCACGGCGAGCACCGTGGCGAACTCTGCTCCTTCCGACGGGTCGAGGCGGGCCGGACCGGCCGGGTCCCTGACGGTGTGGAGGGCGGCCAGGAGCTGTTCGCTCTCCGTGGGCATGCTGCAGACGACGTGGTGGGTGCCCGGCCCCGCCGTGTCCAGCAGACGCATCAGCAGGTGGGACGCCCGGTCGAAGGCGGCCCGGCCGATGTCCTGCCCGCAGTCCGCGCAGTCGCCGAGGCCGGCCAGGAGCATCGTCGCGTATTCCCATGTCGCCCGGCGGACGGCTCGTGAGACGAGCAGCGGGATCAGCGTGTCGATGGGCTGACCGGTGTAGGCCACGGTGGCGCCGGCCGCGGCGATCTCGGCGGTGAAGCGGCTGCGGCTCGTCGGCTCGTCGGGATCGAGGCCGGACTCGGTGCAGAACTCCGCGTAGTCCTCCGGGTCGAAGAGGGCGACGGTGGTGTGCACTCCCTGGGCGGTGAGCGTGCGCAGCAGGCTTTCGACCTGCTGCAGGTATACGGAGTGGTCGTCGAAGGTGAAACTCCGGTAGTGACGCATCGCCGCGAAGTCCTCGGGGTCGACCAGGAGGCCGACGGTGCTGGGCGCTTCGCGGCGCAGAGTGCGTCGCATGGATGTTCCGGAGCGTTGCCGGATGCGCTTGGTCTGTTTGATGTGCGCCATGAGTCCCCCTGTGCGCTGTCGAACGATGCTCACTCAGCGTAATCAGAGGCACTGACAGCGGGGGCGGGAGCCGTCCGTTCAGCGGCGTCGGCGGGCCAGGTCCTCGTAGAAGCCGAGGAGTTCGAGGTTGTCGATGGAGCCGGGGTTGACCGCCTCGGAAAGGGGCGCGCCCTGGAGGAGCCGCTTGACCGGGACCTCGATGCGTTTGCCGGTCAGGGTGTGCGGGATGCCTGGGACCTCGATGACCTCGTCCGGCACGTGTCGCGGGGAGAGGTGCTCACGGATGGTCCGTTTGATGCTCCCGCGGAGTTCGTCGTCGAGCCTGGCACCCTCTGCGAGGTGGACGAACAGGGGCATCCAGTAGCCGCCGTCCGGCTCTTCGAGGCCGATCACGAGGGATTCACGGATCTCCGGCAGCCGCTCGACCGCCTCGTAGATGTCGGCGGAGCCCATCCGGACCCCTTGCCGGTTGAGGGTGGAGTCGGAGCGGCCGTGGATGACGACCGAGCCGCGCTCGGTGAGGGTGATCCAGTCTCCGTGGCGCCAGACGCCGGGGTACATGTCGAAGTAGCTGTCGTGGTAGCGGCTGCCGTCCGGGTCGTTCCAGAAGCGGACCGGCATGGAGGGCATGGGTGCGGTCACCACGAGCTCGCCGACCTCGCCGATGAGCGGTCCGCCGAGGGGGTCCCAGGACTGGAGGTCGGTGCCGAGACAGGGCGCCTGCAGCTCACCGATGTGGACCGGCAGGGTGGGGACGGCTCCCGCGAAGCAGCTGCAGACGTCCGTCCCGCCGCTGACGGAGGCGATCCACAGGTCCTCGGCGACCTCGTCGTGGAGCCAGCGGAAGCCGTCGGGCGGGAGCGGGGAGCCCGTGGTGGCGACGCACTGCACACGGCTGAGGTCGTGGTCGCGGCCGGGGTGGACGCCCGCTTTCCGGCACGCCATGACATAGGCGGCCGACGTGCCGAAGAGGGTGGCGCCGGTCTGTTCGGCGACGCGCCACTGGGCTTGGACGTCGGGGTGTCCGGGGCTGCCGTCGTACAGCACGACTGTGGTGCCGGTGAGCAGGCCGGAGACGAGGAAGTTCCACATCATCCAGCCGGTGGAGGTGTACCAGAAGAAGCGGTCGTCGGGGCCGAGGTCGCAGTGCAGCCCGATCTGCTTGAAGTGTTCGAGGAGGATTCCGCCCTGGGACTGGACGATCGCCTTCGGCAGTCCGGTCGTGCCGGAGGAGTACAGCACCCACAGCGGGTGTTCGAAGGGGACCTGCTCGAAGACCGGTCCGGTGTCGGAGGCGATGAGGGCCGGCCATTCGAGGGCGCCTTCGGGGGCGTCCGTGCCGAGGAGCGGGATGTGGACGACCGCGCGCAGGGTGGGGAGTTGGCTGCGGAGTTCGGCCACGGTGGCTGTGCGATCGTGCTCCTTCCCGCCGTAGCGGTATCCGTCGACGGTGAACAGGACGACGGGTTCCACCTGCTGGAAGCGGTCCAGGACACTGCGGGCGCCGAAGTCGGGGGCGCACGAGGTCCAGACTCCGCCGACCGCGGCGGTGGCGAGGAACGCGACGACGGCTTGCGGGATGTTGGGGAGGTACCCGCTGACCCGGTCGCCGGGCCGGACGCCGAGAGCGCGGAGTCCGGCCGCCAGCGAGCCCACCTGGCGCCGGAGTTCGGTCCAGCTGACGGATACCTGCGTATGGGTCTCGTCGACGTACAGCAGGGCGGGGGCGTCCGCGCGGAGCGGGTCGCCGGCCGTACGCAGGGCGTGCTCGGCGTAGTTGAGGGTGGCGCCGGGGAACCACTGGGCGCCGGGCATGGTGCGGTCGCCGATGACGGTCTCGTAAGGAGTGGAGAAGCGTACGTCGAACCACTCGGCGACGGCCCGCCAGAAGGTGTCGAGTTCATCGACCGACCAGCGGTGCAGTGCGGCGTAGCCGCCGTCGGCCGGCGCTCCGTGGCGTCCGGCGGCCCAACGCTGGAAACGGGTGACGGCTGCGGCCTCGACACGCTCGGGATCGGGCTGCCAGAGGGGGGCTTCGCCGGCTGCTGAGGTCATGGAGGCTCCCTGGCCTTTCGTGGTGTACGCGGGGTGTGCGTGCGTCCCGCGCACGGGCTGGGGTGGTGCGCGTGAACGGCTTTTACGGACGATGCCACGTGATCGTCTTGCGCACCAGGGTCCCCCGGCCATGGTTGTGTGTCCCGCTGTGTGGTGCGGCCACAGGTGAACGGAAGCTGAACGGAGCACGTTTCCGCCGCGGTGAATGGCAGGGTGGCCCGCATGGATGGTCGTGACCTGGTGCGCTCGGTGAAGATGGTCGGTTCTGTGCAGGGGATGCGCGCGGTGCGCTCGGCCTGGCGGCACCGGCGTGCGGATGCGCGGGCGCTTGCGCCGCGCCGTGCGGAGCGCGCACGCGTGCCCGGTCTTCTGATCAGCGCGGAACCCGGGCCGGGCGGTGGAGTCGTGCGGTTCGCCCGCTCGCAGCTGATGGTCAGGGTGGCGGTGGGCGGTGCGGTGTTCTGGTCCTGGGACGGTGCCGGACCGCTGCCCTCGTACGCCCTGCCGGGGGACGGGCCGGAGCCTGATCCGCGGGCGTGCCTGGAGCCGGACGCGAACGGCGGCTGGAAGGTGGTGTCGGAGCGGCTGACGGTCGTCGTGTCGCGGCACGGGGCGGTGGAACTGCGTACGCCGGGCGGGGTGCTGCTGCGGCGGGAACTTCCGCCGCGCTGGTGGGAGCCGGTGGAGGGTGGCGGGGCACGGTGGGTGCAGCGGTCCGAGGTCCCGGCCGACGCGCGGTTCTTCGGGCTGGGCGGGCGGGCCGGCGGGCCGCGGCTGAGGGAGGGGACGTACCGGTTGTGGAACACCGATCCGGGTGGGCGGTTCGGTCCCGGGGACGATCCTTTGTACGTGACGATGCCGGTGCAGGTGGTGGTCTCCGACGCGGGGACCCATCTGGCGTTCCAGGACAACTCCTGGTCGGGTGCGGTGACGCTCCAGGAGGGTGAGGAGGGCGCCGGCTCGGGGCACGACCGGCCGGGCACCTGCGAGGTGCGGATGGAGGGCGGTCCGCTCCGCTGCTGGGTGGTCACGGGTACGCCGGCCCGGGTGCTGCAGAGCTGGACAGCGCTGACGGGGGCTCCCGCGCTGCCCCCGTCGTGGGCGCTGGGGCCTCAGCACGCCCGGTGGGGGTTCGGCAGCGAGCAGGAGGTGCGGCGGGTCGTCGCGGGGTACCGGGAGCGGGGGCTGCCTCTGTCGGTGCTGCATCTGGACATCGACCACTACGACGCCCATCAGGTGTTCACGGTCGACCGGGGGCGGTTCCCCGGGCTCCCCCGCCTGGCGAAGGAACTGCGCGAGGACGGTGTCCGGCTGGTGTCGATCGTCGATCCGGCGGTGCGGGCGTCGGCGGGCACCGCGGTGTTCGAGAGCGGAATGGAGGTCGGCGCCCAGGGGGCGTTCGTCCGGGATCCGGAGGGGTTTCCGGTACGCGGAGAGGTGTGGCCGGGTGAGTGTGTCTATCCGGATTTCACCGATCCGCTCGTGCGGGAGTGGTGGGGTGCGCTGTACGAGGAGCGGCTCGGCCAGGGATTCGCCGGGGTGTGGCACGACATGAACGAGCCGGTGGCGTTCTCCGCCTTCGGGGACCCGTCGCTGCCTCGTTCGTCCCGGCACTCCCTGGAGGGCCGTGGCGGGGACCATCGGGAGGCGCACAACGTGTACGCCCTGGCGATGGCGAGGGCCGGTTACGAAGGGCTGCGCCGGCTGCGCCCGGACGAGCGGCCGTTCCTCTTCTCCCGTTCGGGCTGGGCGGGGATGCAGCGGTACGGCGGCACCTGGTCCGGGGATGTGGCCACCGGCTGGCCGGGGCTCCGTGCCTCGCTGTCCCTGGTGCTGGGGCTCGGGCTCTGCGGGGTGCCGTACTCGGGGCCCGATGTCGGGGGGTTCGACGGGTCGCCGTCGCCCGAGCTGTATGTGCGCTGGTTCCAGCTCGGGGCGTACATGCCGTTGTTCCGCACGCACGCGGCCATCGGCGCGGGGCGCAGGGAGCCGTGGGAGTTCGGGCCGGAGGCGCTGGGGCACGCCAGGCGGGCGCTGGAGGAGCGGGAGCGGATGCACCCGTATTTCGTGACGCTGTCGCAGCTGGCCCGGCTGACCGGTGCGCCGTATGTGCGGCCGGTGTGGTGGGGCGCGCCGGGGGACCGTGACCTGCGGGACTGCGAGGACGCGTTTCTTCTGGGTGACGCGCTGCTGGTCGCGCCGGTGCTGGAGGAGGGTGCGGACCGCAGACCGGTGCGGCTGCCGCGCGGGCGGTGGTACGACACGGCCACCGGGCAGGCGTACGAGGGGCCGGGCCAGGTGGTGGTGGACGCGCCGCTGTCCCGGATCCCGGTCCTGGCACGGGCCGGTGCGGTGCTCCCGGTGCGGGGCCCGGACGGGAGCCTCGAACTGGAGGTGTGGGCTCCCGCTGCCGGGTGCCCCGGGGGCGGGCTGGTCGTGCGGGACATGGGCGAGGGATGGACGGGGGCCGAGGTGGAGCGCTACACGTCGACGCTCAGGGCCGGGCGCGTGGTGGTCGAGCGGAACGGCGAGGAGGGGCTGGTGCCGTATCCGGTGCGCGTACGGGGGCTGCCGGGCCGGCCTCAGCGGTAGGCACCGGCGAACCAGGAGCGTACGACCCGGGTGTGAAGCGGGAAGACGAGATCGTCCGGGGTGCGCAGCACGTCGTATCCCGAGGTCTCGTCCGTCGCTGCGGAGAGCGGGAGTTCCCCGGCGGGGCGTGTCGGGAGCAGTCCGAAGAGCAGCAGGTGGCCGTCCGGGGAGCTCAGGGCGTCGGCGAGGCGTACGTCGGTCCCGTCGGCCCGGATGCCGGTCTCCTCGCGGAGTTCGCGTACGACGGCGTGGCGCCAGTCCTCGGCCTGGTCGATGTAGCCGCCGGGCAGCGCGCGCCCTCCCGCGTGCGGAGGGATGGTGCGGGTGATGACGACGAGGCCGGTGCCGTGCGGTCCGGTGACGGGCAGCAGGGCGACTGCGACGGGCAGCGGGTTGCGGTAGGCGGTGCGACCGCAGGCCGTGCAGGTGCGGGGCCAGGCGTCGGAGGCGTACGGGGTCCCGCAGCTGCCGCAGTGGGAGTCCTTCAGGGCGTCCTTCACGGGCGGACTTTATCCGATCACTCTTCACCTGCGGCCCCGAAGCTGATAGACGGTGTGCCCATGACAGGAATTGCTCGTGTTCTCCGCGTCCTGGCCGCCGCCGGCGCCGCTCTGCTCGCCGTCACCGCCGCTGCCCCGGTGGCGGCGGCCGGACCCGAACCCAAGGCCCCGCCGGAGTTCGTCGATCTCCGCTCCGTGGATCCGACGATCCTGACGGACCTGCGCTACACCACCGCGCACAACTTCGTGGGAGAGCCGGTGGACGGCTACCGGCAGCCCGTCTGCATCCTGACCCGCCCCGCCGCCCGCGCGCTGCGTACGGCACAGCGGAGTCTTCTGCGTCAGGGCTACTCGCTCAAGGTGTACGACTGCTACCGGCCGCAGCGCGCTGTGGACCACTTCGTGCGCTGGGCGCAGGACCTCGACGACCAGACCATGAAGGGCGAGTTCTATCCGGCGGTCGACAAGACGCGGCTGTTCGAGGACGGCTACATCGCGGAGAAGTCCGGGCACAGCCGGGGCAGCACGGTGGATCTCACCCTGGTGAAGCTGCCGGCGCTGCCGGCCAGGCCCTACGAGCCGGGCGAGGACCTGGCTCCGTGCTACGCGCCGCAGGACGAGCGCTTCCCCGACAACTCGGTGGACATGGGCACGGGTTACGACTGTTTCGACACCCTGTCCCACACCGACGACCCCCGGGTGCAGGGAGCGCAGCGCGCCAACCGGCAGCTCCTCAGGAAGACGCTCGCCGGCCTGGGGTTCGTGAATCTGGCCGAGGAGTGGTGGCACTTCACCTACAGGCCCGAGCTCTTCCCGGACACGTACTTCGACTTCCCGGTGGCGAGGCGTTCCGTCGCGGGGCACTGACGGCCGGGGCGGGAAACGGGCGGCGAACGGGCGACCGGGACCACCCCCGTGGGCTCCGGCCGTCCGTTCTTGTTGTCGGACGCAGAACTGCCGTGTCCGGTTGCCGATGGAGCCGTTACGGTGCCCTCATGTCACAGCAGACGTTCGGTTCGTATGACGAGTTCTGGCCCTACTACGTCGCCATGCACTCCAGGGCGGCGACCCGGTGGGTCCATCTGGCCGGGACCCTGACCGGCCTCGCGGTCACCGCGTACGGTCTGGCGCGCGGCCGCAGGCGCTACGCGCCGGCCCTGCCTCTGATCGGATACGGCACCGCGTGGCCCGCGCATTTCCTGATCGAGAAGAACAACCCGGCGACCTTCGGGCACCCTGCGTGGTCCCTGCGCGGCGATGTGCAGATGATCCGGATGATGCTCGCCGGCCGGGACGAGGAGCTGGCCGCGACCGCGGCCGAGTGGCTTGCCGGGAATCCCTGTCCCCGGGAGCGCGCGGAGGGTTGACGGGCCCTCACCCGGGGTGAAGACTCCTGCCACGCCCGCTGCCCCCCGCACCGTACGCGCGGTCCGTACCCCGGTCGGCGGGGGTACGGGCCGCGTCACGTGCGGCTGTCAGGTCCTGGCGGGTTCCCGGAGCCGGTCGGCGCGCACCATGGCGTGCTCCACGACTGCGACGAGCACATCCCTGGCGGACGCCCGGTCACGCGCGTCGCAGAGCAGCACCGGCACCTCGGGGTCGAGGTCGAGTGCCGCCCGGACCGTCTCGGCGGGGAACTGCTCGGCCCCTTCGAAGAGGTTGACCGCGACGGTGAACGGGATCCCCCGGCGCTCGAAGTAGTCGACCGCCGCGAAGCAGTCCTCCAGCCGGCGGGTGTCCGCCAGGACCACCGCGCCCAGGGCGCCCTGGGCGAGCTCGTCCCAGAGGAACCAGAAACGGTCCTGGCCGGGGGTCCCGAACAGGTAGAGGACCAGGTCCTCGCGCAGGGTGATCCGGCCGAAGTCCATGGCGACCGTGGTGGTGTTCTTCGCCTCGACCCCCGCCACGTCGTCGACGGGACGGCCCGCCTCGCTCAGCCTCTCCTCCGTGCGCAGCGGTCTGATCTCGCTGACCGCGCCCACCAGGGTCGTCTTGCCCACGCCGAAACCGCCGGCCACCAGGATTTTCAGGGTGACGGGCTCGACGTGCCGCTTTTTGCGGCTAGAGCGCCCGAAGGCCATTGATCACCTCGCGAAGAAGGCTCTCGTCCGGCAGTTCTGCCGGCGGAACGGGACGGGTGACGTGCACCAGCTCGTCCTCGACGAGGTCACCGACCAGGACGCGGACCACCCCGACGGGGAGATCCAGTCCGGAGGCGAGTTCGGCGATCGACTGGGGCATGTCGCTGCACAGTTCGACGATCTCCACGTGTTCCGGGGAGAGCGTCTGGTCCCGGCCGGGATCGTCGGCCGCCGGTTCGGGGATGACGATCGCGATCAGGTCGAGACGATGACGGGACGCGCTGCTGGTACGCCCCCGGGTCATCGCGTAGGGCCGGACCACCGGGCCCGCTTCGGCGTCGTACCAGCGTGAGGGTCCTATTTCGGCGGGCGGTGGCCCGGGCGGGATGTCCCGGACGGAGTCTGCGCTCATCCCCTCGCCTCACCCTCCGGCGGGCAGACCGGTGGTCCGGGGGGCGTTGGCCAGATGCGCCCCGACGCGCTTGACCATCAGGGTCATCTCGTACGCCACCTGCCCGACGTCGGAGTCGGAGTCGGCCAGGACGGCGAGACAGCTGCCGTCACCCGCCGCAGTGACGAAGAGGAAGGCCTCGTCGAGCTCGACCACCGTCTGCCGGACCCGGCCGGCGTCGAAGTGACGGCCCACCCCCTTGGCGAGGCTGTGGAATCCGGAGGCGACGGCCGCCAGGTGCTCGCTGTCCTCCCGGGTCAGGTCCTGGGACGTGCCGGTGGCGAGGCCGTCGCTGGAGAGCACCAGCGCCTTGCGGATGCTCGCGACGCGCTCGACCAGTTCGTCGAGGAGCCAGTTGAGCTCGCCGGAGCCCTGGCGTGAGGCATTGTGTGCTGCGGCGTTCGGTGCGGTCATCGACCGTCCCCTCCCGGAGTGGTTCCTGGTGCTGTCTCGCTGTGGCCGGTCACGTCCTCGGCGTTCTGCCGTCGGCCGCGCTGCCAGCCGCGTTGGAGCGAAGCCATGCGATTGCGTACTTCTTCCGCATCCCGTTCGAGGTCGTCGTCGGTGCCTGCGGGGGCGTGGCCGGAAGTCCGTCCTGCGGAGTCCTCCCGGAGCTGTGGGGCGAGGCTCGCCTGCCGGACCCTGCGCGGGAGGCCGCCCACCGTGTCCGGCGCGGACGGCCGGGACGCGGGCCTGAGCCGCGTCGGGGCTCCGTCGGCCGGGGCAGCGCCCGCAGCGGGCTTCGCGGTGACGGCATCGGAGCCCGGGGCGGAGGAGAAGCCCCCGGGTGGACCGGGGTGGGCCCGGACCGCGTCGCCGATCCGGCGGCCCTGGCCGGTGACGGGTTTCGGCGGCTTGCGGCGCGGCAGCGGGACGGGGCCTGCGGGCCGCATCGGCCGGACGTCCGCGGAGCGGCTGCCCGACGTGTCGAACGCCTGCTGATGCTGTTCCCGGTCCGCTTCCCTGCGCAGGTCGCGGGCCCGGAAGATGCCACCGCGCTCGCTCTCGGTGTCCTCGAGGTCGGAGACGCCGTCGAGGACGGGGCCGAGTGCCGGATCGAGCTCCCGGTCACGTGCCGGATCGGTGAACCCGAGCGTGCCCACCGGGCCTTCGAGCTCGACCGGGCCGTCGAGCACGGACGGGTCGGTGAGCACGGACGGGTCGGTGAGGCCCGTGGGGACCGGGGAGAGTCCGGACGGCCTGCCCGGGATGTCCGTGTCCGCGACCCCGTCCCTGCGGGCCTTGTCGCTGCCGGGCACGCCACTGCCCGGCCGTCCGCCGCCGATCGCCTTCTCGGTCCGGCGGTCGAGGCGGAAACCCGTGCCGTGCGTGTCAGGGGCGTCGGTGAGCAACTGTGCCGGGATGAAGACGACCGCGGTCGTCCCTCCGTACGGCGAGGTCTGCAGCGACACCCTGACGTTCTGCCGCTGGGCGAGCCGGCTGACGACGAAGAGACCGAGCCGGTCGGTGTCGGAGAGCTCGAAGTCGGGTGTCTCGGCGAGCCTCAGGTTGGCGTCCAGGAGGACTTCCGGCGCCATGCCGAGGCCCCGGTCGTGGATTTCGAGGGTGAAGCCGTTGGCCACGCGTTCGCCGTGCACCTGGACCGCGGTGTGCGGGGGCGAGAACACCGTGGCGTTCTCCAGCAGTTCCGCGATCAGGTGGGTGAGGTCGGCCACGGCCGGTCCGCCCACACCGATGCGGGGCAGACGCCGGACCTCGACCCTTTCGTAGTCCTCCACCTCGGCGACCGCCGCCCGCACCACGTCCATCAGCTGGATCGGTTTGCGCCACTGCCGGGACGGGGCGGCCCCGGAGAGGATCACGAGGCCTTCCGCGTGCCGGCGCATGCGGGTGGTGAGGTGGTCGAGGCGGAAGAGGTCGGCGAGTTCGTCGCTGTTCTCCGTGCGCCGTTCCATGGTGTCCAGGAGCGTCAGCTGGCGGTGCAGGAGCACCTGGTTGCGCCGTGCGAGGTTGACGAAGACCTCGGAGACACCCCGGCGCATGTCCGCCTGTTTGACGGCGGCCTCGACGGCGGCCCGCTGAAGGGTGTTGAGGGCTTGTCCGACCTGGCCGATCTCGTCGCGCTCGTAACTGAGGCGGGGGGCTTCCGTCTCCACGTCGACCTGCTCGCCCGCCGCCAGCCGCCGCATCACGCTGGGCAGCCGCACACCGGACACCTCGTGGGCGTCCTTGCGCAGCCGGGAGAGGTCGCGGATGAGTTCGCGGCCCACGCGTACCGAGACGAACACGGACACGAGCAGGGCGACGAATCCCAGGACGCCGGCGACACCGGCCTGGATCAGGACCCGGTAGCCGGCCGGTTCGGCGCGGTCCTGGAAGCGGTTGGACATCTCGGTGCCGTCGTTGGCCAGGCGTTCCAGGACCGGTGGGGCCACTTCCTCCCAGTGCTCGGCGTCGACGGCGCCCGGCCTGGTGACCGGGCCTGCGGCGATGAGTTTCTGCTCGGCCGTCCGCAGCGGCTCGGTGTCGGGGCTGCGCCAGTACTGCTCCATGCGCCCGCGCTCGCTCCCCGGCAGGAGCTCGAGGTTGACCTCGTACAGGAGCGTGCGGCTGGCGGCGAGGTCGGAGACGACCCGGAGCTCGGGGGCGCCGAGCCGCCCCGCGAGGAGACCCGACGCGATCAGGGCGTCCTCACGGGAGAGCATCTCGCGGGCCCGGGAGATACCGACCAGCGCCCGGACCTGCTTGTCCATCGATACGTTCTCCATGGTGTGGAGGCCGTTCAGGAAGCGGTAGCAGGGGTCGACGAGGCCGTTGTAGAAATCGAGGGCCCTGGTCCGGTCGATGGTGCGCTTCTCGACGGATCCGCGCAGCGCGTCCAGGCCGTCGATCTCGCTGAGGATCGAGTCGAGCTGGGCCTCCGACTCCGGGCTCAGCTTGTCCCGGATGTCCTTGCTCTTCGCGCTCCGCCTGACCTCGGCCACGACCCGGTCGGTCTGGGCGCGCCGGCCGCGCAGCAGGGGCAGGGCGTCCGAGGCCCGGGGGTCGGCGAGGAAGACGAGTGTCTGGCGGCGTTCGCCCTGGACGGCGCGGATGGTGTCTTCCAGCGGGTGGCCCACCTGCTCCACGATGGCGCTCGCGCCCATCAGCTCGCCGGCCTCACGGCCGGTGACGTAGGTGGCGAAGACCCAGAGGCCCGTGAGGGAGGCGAGCGGCACCAGGAGCAACGCCACGATCTTCCTGCGGATGGACTTCCCGCGAAAGCGCATGGCCTCCCCCAGCTCGGCCCCGCACCGCGGGGGTGGTCGTTCCGGTGTTCCCGGATGTTCCGGTCGCCCGGTCCTCCTGGTTGTCCCGGTGTTCCTGCCTCGGTCCACCGGGTGTCGGCCGGTGTTCCGTCAGCAAACGGCGCGAGCCTACTACTGACCTACCGGTAACTCGAAGACCTGTCCGGGCCATTTCCGGCCGCTCTCACCGGAGTTGTTCACCAGTTGTCCTGGTATTTCCGGCGAAGAAGTTCGCGAAAGCGACAGAGAACTCCTGGCCGGGCACGGTGCATCCACACACGGCAGTTGGCTGGAATTCTTCGTTCCATGACCTTTCAGGGTTGGTTGCCGCCTCCGGCGGGAATCTTCGCGGCCTGGCGTTCGTCCACACGTACGGGGCAGAAGAACCCCACGGGGGTACGTGCGACAGGCGAGCGGCTCCGCCCGCGTAGAACGGGTGCGGACCGGGCAGCCACCCTTGTGTCGGACAGTGGTGGGGAGTTGAAGGACCTTGGACACGTATGAGCGCCGGGGCGCGGCGGCCATGCCGGCGGCCCGTGCGGCTGCGGGCGGCGGGT
>NZ_DATMVN010000209.1:0-6779 GCF_035563135.1 Streptomyces sp.
TGCGGCCCTCCCGGTCCCGAAGGGCCCCAGGGCCCGGAGGGCTGCGAAGGGCCACCCGGCAGGGACGGCAGGGACGGGCAGCCCGGCGCCCACGGTCTGGCCGGTGCGGACGGACGCGAAGGACCTCCCGGACCCCGGGGACCCCAGGGGCCCCAGGGCGAACCCGGGCCTGTCGGCTGTGCCGGCCCCCGGGGGCCGCGGGGCCCCCAGGGCGACCCGGGCGCCCCGCCCAGCCGGGAGTACCTGCGTCAGCTCATCAGGGAGTACCTCACGGAATGCGGCTTCTGCACTCCCGCCTGACGCCCGTGCACCCAGGCCGTCGCCACAGCCCGGATCCACAGGACGGAGGAAGCGGCGCCGGCCTCCGGCAGGCACCGCCGCCTCGGAGAAGATGAGTTCGGCTACTCAGGCTCCGGGCACTCCCGCGACCGACGATGGGCTCAGCATCGTCGAGCACAGGAGACCGGACATGCTCAGCCACTTCGCCGACGTCCTGGTGCCCGCCGTCGGCCGCCTCACGGTCACGGCCGACGCGGGCGCCGAACTCGCTCCCGGAAGCGTGATCGTGGCGAATCACACCTCGCTCGCCGACCCCGCCGTCGTGCTCGCCGCGCTGCACCGCCTCGGGGCCCGCCCGGTGGTCATGGCGGCCGCCGGACTGTGGCGCGTCCCGGTGCTCGGCCGCGCGCTCGCCCTCGAAGGGCACATCCCCGTCCATCGCGGCGGCCGGCGCGCGGCGGACGCCCTGGACGGAGCCGCCGAGGCGCTCTCACGCGGACGTCTGGTCCTGATCTACGCCGAGGGCCGCCTCCCGCACCGGACGGACGCCGCAGAAGCAGCCCCCGAGGCCTTCCGCAGCGGCTTGTCACGGCTCGTACGACGAACCGGGGCTCCGGTGGTGCCCGTCGGTCAGGCCGGCGCCCGCCGGATCACCTCGGGAAGCGCGGTCAAGCAGCTCGCGGGCCTGCTCACGGCGCCGTTGCGCCGCCCGGGACTGCACGTGCACATCGGAGCACCGCTCATGCCGGCAGCGGATGGTGCCGTCCGGACCGAGCGGGCCCGCGCGGCAGTGACGGCCGCCTGGCGCACGGCTGCCGCACAGCTCGAAGAACCCGCCGCGTTCGCCGCCTGAGGAGCGTTTCGGCCCGGTGGGGGCGAGGGCCTGGAGCGGGCACCGGTGCGGTGTGCTGTTCCCAGGCCGTGCGGTCCGGGAACAGCACACCGCCGCAGGGCTTCCGGCTCATCCGCCGGACGGGATGTCCACGTAGTCCTTGAAGAGCAGCGACACGGTGTGGCGGTCGGAGGGCCAGTTCGCCACGGCGACGGTTTCACTCACCCCGCCGGCCCCGCGCATCGTCTGGGTGACGGGGATGGCCCCACGGGCCTGCGGGTCGGCCGGGAGCGAGAGGTCGGTGGCCGTCAGGAAAGGGATCCGGTCGAAGGGCGGCAGCGCGGCGTCGAGGTGGCTGACACCGTCGCAGCCCTTGTCGAACACGAACAGGCCCAGGATCTGGCGGAGCTGAGGGGACACCGCCGGGTCGAGGACGTCGGTCCCGGCGATACGCAGCCGGTCGTCGTCCGCCGTCCCGGACCGCCACTCGCGTGCGCGGACGATGGTGAGCGCCGTGTGCCCGGTGCAGGCGTCGACGGAGTCCGCGACACCGCCCGGAGGGGAGACCAGCAGGCGCACGAAGCGGTCGCTGCGTTCGAACGGTTCGAAGTAGAAGTGGTTGGTGCGCTCGCCGGAACGCACGAACGCCAGCTCGTAGTGCCCGCGTCCGCCGACTTCGAGCGGCCCGAAGGCACCGTTCGCGCCGGTCCGCAGGACGTGCTGAGGAAGGAGGCCGGCCCGGGCACCGGTGGCGGGGTCGAGCCTCCACACCTCGAGGCGGCCCGCGAGGCCGGTGTTCTGCGGGAAGTGCACGGCGCGGCCGGCGATCTCCACCGAGGCGGGTGCCTCGGGCAGCACCCGGGTGGTGAGCGGAGGCCTGCCCCGGAGGAACGCGTAGATGTGGGCGAAGCTCTCGGCGGACGTCGCGCTCTGCGTGTGCCCCGCCTGCGGCTCGTGGACGTTGACCGCTCCGCCGATCGACCCGTTCGGCTGGAGGCTGCTCCAGATGGCGAGGGTGGGGACCCCGCCGGGCTGCGCGGCCGCCGTACGGCCGTCCAGGTTCACGTACTTGGCGACTTCCGCCGCGCGCTCCGGCACGGAGAGGTACGTGTGCAGCACGCGTGTGCCGCGCGAGTGGGCGAGGACGTCGACCTTCTGCGCGCCGGTGCGCGCCCGGACGGAGTCGACCAGTTCCTCCAGCCCGGCGACCGCATGGTCGTCGGTCGCGACGGAGGTGTCGTACTCGTGGACGTACAGCAGGTCGTCACGGTAGCCGTTGCTGGAGAACCGCTTGGCCTGGGACTGCCACTGCTGGGCCGAACCCTCCTGCCCGTGCACGAAGATCACGGGGTTGACGGTGGTGCGCGGTGCGGTCACGGCCTGCGCCGGGGCGGTGAGGGCGGTGAGTGTCCCGACGAGCGCCAGAAACACAGCGAGCAGCGTGGTCCGGCCCGTCAGGGCCGGCTGGGTACCGGTCATCGTCTCCTCCGAGTCGTCGTCGGAGTCGGAAACTACGGCCGGTGCCGGCGGGAGGGCCAGTCACCGGCCCGAGGGTGAGACCGCGGTCTCAGATCACGCGCGAGGGCGTTCAGCGGGTTTGCCGGAGTACGGCGCGGGCAGTGCGCTCAGCCAGAGCGAGGTCCGGCCTGCGGCTGCTCAACAGCTCGGCGTACAGGGCGGATTCGACGACCCTGACATAGAGGTAGGCCAGGTCGTCGATGCCGGAGCGGGGCCAGGGAGGGTCCCCCTCCCCCGTTTCCAGCAGGATGCTCCGCTGGGCCAGGACGGCCCGGCGGTGCACGCATCCGCCGGTCAGCAGACGCCGCGCCGTCTCGGGTTCGGCGCGCAGGAACTGCCCGAAAGGGGTGGAGGCGCGCAGAGCCGTGACGAAGTAGCGGGTGATCTCCAGGACCCCCTCCACGCCCGCCCGGGTGCGCCGGCGCCGGGCCCGGTCCAGGAGGTGTGCCGCCAGGTCCCACAGCACGTCGGTGAGGAGCGCGTCCCGGCTGCCGACCACGCGGTAGAGCGTCGCCCGGCTCACCGCGAGGTCCTGGGCGAGTGCGTCCATGTCCACCGTGCCGTGCCGCAGGAAGAAGCGGCAGGCGCTGTACACGACGTGGCCCCTGGTGACCACACGCCGGGAAGCCCGCGCACCTGGCATGCCGACCGCCTCCTCCGCCGGCTACGGCACCGCCGCCGGGGCCGGTACCTTAGCGCGCGGGTGCCGGGCAGTCACCCGTCAGCCGGGGAGGACCACCGTGCGCTGGGCCGAGAAGTCGCCCCACGTCCCGTCGGGGAGCTTGGGCCGGATCTTGAGCGAGTAACGGGTGCCGGGCGGGTCGGTCAGGGTGAGCCGGTACGTCGCGCGGCCCGCGGGCGGCGTGCCGCCCCAGACGATCGTGGTGGTCAGCCTCCCGTTCAGGAACAGCTGGTAGGCCGGTATCGTGCCGCCGGTGTCGGGCTGGTCCCAGGAGAGGTCGACCAGGAACTCCTCGCCCTGCGCCGTCGTCTTCGTCCGCAGCCCGGTGGGCGCCGTGCTCGCGGGAGCGCCCGGCGCGGACGGGGTGGTGAGGTCCAGCGCGTTGCTGTCCGGCGAGGAGCGGTCGGCGGCGTCGCGGGCACGGACGGTGAAGGTGTAGACGGTGCCGGGCCGCAGCCCGGTGAGCCTGGCCGTGGTCCGTGTGCCGGGGACGCTGTGGATCCTGGAATCCTCCTGGTAGATGTCGTACGAGGTCACGCCCACGTCGTCGGTGGAGCCACCCCAGGAGAGGGTGACCGTCCGGCCGCTGTCCGCCTCGCCCCGCAGCTTCGACGGCCCGGTCGGCGGTTCCTCGTCGGCGGGTGCGGTGGCGGGCGTGGTGACGGGGGCGGCGGCGCCGGGGGCGGAGACGTTTCCGGCGGCGTCGCGGGCCCTGACGGTGAAGGTGTAGGCCGTGGACGCGGTCAGCCCCTCGATGTCGGTCATCAGCTTCGTCGCGTCCACCGAGGCGGCCTTCCTGCCCTCGCGGTAGACGTCGTAGCCGGTGATCCCCTCGTTGTTCGAGGCCCGCTCCCACATGACGTGGACGGAGGTGGCACTGCCGGCCTGCGCCGTCACGCCCGCGGGGGCCGTCGGATCCTTGGTGTCCGCTTCCGCGGAGCCGCCGCAGGCGGTGAGCACGGCGAGGAGCAGCGCAGCGGAACAGGCCGACTCGGCGCGTGCGTGGGGGCGTTGCACGATGATGCCTTTCTCCGACAGCAATGGTCCAGACCTATATGCCATGCGGGCGGGGCCCCCGGCAAGAGGGCGGATCGGAACGTTCCGCAATGTCCGCGATGAGTTCCGGGGCCCGGAAGGGTCTGAAGGAGTATGGAAACGCACAAGGGAACCGCACCCGGCATCGACCTCGAACCGGCTGCGCGGCAGATCCGTGAGCTGATCGGCTCCATCGAGGACCGGCAGCTGGCCGGCCCGACCCCCTGTCCCGGCTACTCGGTACGGGAGCTGCTCGGGCACCTGGTGGGACTGGCCACCGCCTTCCGCGACGCCGCGCACAAGAAGTTCGGCCCCACGACCGACACCTCCCCGGCGTCGGATCTGCCGGTCCTGCCCGCCGACTGGCGCACGGCGTTGCCGTCTCTGCTCGACGAACTGGTCGCGGCCTGGGGCTCCCCGGCCGCGCTGGAAGGCATGACCCGGGCGGGCGGGGTGGATCTGCCGGGCCAGGTCGCCGGAATGGTCGTCCGGAACGAATTGGTCGTGCACGGCTGGGATCTGGCCCGGTCCACGGGGCAGGAGTTCCGGGCGGACGAAGCGAGCCTGCGCTCGTCGGAGGCGTTGCTGGCTCCCGGCGACGACGACAGGTCCGGGCCGGACGCGATCTTCGGTCCGCCGGTCCCCGTCCCGGCCGGCGCGCCCCTGGCCGACCGGGTGATCGCGCTGAGCGGGCGCCGTCCCGACTGGCAGCCGGGCGGCTGAGGGCTCTGCCTGCCGCGCTTGCACACGGGCCCGGCCAGGAGGCCGGCCCACGGGTGGACGCCGGCAGCGGCGGGGAAAGCGGCCGGGACCGGTGCTGCGGATCACGGCGCCCGCGGCCGGGACCGGTCCTGCGGATCACGGCGCCCGGCGGCGTCCGCCGTGCGCGCGGGGCAGCCTGCCGCCTCAGCTGGTGAAGAACTCGGTGATCTGCTGGGCCACCTGGTCCGCGTGCTTCTTGTGCACCTGGTGGCCGCCGCCCAGGGTGATCAGCCGGCAGTCGGGGATGAGTGAGGCCATGTCGGCCAGCCTGCCCTGCGGCATCCCGCTCTCCGGGCCCCCCGCGATCATCAGCGTCGGAGCGACGATCTGCCCCAGCTCCTCCTCCCAGCGGGGATCCGGCTCGGCGATCTGAGCCCTCACGGACGAGACCGCGTTCTCGTCGTGGTCCACCGGGCCCGTGGGCCGGCTGTCGTCGGCCGGCTGCCCGGGGAACGGCGGCGGGGTCTCCACCAGCACCAGCCGCTCCACCCGGTCCGCGTGCTCCTCGGCGAGCAGATAGGCGACCACTCCGCCCATCGAGTGGCCGACGAGGCCCACCCGGTCGAGCTCGCAGGCGTCGAGGAACTCCAGGACGTCGTCCCGCATCTGCTCCAGGGCGTACTCGTCGGGCCAGTCGCTCTCGCCGTGCCCGCGCAGGTCGACGGCGTACACCCGCCATTCCTCGCCGAGCAGGGTGCCCACCGCCTCCCAGCTCCGGGAGGAACCGCCGAGACCGTGCAGGAGGACGACGGGTGAGCCGAAGGGGTCGCCCCAGGTCCGGTACGCCAGCCGCACATCGCCGACGTCCACAACAGACTGATCTTCCATGGGGTGAACGCTACAGGCGCCGGACTCCCGAGGACTCCGCCCCCCGGCCTGGCACGCTTGGTGCGTGAAACACAGATGTCCCGCTCTCGCGGTCCTCGTCCTGACCGGCTGTTCCGGGTCCGGTTCCGGCTCTCCCGAGAAGGGGCTCGGCGATCCCGTGAAGAAGGACATCGCCATGCGGCTGGTGTCGGGCGCGGAGAACTCCACGCTCGACCGGAAGGCCCACGACGCGGGCGGCACGGTCGGCTTCCGGACCATACGGGTCCAGGCCGTCGCCGGGGCCGATCCGCCGTCCGAGGGCGGCGACGAGGAGGCGTATCCGAACGCCACGCCTTCCTGGACGCCCGCGTGGCCGCTCTCCGCAAGGAGCCCTCGCACAGTGACACCAGCCGGGTGGAGACCGCTCAGCGCGTCCTCGTACGCGAGGGGAAGCTCCAGCTGGAGACCCCGCTGGTGTGGCGGGTCCACGGGGAGAGCTTCCGCATCGGCTGACGACACCGCACACGGTGCGCGTACGGGCCCCGGCGGGGGTTCCGTACGCGCACCGGCGCCTCAGTGGGCGACGGGCACGGCCATCGGGTCCTTCGGGATTTCGCCGTCCGCGGCTTGCACGTCCGGTTCCGCGTCCGGCCTGCGGCCCCAGTGGTTGAAGGCCAGGTTCAGCACGATCGCCACCACACAGCCGGTGGAGATGCCCGAGTCCAGGACGACGAGCAGGTCCTCGGGGAAGGCGTGGTAGAAGCCCGGCGCGGCGATCGGGATGAGCCCGACGCCGACGGCGGCCGCGACGATCAGGGCGTTCTCGCCCTTCTCCAGGGCGGCGGTGGCCAGGGTCTGGACGCC
>NZ_DATMVN010000210.1:0-8803 GCF_035563135.1 Streptomyces sp.
GGCGATGTTCCTGGTGCTCGGCGTGATCGCCGCCACCGTGCGCATGCCGCGGGCGTCCTCCCTCACGGACGCGGTGCCCGCCGACGCCGCAGCCCCCAAGGCGGGGCTGCGCGTACTGCTCTCCCACAGGGCCATGGTGCAGCTGTGCGTGCTGGGCTTCGTCATCTTCTTCGCCTGCTACGGACAGTTCGAGTCCGGCCTCGCCGCCTATGGCACCGAGGCCGCCGGAATCGATCCGTCCACCCTGGGCATCGCGCTGGCGGCCAACACGGCGGTCATCGTCGTCGCGCAGTTCGTCGTGCTCCGGCTCGTGGAGCGGCGGCGGCGCAGCCGGGTCATCGCGTGGGTCGGTCTGATCTGGGCCTTCGCCTGGATCGTGGCGGGATACGCGGGCCTCGGGCACGGCAGCCAGACCATGGCGACTGCCGCGATGATCTCGACGTACGCCCTGTTCGGACTGGGTGAGGCGATGCTGTCGCCGACGGTGGCACCACTCGTCGCGGATCTGGCGCCGGAAGCCATGGTCGGTCAGTACAACTCGGCGTTCGCCCTGGTGAAGCAGCTGGCCCTGGCAGTCGGTCCTGCCGTGGGCGGGCCCATGGGGGCGGCGCTGCACGGGCCGTACATCGTGACCTTCGTGCTGTTCTCGCTGGGCATCACCGTGCTGGCGCTCAAGCTGGGCCGCCGGCTCACCCCCGTACAGGACAAGCCGTCGCTCGCGGCTGTGCCGTCCCGGGTGGTCGCCGTGTCACTGCCGGACAGCGAGCCGGTCACCGCTCCCACCGTCGTGCGCTGACACGGGACGGCTGGCACAGGCCGGCCGGAGCAGGACGGCCGGGACGGATCAGCCGGGGCAGGTCAGCCGGGCAGCGCGAATTCGCACCAGACCGCCTTGCCCCCGCCGGGGGTGCGTCTGCTGCCCCAGGACGAGGCGATGGTGGCCACGATGGAGATGCCGCGTCCCGTCTCGTCGGCGGGTTCGGCACGGCGGCGGCGCGGCAGGTGGTCGTCCCCGTCCGTCACCTCGATGATCAGACGGCGGTCGGTCCGTCGCAGGCCGAGGCGCATGGGCGGCGTGCCGTGCTGGAGGGAGTTCGCCACGAGTTCGCTCGCGGCGAGCACCCCCAGGTCGCAGAGCTCCATGGGGAAGCGCCAGGACGCCAGGACACCCGTGGCGAAGGCGCGGGCCCTGGGCGCCGCCTCGATGCCGCCGAGCAGTTCGAGCGAGGCGTTGTGGAAGAGCTCCGCGCTCGTCCCCGTACGAGCGGGGTGCTGGACCACGAGGACCGCCACGTCGTCGTCGTGCTCCGCGGTGACACCCAGGGAACGGATGAGCCGGTCGCAGACGACCTGCGGTGAGCCCTTGGCACCGGACAGGGCACGCTCCAGAGCGGCCACGCCTTCGTCGATGTCCTCGCCCCGGCGTTCGACCAGGCCGTCCGTGTAGAGCACGGCCGTGGAGCCGGGCGGCAGGGGAATCGTCCCTGAGGTGTGGACCCAGCCGCCCGTGCCGAGCGGCGGCCCGGTCGGTTCCTCGGCCCGGTGGACCGTGCCGTCCTCGTCGCGCACGAGGATGGGGAGGTGCCCGGCGGAGGCGTGGACGAGGTGCCCCTCGTTGGGGTCGTGGACGGCGTAGGCGCAGGTCGCGATCTGGCTGGCGTCGATCTCGGCCGCGAGCACGTCGAGGAGCTGGAGCACCTCGTGCGGCGGCAGGTCGAGGCGGGCGTAGGCGCGGACAGCCGTGCGCAGCTGGCCCATGACGGCGGCGGCCCGCACGCCGCGTCCCATCACGTCGCCGATGACGAGTGCGGTGCGGCCGGCGCCCAGGGTGATGACGTCGTACCAGTCCCCGCCGACCGCCGCGTCCGTGCCGCCGGGCTGGTACGTGGCGGCGATGCGCAGGTCGTCCGGCTGTTCGAGGTCCTGCGGAAGCAACGAGCGCTGGAGGGTGACGGCCGTTTCCCGGTGGCGGCGTTCGCTGGCACGGAGCCGCTCCGCCGCCTCCGCGTGGTCGGTGACATCGGTGGCGTAGACGAGGACGCCCGCCTCCCCCGCCTCCCCTTCCGGGCCGCCGGGGCCGACGGGGGTGCAGGTCACCGTGTAGGAGCTGCCGGACCGGACCTTGCGCGACTTGACCGTGCGGGGGGTGCCGCTGCGCAGGACCTGGTCCATGAGGGGTAGCAGGCTGAGCTCGGTGAGCTCGGGCATGGCCTCGGCCGCGGGTGCGCCGCAGGGGCGTGGGCCGAACGCCGACGTGTAGGCGGCGTTGACGTAGGTGATGCGGTGCTCGGGACCGTGGAGCAGTGCGACCGGGGCGGGAAGCCGGCCGAGGAGCTCACGGGCCGGCAGTGCTTCCAGGGAGGGCACGGAGGCCGAGGGTTCCGGGGTGTCGTCCGGCGGCGCGGCTGCGCTCTTCGGCCGGACGGACTCGGCGCGGGCGGCGGGTACGGGACTCTGGTCGTCCCGCGCGGCGGCTCGACGCTGCGTTCCGGGAAGGCGGGCGCTCCAGCGCGTGAAGTTCACGGAATTTCTGGCCTCGTGTGTCGGTCTGGTCCGCTCGGGCGAGCTGCTTCTTCTGCTGGTCCTGTGGCCGGCCCCCTGCTCGTGCCGGGCAGGGGTCGCCGGGGCCGGGCTTCCGGAAACGCGCAGCCGGGCCTCTTCATGCTGGTCGTCATCGCTGCCGGTCACTGTAGGTGACTGCCTGCCGGATGACTCTGTGCAGGTGTGAGCCCGCCTATGGTCACACGCCCAGTGTGACCGACCGTACTGACAGTTGCCCTACGGCAGTCGGTCCATCCGCTGGATCGCTGCCGCTCCCGGAGGTGCCCGGTGTGCGGGGAGCCGCCGGTCAGCCGGACGTGGCCGACGGCCCGTCGTCCTTCGGCGGGGTCTCTTCGGGAAACACCGGATGTGCGTGTCCGCGCGCGGCGAGGGCGAATTCGGCGCGCGGGTGTTCGAGCGAGCCCAGGGAGACGATCTCTCGTTTGAAGAGCCCGGCCAGAGTCCACTCGGCAAGGACACGCGCCTTCCGGTTGAACGTGGGGACGCGGCTGAGGTGGTAGACGCGGTGCATCAGCCAGGCCGGGTATCCCTTGAGCTTGCGCCCGTAGACATGCGCGACGCCTTTGTGCAGGCCGAGCGAGGCGACGGATCCGGCGTAGGAGTGCCGGTAGTCCTCGACGGGCCTGCCGGCGAGTGTGGCCACGATGTTGTCCGCGAGGACCTTGGCCTGGCGCACCGCGTGCTGCGCGTTCGGTGCGGTCTCGGCACCCTGCTCCGACGAGGTGAGGTCCGGGACGGCCGCCGCGTCACCGGCGGCCCAGGCGTGTTCGGCCCCCTCGACGGAGAGCGCGGCGGTGCAGCGGATCCGGCCGCGCTCCGTGAGGGGAAGGCCGGTGGCGGCGAGGACCGGCGCGGGTTTGACGCCGGCGGTCCACACCAGGGTGCGGGTCGGGAAGCGTGAGCCGTCGCTGAGCACGGCGACCCGGCCTTCGCACGTCTCCAGACGGGTCTCCAGCCGTACGTCGATGTTGCGGCCCCGCAGCTCCCTGACGGCGTACCTGCCCATGGTCTCGCCGACCTCCGGCAGGATGCGGCCGGTCGCTTCGACCAGGATCCACCTCAGGTCCGAGGGCTTGATGTTGTGGTAGTAGCGCGAGGTGTACCGGGCCATGTCCTCGAGCTCCGCGAGCGCTTCCACGCCCGCGTATCCGCCGCCGACGAAGACGAAGGTGAGCGCCGCGTCACGAATGGCGGGGTCCCGGGTCGCGGAGGCGATGTCCATCTGTTCGATGACGTGGTTGCGCAGACCGATGGCTTCCTCGACGGTCTTGAAGCCGATCCCGAAGTCGGCGAGACCGGGGACCGGCAGCGTGCGCGAGACGGATCCGGGTGCGAGGACGATCTCGTCGTACGGGATCTCGACGGCCCCGGTGCCGTCCTCCGCGGTGGCGAGCGTCGTGACCGTCACGGTGCGTTTGACGTGGTCGACCCGCTCCGCCTCACCGATGACGATCGTGCAGTTCTTCAGGACCCGGCGCAGGGGCACGACGACATGACGCGGTGAGATCGAACCGGCGGCGGCCTCGGGCAGGAAGGGCTGATACGTCATGTAGGGCTCGGGCGTGACCACCACGATCTCGGCCTCGCCGCTTTTCAGTCTCTGCCGCAGCTTCCGCTGAAGACGCAGCGCGGTGTACATCCCGACGTAGCCGCCGCCGACGACGAGAATGCGCACACTGGGCCGGGTGCCGGGGGACGCCCCCCGGGAATCTGGTGCCATCACCATCCCATGACGCAACGGAGTTCGGTGTTTGTCCACAGGCCCGACGAATTGTGTGACCGGAGCCCTGCATCCACCCGGCGGCCCGCGGCCCCCCGCTGTTCCCGGAGCTGTGCAGGTCAGGTACGGCGGGGGAGCGAGCCCGCAGGGGGTGCGTCAGGGGCCACCCGGTCCTTGCTCCGATCGGGGGGCGCGCCGTGCGGAACAACCCCCTTCTGAATTGACTCGGGCTCAACTATGTTCGTACTCCTTCGAGGTGGCGGATTCGGACGAAGATCCGCACGTCGACTGACACGGTGGGGAAGTCTCCGGGGGGAGACGTCATAACGGGGGAAGTTATGCATATTCAGGATGTGCACGGGCCGAGTGTCGCCGCCCCTTCGGTTGAGGGCCGTGGGCGGCTGAGCTCCGTCGGGACGGCAGGGACGGCAGGGACGGTCGCGGCAACCGGTGCGACGGGCGGCTCGGGCCGCTCGGCGCCGCTCCGCGTGGACGCACAGCGCAATCTCGAACACGTCCTGCGCGCCGCACGTGAGGTGTTCGGCGAGTCGGGTTACGGCGCGCCGATGGAGGATGTCGCGCGCCGCGCACGGGTCGGAGTCGGCACGGTCTACCGGCGTTTTCCGAGCAAGGACGTGCTGGTGCGCCGGATAGCCGAGGAGGAGACCGCGCGGCTGACCGATCAGGCGCGCTCGGCCCTCGGCCAGGAGGAAGAGCCGTGGTCCGCGCTCTCCCGTTTCCTTCGGACCTCGGTGGCCTCGGGCGCGGGGCGGCTGCTGCCGCCGCAGGTGCTGCGCGTCGGGGCGGAGCAGACCCCGGCGGCGGGGCCCGACACGGTGGACGGTGAGACGCGCGTCCCGCACCAGCGGCAGGGCGTGGAACAGCCCGGACCCCGGACAGCCGGGCAGCACCCGGCCGACGAGGAGGTACTCGACGACGAGCCGGGGGTGGCCGAGCTGCTCGACGTCGTGGGCGGACTGGTGGGCCGGGCACGTGAGTCGGGGGAGCTGCGGGGTGATGTGACGGTGGCCGATGTGCTGCTGGTCATCGCCACGGCGGCACCGGCTCTCCCGGATCCCGGCCATCAGGCCGCCGCATCGGCACGGCTGCTGGACATCCTGCTGGAGGGCCTCCGCTCCCGTCCGGCGTAGGTG
The DNA here is from genome assembly GCF_035563135.1 of Streptomyces sp. GTDB lineage: Bacteria > Actinomycetota > Actinomycetes > Streptomycetales > Streptomycetaceae > Streptomyces. The sequence continues at coordinate 5,437 of NZ_DATMVN010000210.1, forward strand.
CCGCGCCACAGGTGCGTCCCGCAGCCACAGCGCGGGGGCCCGGGCAGGCGGGGCACGAGTCCCACCGACCGGCCACCTGGGCGGTCCGCTGACGTAGGAGTGGCCCCGGCCCGCGCTGACGTAGGAGCGGCCCCGGGCCGCTGACGTAGGAAGACCGGCCCGCTCGTGGGCGGAGCGAGACCTTGTCCGTCCACTCGATGTCCGTGTGCGGCCGAGGGCGTCGCTCCTTCCCCTCGGGGGCGGGGTGATGCCTCCGGGCAGGGGAAGACACCCCGGACGAGTGGTTGCTCCCGCGTGGGGCCCGTCGCTGCTGGGCCCTGTGACACTCTTGCCCCCGTATTCGGGTCCGAGGGTGCATACGGGGGCTTCCGCGATGAGCGGTGACGCGCAGCAGGAAGATCCGGCCGACGGTATCGCTGCCGCGGGCGAGGGCGGCAGGGCAGCGGAAGCGGTGGCCTCCGGCCCGTCGGGGGCGCAGGTTCCGAACCCGGTGCCGCCCCGGTTGCCGCAGCCGGGCCGTTACGGCTCCGGGCAGCCGGACAGCTCCGCCGGAGGTGGCCGGGAGGCCGGGCAGCCGGGGCGCTCCGCCGGAGGTGGCACCGTACTGCCGGGTCCGTGGCCGTCCGCGTCCGCCGCCACCGGGGTGTGGGTGGAGCCCGGTGCGGAGACCGGCACCACGTACGCGGTCCCTCTGCAGCGCGAAGGACGCGCGGGATCCACCGGTCCCGGTCCCTCCGACGCGCAGTTGCTCCAGGGCATGCGCGCAGGCGACGACCAGGCGTACGAGGAGCTGTTCCGGCGCCATTCGGGGGCGGTGCGCCGCTATGCGCGTACCTGCTGCCGGGATGCGCACACCGCGGACGACCTGACGGCCGAGGTGTTCGCCCGGACTCTGCAGGCGGTACGCGGCGGCAAGGGGCCGGAGGAAGCCGTCCGGGCTTACCTCATGACCGCTGTCCGGCATGTCGCCGCCGCGTGGACCAGGAGCGCGAGGCGCGAGCACCTGGTCGACGACTTCGCGGTGTTCGCCACGCAGGCTGCTCGCTCCACCGAGCTGCCGGAGTCCGCCGCCCTCGATCTCGGCGCCGATGTGCTGGCCATGCACGAGGCGGACCGGACGATGGCCGTGCAGGCGTTCCGCAGCCTGCCGGAGCGCTGGCAGGCCGTGCTGTGGCACACCGCCGTGGAGAAGGAGTCACCGAGCGAGGTCGCCCCGCTGTTCGGCCTGACGGCCAACGCCACGGCGGTTCTGGCCGCCCGGGCCCGTGAAGGGCTCAAGCAGGCCTATCTGCAGGCCCATGTGAGCCAGTCGCTGACCACCGGCGGAGACTGCGCGCAGTACGCCGACCGGCTCGGCGCCCACGTCCGGGGCGGTCTGCGGGCCCGGGCCGAGCGCGGGCTGCGCAAGCATCTGGACACATGCGCGAGGTGCCGGGTCGCCGCCGGTGAGCTGGACCGTGTGAACGCCGGCATTCCGGCCCTGCTCCCGGTCGCCGTCATCGGCTGGTTCGCCGCCGGTTACTCCGTCAAGGCCGCAGGCATCACGGCCGGTGGCGCGGCGGGGGCGGCGGGGGCCGGAGCCGCCGCGACGTCCGCGGGGGGTGCGTCCTCCGGAGGCGGTGCACCAGGCGGAGCCGCCGTGTCGGAAGGGCTCGGCGCTCCGCTGAAGGCGGGGATCGCCGCGGCGATGGCTTTGGCCACCGCTGCCGGTCTCGTGTGGGCCCTGGCCGGTGACGACCGGCCTGCACCGGAGCAGAAGCCGGTGGCCAAGCCGCCGGCCGCGGCCCCCGCAGTACCCACCGCGCCCACGCCACCCGCCGCGCCCCCGCCCCCGGAGTCGACGCCGAGCCCGCAGCCGCCGGCCCAGCCCGCCCCACCCGTACCCGAGACACCACCCGCCACCGAGCCGGCTCCGTCACCGTCACCGTCACCGAGTCCCACAACGGCACCGAGTCCGGCCCCGAAGCCGCCGTCTCCGGGGCCGGCTCCCGGATCCGCCCCACCGGAGCGCATGCCGGTGACCGTCCCGGAGGAGCCCGCGTCCCCCGCGCCGGCCGTCTACCGGGTGAGCGAGCTGCCGTACTCCGTCGCTGGTGATCACACCGGCCCCGAGATCCTGCTCGGCCGGAGCAGCGGCGTCTTCTGGCAGCGTCAGGGGCTGTCGGTCGCCTCCACGAGGTACGCCCACGGCGTGACCGCTCCCTCCCGCTCGTCGGTCACCGTGCAGCTCAACCGGACGTGCACGCGTTACGACGCGATGGCCGGGGTCGACGACCTGACCGCGGGGCTCGGCGCCGTGCGTTTCTCCGTGTACGACGGTGAGGGGGTGCGGCTGTGGCGGTCCCCCGTGCTGCGGGGCGGTGAACCCGCCGTACCGGTGAGCGTCGGCATCGAGGGCCGGCGGTCGATCCGGCTCGTCGTGGAGCCGTCGGGACCGCTGAGCGGAGTCACGCTGGCCGACTGGGCCGAAGCGCGCATCAGCTGTCGCTGAGCCCCCGCGGCCGTCCCGGTCCGTCGCGCATCAGCTGCCACCGTCCCCGTCGGCCGCGCATCAGCTGCCGCCGAGTTCCTCCGCGATCCCGGTCAGGAGGCCGAGGAGCTCATCCGGTGTCAGGCCCTTTCCCAGGGCGCTCTCCTCCTCGTACCGCCCGGGATCCAGTTCTTCGCGCAGCCGCTCCCTCGCCGCCGCCTCGGCCTCCTCCACCGCCGAGCGGGGGCCGTCCACCCGTCAGGCCCCGGCCGCCGCCGCGAGGTTCCGGGCGGACACCGCGAACAGGTCCGGCCTCACCAGGATGCCCGCCGCCGACTCCGCCAGGTGGTGCGGTGAAGCCTTCCGCGCATCCGGCGGTCACGGCCAGGCGCAGCGCCCCGAGCACCTCGCGCAGCCCTTCGGATGGCCCGCCCGATGGTTCCTCCCCCTGCCTGCCGGAGGCCGCGAGCCCCACAACCTGCCGAAAGCGGCGGTCCCCACACCCACCGGAAACCGCAGGCCCTACGCCCGCAGGGTGCGGCGGACTCTACGCCTGCAAGGTGCGGCGGGCCGGGGCGACGCCGCCCGCGACCGCCCGTTGCCGCGGGGCGGCCGTCCCGGTCCAGCAGGTGCCCCGGCGCGTGACCAGGCGCCGCAGCCAGAGTTCCGTGGACGCCAGCTCGGCCAGCCCGTCCAGGGGGAGGGGCTCGCCCTCGGAGGCCGCGCGCAGCGCTTTGCGTACGACACGTGCCTCGACCAGGCCCGCGTCGGCGAGCAGCGGGGCGTCGAAGAGGGAGATCAGCTCCGGGAGTGCGGTACGCAGGCCGATACGTCCGGCCGCGGTCGAAGTGGCCTGCGACGGGGCGCCCCAGCCGGGCGGCAGGTCGTGGATGCCGG
>NZ_DATMVN010000211.1:0-22765 GCF_035563135.1 Streptomyces sp.
CGCGGGGATCAGGGCGCCCTGGGCGCGCAGCAGCGTCCAGGCCACCGGCAGGGCCATGAGCTGGGTGATGAGCGCGGGGCCACGGCTCCAGCTCCGTCGCCGCAGCAGGCCGCGGGCGGCGAACAGGGGGATCAGGCCGAGCGCCACCAGCGTGAGCCCGCCCATCTCGGCCTGCTGGAGGCTGTCCGGCCGGCCGAACAGCCCGACGGCCAGCATGTAGATCCCGCCGATGGCGAGCGCCGCGCCTTCGAGCGCGTTGAGCGCGGCCAGGGCGGCGATCCGGCCCGGCTTCCGCGAGCCGGCCGAGGGCGACGGGGAGGGCGTGTTCTGCTGAGTGCTCACGTCTTTCAGATTCGCATCCCCGCCCGCCGGACGCGAAGCCGGGTGCACGGCGAACGTGCCATCGGCGGCCCCGCCGGGGAAGACCGGTCACACCGTGTGATCACACGCGAACCCGGGGGAACGGGAATGCGGGGCGGTACCGCGCGGTAGGTACCCTGGCGGGCATGCGCGCACTTCTCGTGGTCAACCCAGCTGCCACCACCACCAGTGCGCGGACCCGTGACGTGCTGATCCACGCCCTCGCGAGCGAGATGAAGCTCGACGCCGTGACCACGGAGTACCGCGGGCACGCCCGGGACCTGGGGCGCCGGGCCGCCGACTCCGACGACATCGACCTGGTGGTCGCCCTCGGGGGCGACGGCACGGTCAACGAGGTGGCCAACGGGCTGCTCCACAACGGCCCGGACCCCGAAGGGCTGCCGAGCCTCGCCGTGGTCCCCGGTGGTTCCACCAATGTCTTCGCCCGGGCCCTGGGCATCCCCAACGACGCCGTGGAGGCGACGGGCGCCATTCTGGACGCCCTCGCCACCCGCAGCGAGCGCACGGTGGGACTCGGCCTCGCGGCCGGCACCCCGGGCACCGCCGACGAAGCCGTTCCGGGTCGCTGGTTCACCTTCTGCGCCGGGCTCGGATTCGACGCCGGCGTCCTCGGCAGGGTCGAACAGAAGCGCGAACGCGGCAAGCGGTCGACCCACCCGCTCTACGTACGCCAGGTCCTCCGGCAGTTCATGGAGGAACCGCACCGGCGCAACGGCCTGATCACCCTGGACGTGCCCGGCCAGGACCCGGTCACGGACCTCGCCCTGTCCATCATCTGCAACACCGCCCCCTGGACCTACCTGGGGAATCGCCCGATGTACGCCGCCCCCAAGGCGTCCTTCGACACCGGCCTGGACATCCTCGGACTGAAGCGCCTCACCACCGCCGCCGTGACCCGGTACGCCACCCAGCTGCTCACTTCGAGTCCGGAGAAGGGCCCGCACGGCAAGCACGCCGTGGCCCTGCACGACCTCACGGACTTCACCTTGCATTCAAAGGCGCCACTGCCCTTCCAGATGGACGGCGACCACCTGGGACTGCGTACGAGCGTGACGTTCACAGGCGTACGCCGTGCACTGCGTGTGATTGTGTGAGTGGAAGGGGCGAAAGTCCTTTAACTCGAACGTTTGGGCTGGCCCCCACCCCTAAGAAGTACGGCTGTGACCTAGTCGACACCGAGGAATCAAAAAAAACTTTCCAGAAGGGGTTGTATCCGCCGCCGAGGTTTGCGAATCTCTACATGGCGATCGGGACGGCCCGCAACATCGGCCTCCACTGAGAGCCAGAACCCCTCCTCACCACAACAGGACCACATCCAGCTCATCTGGGCGTCGGACCTTCGTCTGCGGGGGGATTCGTGAAAGCGTTCACATTCACAAGCACCAGCATGTAATACCAAGGAGAGGTAGCAGCCATGGACTGGCGTCACAACGCCGTTTGTCGTGAGGAAGACCCCGAGCTGTTCTTCCCCATCGGCAACACCGGTCCTGCGCTGCTGCAGATCGAGGAAGCCAAGGCCGTCTGCCGTCGCTGCCCCGTCATGGAGCAGTGCCTGCAGTGGGCGCTCGAGTCCGGCCAGGACTCCGGCGTCTGGGGTGGCCTCAGCGAGGACGAGCGCCGCGCAATGAAGCGCCGCGCCGCTCGCAACCGGGCGCGTAACGCCAGCGCCTGACCGACGCCCCCCACATAGCCTCAGCCCGGCGGCGCGTACAGAGCGTACGCACAGCCCCGCCTTCGAGTCGCAGCGCGCAGTACCCCCGAAGCGCATCGCACCGTGAGCACCACGCAGTGGGCCCGGACCGTCACCACGGTCCGGGCCCACTGCTGTGCGGCGAAAGAAGAGCGAAGAAGAGCGAAGAGGAGCGGCGAAGGGCGGCGGGAGCGACGAAAGGCGCGGCCCCGCTACTTGTCGCTCCGTACGGGGATGTCGAGCACCACCTGTGTACCGCGCACCGGGGCCGGGACCATGCCGAACGTGCCGCCCAGCTCGCCCTCCACCAGGGTCCGCACGATCTGCAGTCCCAGATTTCCGGCCCGCTGGGGATCGAACCCCTCGGGCAGTCCACGGCCGTCGTCCGTCACGGTGATCAGCAGCCGGCCCTCGGCCGGGGAGCCGCCGCGCACCGCGGACACCTCCACCGTGCCGTGCTCGGCCACGGTGAACGCGTGTTCCAGCGCGTTCTGCAGCACCTCGGTGAGCACCATCGAGAGCGGAGTGGCCACCTCCGCGTCGAGGATCCCGAAGCGCCCCGTCCGGCGGCAGGTGACCTTGCCCGGCGAGATCTCGGCGACCATCGCGATCACCCGGTCGGCGATCTCGTCGAACTCGACCCGCTCATCCAGATTCTGGGACAGCGTCTCATGGACGATGGCGATCGAACCGACGCGCCGTACCGCCTCGTTGAGCGCCTCACGGCCCCGCTCCGATTCCATCCGGCGCGCCTGGAGCCGCAACAGGGCGGCCACCGTCTGGAGGTTGTTCTTCACCCGGTGGTGGATCTCCCGGATGGTGGCGTCCTTGGTGATCAATTCCCGCTCGCGGCGCCGCAGTTCCGTGACGTCGCGGAGCAGCACCAGCGAACCGATGCGCACCCCCTTGGGCTTGAGCGGGATCGCGCGCAGCTGGATGACCCCGCCCGCGCCCTCGACCTCGAACTCCCGGGGCGCGTACCCGCTCGCCACCTTGACCAGCGCCTCGTCCACCGGGCCCCGTGACGGCGCGAGTTCCGCGGTCGTCGCGCCGAGGTTGTGGCCGACGAGGTCCGAGGCCAGGCCCAGGCGGTGATAGGCGGAGAGGCCGTTGGGGCTGGCGTACTGCACGACGCCGTCGGCGTCGAGCCTGATCAGCCCGTCGCCGACACGTGGCGACGCGTCCATGTCGACCTGCTGGCCGGGGAAGGGGAAGGACCCGGCGGCGATCATCTGCGCCAGGTCGGAGGCGGACTGGAGGTAGGTGAGCTCCAGCCTGGACGGCGTGCGCACGGTGAGGAGGTTGGTGTTGCGGGCGATGACTCCGAGGACCCGGCCCTCCCTCCGTACGGGGATCGACTCGACCCGGACGGGCACCTCCTCCCGCCACTCCGGGTCCCCCTCGCGCACGATGCGCCCCTCGTCCAGGGCGGCGTCCAGCAGCGGCCGGCGGCCGCGCGGCACGAGGTGGCCGACCATGTCGTCCTGATAGGAGGTGGGGCCGGTGTTGGGCCGCATCTGCGCGACGGACACATAGCGGGTCCCGTCGCGGGTGGGCACCCACAGGACGAGGTCGGCGAAGGACAGGTCGGAGAGCAGCTGCCACTCCGAGACCAGCAGATGGAGCCACTCGAGGTCGGTGTCACTCAGGGCTGTGTGCTGGCGGACGAGATCGTTCATGGAGGGCACATGTGCGAGCGTACCCGCGGGGAGGAAGAGGTTCCGAACCGATCGGACCGCGGATGCGTGACACTGTGAGGGGGCGGACCAGCACCGCGGAACGTCCGCGCCCCCCGATGGACACGGACTATTGGTCTAGTCCACAATGCACCACGTAGGGACACGACGAAGACCGTGCCCCTGCGCGACAGACCTCCGCTCTCCCCGCACAGGAGAGCGGACCGAGGTACCCGGCGCTCTCTGCCCTGACTGCGCCGGCACCTCCAGTGGCCGGAGGCACCGCACACCGCCGGCCAGGCAGCTCCGGGCTGCGGTGCCGGACGGGCTGAGGGTCCCGTCCCGGCGCCGCGGCCCGCGGGTGTTCCGGGGGCCTCCCCCCTCGCCGCCCGGGCCCTCCGCCGACAGGGCGACAACCAGTGACGCACACGCGACCGGTTCACCTCCGGGCCGCGTCGTTCTGCTAGATTGAGGTCTCAGATTGGTCTATACCACACGGACGTCACTCTCCAGATCGGCAGGCACAGCGTGGAAGTTGTCATCGTCCCGGACGCCACGGCAGGCGGCGAACTCATCGCGGAGGCCATCGCCGCCCTGCTGAGCCGCAAGCCCGACGCCCTGCTCGGTGTTGCCACCGGCTCGACCCCGCTGCCCGTCTACCAGGCCCTGGCGGCGAAGGTCCGCTCCGGCGCCGTGGACGCCTCGCGCGCCCGCATCTGTCAGCTCGACGAGTACGTCGGGCTGCCTCCCGGCCACCCCGAGTCCTACCGCTCGGTCGTGCTGCGCGAGGTCATCGAGCCGCTCGGCCTGTCCGAGAAGTCCTTCATGGGCCCGGACGGCGCCGCCGAGGACGTGCAGGCGGCCTGCGAGGCGTACGACAGGGCGCTCGCCGAGGCGGGCGGCGTGGATCTCCAGCTGCTCGGCATCGGGACCGACGGGCACATCGGCTTCAACGAGCCGTGCTCCTCGCTCGCCTCCCGCACCCGCATCAAGACGCTGACCGAGCAGACGCGCATCGACAACGCGCGCTTCTTCGACGACGACATCGAGCAGGTGCCCCGCCACGTCATCACCCAGGGCATCGGCACGATCCTGGAGTCCCGCCACCCGGTCCTGCTCGCCACCGGCGAGGGCAAGGCCGACGCGGTGGCCCGGACGGTCGAGGGCCCGGTCGCCTCGATCGTGCCGGCCTCCGCGCTGCAGCTGCACCGGCACGCCACCGTGGTGGTCGACGAGGCGGCGGCGTCGAAGCTGAAGCTGGCGGACTACTTCCGGGCCACCTATGCGGCGAAGCCGCGGTGGCAGGGCCTGTAGGGCTCCGTACGTGCGAGGGCCGGGCCGCCCGTGACGGCGGCCCGGCCCTCGCACGTCGTTCCTCCGGGGCTCAGGGACCCGTGCCCGTGATCACCTCCGCGGCCGCGACCCCGCACACCCGGGCCGCGCCGTGCGTGGCGATGTGCGGCGCGCCCCGGGGCGGCGCCTCGGGAAGGCCCATCTCGACCACGATCGTGTCGGGACGTGCCGTCAGCACGGCGTCCAGTGCCTGGCTCATCCACGCGTGCCGGTGGGCGTCACGGACGACGGCGACGATGCGCCGCTCCCCCGCCGCCCTCAGCACCCCGGCGGCCGCCGACGCGCTCCCGCTGCTGTAGGTGTCCGTCTCCGTGCCGGGCAGGACGCGGGCCAGCTCGGCCGCGACGCCCCACGGGGTCTCCGCACCGACCGCGATGTTGGCGACCGGGGTGAACGCCGCGACGTACGCCGGCTCGCGGAGCGGTTCGGCGCTGCCCGTCACCGTCACGGCCCGGCGGGCCGCGGCCAGTCCGATGCCGGCTCCGGCGCCGGGCGCGGTCCCCTCCTGCGTGTCCGCGCCCGGCTCCGAGGCAGCCCCCCTGGCCTTCTGCGTCCAGGACGCGAGGGCCCGTACCCGTGCGGCCGCGTCGGCCAGCCGCTCCTCGGGCAGTTCACCGGTCCGCACCGCCGTCACCAGCGCGTCACGGAGCCGCAGCACGGTGTCCTCGTCGGACAGCCCGCCGCCGACGCAGATGGCGTCGGCCCCCGCGGCGATGGCGAGGACGGATCCACGCTCGATGCCGTAGGTGCCGGCGATGGCGTTCATCTCCATGCCGTCGGTGACGATCAGCCCGTCGTAACCCAGTTCCTGGCGCAGCAGGCCGGTGAGGATCTGCGGGCTCAGGGTCGCGGGCCGGGTCGGGTCGAGTGCGGGGAGCAGGATATGGGCACTCATCACGCATCGGGAACCCGCTGCGACGGCGGCCCGGAAAGGCACCAGCTCACGGGCGTGCAGGGTGTCCAGGTCCACATCGATGCGGGGCAGCGAGTGGTGCGAGTCGACCGCCGTGTCGCCGTGGCCCGGGAAGTGCTTGGTGCACGCGGCGACACCCGCGGCCTGGAGGCCCTCGACGTACGCGGCGGTGTGGCGGGCGACGAGCCCGGGGTCGGCCCCGAAGGAGCGTACGCCGATGACCGGGTTGCCCGGATCGGCGTTGACGTCCGCGGAGGGCGCCCAGTTGAGGTTGACCCCGCACTCGGCCAGCCGGCGTCCGAGCTCATGGGCCACCGCCCTGGTCAGGTCCACGTCGTCGACGGAGCCGAGGGCGAGGTTGCCGGGGAAGGAGGAACCGTTGCGGACCTCCAGCCGGGTGACGTCGCCGCCCTCCTCGTCGATCGCGACGAGTACGTCGTCCCGCTCGGCCCGCAGGCGGGCGGTGAGCGCGGCGAGCTGCTCGGGCGAGTGGATGTTCCGGCCGAACAGCCCGACGGAGGAGAGGCCTTCGCCCATCCGGCGAAGGAGCCACTCGGGGGCGCTCGTGCCCGTGAAACCCGGCTGGAGGACGGCGAGCGCGTCACGGGTGAGGGTGTCCGTGGTGGATACGAGAGTGGTCATGGAAGCCGCACTATCCCTTCACGGCGCCGGAGGTGAGCCCGGTGGCCATCTTCCCCTGGATGATCATGAAGAAGATGACGACGGGGATGGAGATGAGCGTGGAGGCCGCCATCAGCGCGCCGTAGTCCGTACCGCGTTCCGTGGTGAAGGTCATCAGCCACACGTTCAGCGTGTACTTGGAGTTGTCGTTGATCAGGATGTACGCGAAGAGGTACTCGTTCCACGCGTTGACCAGGGCGAAGATGGAGGCGGCCGCGAGTCCCGGTGCCAGCAGCGGGAAGATGACCCGGCGGAAGGCCCCCATCCGGGTGCAGCCGTCCACCATCGCGGACTCCTCCAGCTCCACCGGGATGTTGATCACGAATCCGCGGATCATGATGGTCGCGAAGGGCAGGGTGGACACCAGGTAGACGACGATGAGGCCCCAGTACTCGTCGATGCCTCCCATCGCGTTGAGCTGGAGGTAGATCGGGATCAGCATCGCTGTCGGCGGCAGCATCTGGACCAGGATCATGACCATCATCAGCGCCTTCCGTCCGAAGAAGCGGAAGCGCCCGATGGCGAGCGCCGCGAAGGTCGCGATGATCATTCCGCCGACGACGGCCGTGACCGAGACGATGAGGCTCGACTGGATCGCCGTGGCGAAGTTGTCCTGCTTCACGGCGCGCGCGAAGTTGTCGAAGGTGAGGGAGGAGGGCCACAGGGTCTGGTCGTAGGACCGGATCTCGTGGTTGGGGCGCAGCGAACTGACGAGCAGCCAGTAGACGGGGAAGGCCATGAGCGCGGCCGTGACCAGCGCCAGGATGTTGTAGCCGAGGCGGTTCCTCCGGCGGTCGGGCCGCAGGACCTGGGCGGGTGCGTTCGTGGGTGCGGAGGTGCTCATTCGACCTCTCCCGTCTTGATCAGCTGGCGCAGGTAGTACACGGCGACGCCGGAGAGCATCAGGACGGTGATCAGTGCGATCGCGCTGCCCTGGCTGAACGAGGTGGACTCGAACGCCTTGGAGAAGGAGTAGAGGCCGAGGGTCTCGTACTCGGGTTCGGGCTTGTTGCCGCGCAGCAGCCAGATCTGGCCGAACACGTTGAAGTCCCAGATGACCGAGAGCGTGGCGACCATCGTGAAGACCGGCTTGATGACGGGCCAGGTCACGTAGCGGTAGACACCGAACGCGGTGGCTCCGTCGAGGGATGCCGCCTCTTCCAGTTCCTTCGGGACCTGGGTGAGGGCCGCGTACATCGTGATCACGACGAACGGAATGGCGCCCCAGACGACCAGGAGCGTGATGATGCCGAAGCCCTGCCAGGGGTCGAGGAACCAGTTGTGGCCGAGCCACTTGTCCTCGTCGCCCGTGAGGTCGGCGAGCAGGGTGTTGATCAGGCCGTAGTCGGAGTCGGACAGCCAGCGGAAGACCGACGCGGCGACCATGAGCGGCATGGACCAGGCGGCGATCAGCGCCACCGTGAGGACGAGCCTCACCCAGGTGGACACCCTCAGCATCATCAGGGCGATCAGCAGGCCGATGCCCATGGTCAGCACGACGCACAGGGTCATGAAGACGACGGTCCGGCCGACGACGGACCAGAATTCGGAGTCACCGAGGATGTTGGTGAACTGCTCGAAGCCGACCCACGGGGTCTCGCCGTTGCCCCACAGGGCCGCCCGCCCCAGGTCCTGGAAGGACATGATCACGGTCTTGACCAGCGGGTAGACATAGACGGCGGCGATCGCCAGGATCGCCGGCAGGATCAGGAGATAGGGGAGGAGTTCCCCCTTCTTCCGCCGCTTCTTCGGGCGCGGCCCGGCGGCTTCCTGCTCGGGCCCGGAGGGCGAGGTCCCGGTCTTCTCCGGGGCACGCGGTACGGGGACCGGTGGACCGGCGGCCTTGGTGTCGGCAGCAGTCACGTGACTGACCTTCCATCGGGATTCCGGGGGGTCTGTACCCGGGAATCACGGCGTTCTACCTGAGAAAAGGGAGGCGGGGGCCCGGTGTTCGCCGGACCCCCGCCTGGAGAGCCGAAGGCCCGGGGTTACTTGTTGATGAGCTCGTCGACCTTGCCGTCGGCCTTCTTGGCGGCGTCGGCCACCGAACCGCCCTTGAGGATCTCCAGGAGCATGTTCTCCAGGACCTCCTCCTTCTCGATGGAGGTCCAGCCCGGCGCGATCGGCGTGAACCAGGCGTCCGGCACGGCGTTGGCGACGGCGGCCGTCTCCGGCTTGGCCTTCAGCGGCTCGAGCTGCTTCTCGTTGTTCGGGAGGATGTTCTTGGAGGTGAGCACCTCCTGCGACTTCTCACTGGTGAAGAGGGAGACCCACTCCTCGCCCAGGTCGGCGACCTTGGACTTGGCGGTCACCGCGAGGTCCGAACCACCGATGAAGGACGGGAGGGCCTTGCCGTTCGGCCCGGGCATACCGGCCGTGCCGATCTTGCCCTCCAGCTTCGGGTTGCCGTTGTTGGCACCGTCGACGACGGAACCGGCCTCCCAGCCGTTGCCGTAGATCAGGGCCGCCTTCTCGTTGGCCATGACGTTGGCGTGGTCCTGCTCGTCCTTCGTCTGGTCGGCCTTGTTGTACTTCTTGACCAGGTTGACGAAGTGCTCGATGCCCTTCTGGGACTCGGGGGAGGAGAGGTTGCCCTTCCACTCCTTCGCGCCCTCGTCGTACTCGGCGATGGAGCCGCCGTAGGCCGCGACGTAGGACATGGCCGCGTACCAGTAACGGCCCGGCAGGTAGAGGGACGAGAAGCGCTTGTCCTTCTTGGTGTACTCGGCCGAGACCTTGTCGAGTGCGGCGAGCATCTCGTCCTCGGTCTGCGGGAGGGCGTCGCTGCCGGTGCCCTTCTTGAGCATGTCCTTGTTGTAGACCGCGACACGGGCGCCCGCGTAGTAGGGCACGCAGAACTGCTTGCCCTCGAAGGTGCAGGTGTCCTTCAGCCCCTTGATCCAGGTGTCCGAATTGTCGTACTTCTTCGGATCGATCTCGGCCAGGGCGCCGTTGAGGATGTACTGCATCGTCTCGGTGTTGCCGAGCTCGACCACATCGGGGAACTTGTCGCCGCCGAGGGCCGTGTCGAGCTTCTTGGCCTTGTCCGCCCACTGCTGGTACTGGACGTCGACCTTGACCTTCGGGTATTTCTTGTTGAACTGCGCGTTGACGTCCTTGACCAGCTCCGGCCAGGTGCTCTGCGCGTCGACCATGAGCCAGACCGTCAGGTTCTCGGTGCGGTCCTTCGGGTCCTTCGAGGCGTTGTCATCACTGCCCCCGCCACACGCCGCGACTCCGGCCATCATCGCTGCGACGCCTACTGCCGCAATGAGCTTGCGCCTCATGCCACACCCTCCTCGGAGATACCAGCGACCCCCCGCCCACCGCGAGGACGTACTCCTGGCGCTACCTGTGGGGCTGGGACCTTGGTCTTTAATGGTTTAGACCAGTACCGGGAGCTTGGCCTAGACCTTTAGGGGTGTCAAGGGTGTATAAGAAGTGCACTCGCGTCCGTTACCGGACCGACACCTGAGGGAGGGCGACGACCCGTGACCGGACCGTGCCACCATGTGAGCCGCGACAGACGGAGGAGCCGGTGACGGCAGCAACGCAGCAGTCGGGAAGGCGGGCCATGGGTGCCGACGGGGGCAGCAGTACGACCGATACCGGTACGGGTGTGCGTACCGCGCGCGTCCCGAAGTACTACCGGCTCAAGCGCCACCTCCTCGAAATGACGGACACCATGCCGCCCGGCACCCCGGTGCCGCCCGAGCGGACCCTGGCGGCCGAGTTCGACACCTCGCGCACCACGGTGCGCCAGGCCCTCCAGGAGCTGGTGGTCGAGGGCCGGCTGGAGCGCATCCAGGGCAAGGGGACCTTCGTCGCCAAGCCGAAGGTCTCCCAGGCCCTGCAACTCACCTCGTACACCGAGGACATGCGCGCCCAGGGCCTGGAACCCGCCTCCCAGCTGCTGGACATCGGCTACGTCACGGCGGACAGCACGCTCGCCGGGCTGCTGGACATCTCGGCCGGCGGGCGGGTGCTGCGGATCGAGCGGCTCCGGCTCGCCAGCGGGGAGCCCATGGCCATCGAGACCACCCACCTCTCGGCCAAGCGCTTTCCCGCACTGCGCCGTTCACTGGTGAAGTACACCTCGCTCTACACCGCTCTGGCCGAGGTGTACGACGTCCGGCTCGCCGAGGCCGAGGAGACCATCGAGACCTCGCTCGCCACCCCGCGCGAAGCGGGGCTGCTCGGCACGGACGTCGGCCTTCCGATGCTCATGCTGTCGCGCCACTCGATCGACGGGGACGGCGAACCGGTGGAGTGGGTGCGCTCGGTGTACCGGGGTGACCGGTACAAGTTCCTGGCACGCCTGAAGCGTCCCACCGACTGAGACGGTTGCGCGCCTCCCGCACCCCTGGTCCCCCTGCGCGCGCGGGGGGATCAGTCATTTCGGGGCAACACCGGACCGTTGCAGGACCGCAATGCGGACGGGGGGTGACGGTGGCCGGAACTCTCGCTTAGATTTCCTGCGCATTGCACCAGGTGATCAGTGAGGGGACGGAGCCGCCACATGCCAGAAGAATCCGGTGCGAAACCACCGACCGTGACACCCATGAGGGTGGTGATCGCACTGTGCCTGATCGCCCCGTTCGTGGCGATGCTCTGGGTCAGCTCGTACGCGAAGATCGAGCCGGCCTTCATCGGCATCCCGTTCTTCTACTGGTACCAGATGCTCTGGGTGCTCGTCTCGACCGCTCTCACCATGATCGCGTACAAGCTGTGGCAGCGTGACCAGCGTGCCCGCAAGGGGGGTGCGTCCGCATGAAGGACGGCGTGAACGGCGTCGCGCTCGCCGTGTTCATCTTCTTCTTCCTCGCCGTCACGGTCATCGGCTTCATGGCCGCGCGCTGGCGCAAGGCCGAGAACGAGGCCAGTCTCGACGAATGGGGCCTGGGCGGAAGGTCCTTCGGCACCTGGGTCACCTGGTTCCTGCTCGGTGGTGACCTCTACACGGCGTACACCTTCGTCGCGGTGCCCGCGGCGGTCTACGCGGCGGGCGCGGCGGGCTTCTTCGCCGTCCCGTACACGATCCTCGTCTACCCGCTGATCTTCACCTTCCTGCCGCGTCTGTGGTCCGTCTCGCACAAGCACGGCTACGTCACCACCTCGGACTTCGTCCGCGGCCGCTTCGGCTCGAAGGGGCTCTCGCTGGCGGTCGCCCTCACCGGCATCCTCGCCACGATGCCGTACATCGCGCTCCAGCTGGTCGGCATCCAGGCGGTGCTGGACGTCATGGGCGTCGGCGGCGGCGAGACCACGCACTGGTTCATCAAGGACCTGCCGCTGCTGATCGCGTTCGCCGTCCTCGCCGCGTACACCTACTCCTCGGGGCTGCGCGCGCCCGCGCTGATCGCGTTCGTCAAGGACGGGCTGATCTACCTCGTCATCGCGGTGGCGATCATCTACATCCCGATCAAGCTCGGCGGGTTCGACACCATCTTCGCCGCGGCCGGCGAGAAGTTCTCCGCCGCGAACGAGGCGGCCGGCAAACCGGTGGCCGGGCTCGCACCCGGTGCCTCCGGCCAGTGGGTGTACGCCACCCTGGCTCTCGGCTCGGCACTGGCCCTCTTCATGTACCCGCACTCGATCACCGCGACGCTCTCCAGCCGCAGCCGTGAGGTGATCCGGCGCAACACGACGATCCTGCCGCTGTACTCGCTGATGCTGGGTCTGCTGGCCCTGCTCGGATTCATGGCGATCGCCGCCGGGATCAAGGTGCAGAACGGGCAGCTCGCGATCCCCCAGCTGTTCGAAAACATGTTCCCCGACTGGTTCGCGGGCGTGGCCTTCGCCGCGATCGGCATCGGCGCGCTGGTGCCGGCCGCGATCATGTCGATCGCCGCGGCGAACCTCTTCACCCGCAACATCTACAAGGACTTCATCAAGCCCGACGCGACCCCGGCCCAGGAGACCAAGGTCTCCAAGCTGGTCTCCCTGCTGGTCAAGGTCGGCGCGCTCGCCTTCGTCCTCACCATGGACAAGACCGTCGCGATCAACTTCCAGCTGCTGGGCGGCATCTGGATCCTCCAGACGATGCCGGCCCTGGTGGGCGGCCTGTTCACCCGCTGGTTCCACCGCTGGGCCCTGATCGCCGGCTGGGCGGTCGGCATGATCTACGGCACGGCGGCCGCCTACGGCGTCGCCAGCCCGACCCAGAAGCACTTCGGCGGGTCCTCGAAGGAGATCCCGGGCATCGGCGAGATCGGCTACATCGGCCTCACCGCGTTCGTGCTGAACGTCCTCGTCGTGGTCGTACTGACCTTCGTCCTCAACGCGCTGAAGGCGCCGGCCGGTGTGGACGAGACCTCTCCGTCCGACTACACGGCGGACATCGGCGACCCCGGGGTCAAGGCCGAGCTCCCGCCGGCCACGGCGGGAGCCCCCGGCGGCCACTGACCTCCACCGCAGTCCTCGTGCATGAAGTCCGTCCCGGCAGGGTGCTCCCTGCCGGGACGGTGCCGTATCGGGGCCGGCCGTCCCCGGAGGCGTCGCCGTGCGGAACGGGGGCGCGCCGCACCCGTCCCCTGCGGCACACTGCCGCCCATGGACGTATCGATCAGGCCGGCCCGGCCGGCTGAGTTCGAGGACCTGGGCGAGATCACCGCGCAGGCGTATCTCGGCGACGGGCTCCTCGACTTCGGCGCCGAGGACCCCTATCTGGAACAACTGCGCGCCGTGGAGCGGCGGGCGGCCGAGGCCGAGGTGCTGGTCGCACTCGACGGTGAGGGCCGGCTGCTGGGTGGCGTCACCTATGTCGCACCCGGCAGCCCGTGGGCGGACGTCGCCGGGGACGACGAGGCCGAATTCCGGATGCTGGCCGTCTCACCGGAGGCCCGTGGGCGGGGCGCGGGCGAGGCGCTCGTACGGGCCTGCGTCGACCGGGCGCGAGCCGCCGGCGGTCTCTCGGGGATCGTCCTGTCGACGCAGCCGTCCATGCGGGGTGCCCACCGGGTGTACCGGCGCCTCGGCTTCGTACGGACCCCGGAGCGGGACTGGTGCCCTCTCCCGGACCTTCCGCTCCTGACCTTCCGTCTGGAGCTCTGACCCGCCGCGACACAACATGTGGGGGCTTCTTCAATCGGCAGCCCCCACATGTATGCTCGACCTCGCTGTCGCCGCAGGGGAATCCGGTGTGAATCCGGAACTGTCCCGCAACGGTGTGACCGGTGTGCTTCCGCGCGCCCTCCAAGTCCGAAGACCTGTCGACAGTGCGTCCGGCTCGACCGAACCGGACGCCGAGACGTCCGGGCCCCGCGGAGGGCCGGTGGACGCCGTGCGCCGTGCTGCCCGTCCCCGGGCGCCGCCGTGTCCGGCTGCCCCGCTCCCGCAGGCCCTGAGCCGAGCGAGGGATAGCCCAGTGACCATCGCGCCAGTCGACCCGGTTTCAGCCGCGGAATCCGAAGGCCGCACGACCGACGCGCCCGGGACCGCTCTGCTGCGGACCCTGACCGCCCTCACCGCCGATCTGCCCGGCACCGACCCCGGACGGGTCGCCGCCGCCGCACTGCGCGGCCGCAGCGCGCGGTCGGACGAGGCCGAGCTGCGTTCGCTGGCCGTCGAGGCCGCCGCCGGCCTGATCTCCGAGGACCCGGCCTACTCCCGGCTCGCCGCCCGGCTGCTGACCCGGGCCATCGCGGACGAGGCCGCCGGTCAGGGCGCCGTCTCCTTCTCGGCATCGGTCGCCGTCGGACACCGCGAGGGTCTGATCGCGGACCGTACGGCCGAGTTCGTCACGCTGCACGCCGCCGCCCTCGACGCGCTGGTCGACCAGGCGCTCGCCGGTGGTGCCGACGACCGCTTCGGCTACTTCGGGCTGCGGACGCTGCACAGCCGGTACCTCCTGCGCCACCCGCTCACCCGCGAGGCCGTCGAGACACCGCAGCACTTCCTGCTGCGTGTCGCCGCCGGGCTCGCCGAGGACGCCTCCGAGCGCGCCCTGGAGGAGGTGGCCGCGCTGTACGGCCTGATGAGCCGGCTCGACTACCTGCCCTCCTCCCCCACCCTCTTCAACTCCGGCACCCGCCACCCGCAGATGTCGTCCTGCTATCTGCTGGACTCACCGCTGGACGAGCTGGACTCGATCTACGAGCGCTACCACCAGGTGGCGCGCCTCTCCAAGCACGCGGGCGGCATCGGGCTCCCGTACTCACGCGTCCGCGCCCGGGGCTCCCTCATCCGCGGCACCAACGGGCACTCCAACGGCATCGTGCCGTTCCTGAAGACGCTCGACGCCTCGGTCGCCGCGGTCAACCAGGGCGGCCGCCGCAAGGGGGCCGCCGCCGTCTACCTGGAGACCTGGCACGCGGACATCGAGGAGTTCCTGGAGCTGCGCGACAACACCGGCGAGGACCAGCGGCGCACGCACAACCTCAACCTCGCGCACTGGATCCCGGACGAGTTCATGCGCCGCGTCGACGCGGACACCGAGTGGTCGCTGTTCTCCCCGGCCGACGCCCCCGAACTGGTGGACCTGTGGGGTGACGCGTTCGACGCCGCCTATCGGGCCGCCGAGGCGAAGGGGCTCGCCCGCAGGACCCTGCCGGCCCGTGAGCTGTACGGACGGATGATGCGGACGCTCGCGCAGACCGGGCAGGGCTGGATGACGTTCAAGGACGCCTCCAACCGCACGGCGAACCAGACCGCGGAGCCGGGCCGCGTCGTGCACTCCTCGAATCTGTGCACGGAGATCCTCGAAGTCACCGACGACGGCGAGACGGCTGTCTGCAACCTCGGGTCGGTCAACCTGGGCGCGTTCGTCGCCGGCGGCACCATCGACTGGGAGCGGCTGGACGCCACCGTGCGCACAGCGGTGACCTTCCTCGACCGGGTCGTCGACATCAACTTCTACCCGACCGAACAGGCCGGCCGGTCCAACGCCCGCTGGCGCCCGGTGGGCCTGGGTGTGATGGGCCTGCAGGACGTCTTCTTCCAGCTGCGCCTGCCGTTCGACTCCCCCGAGGCCCGCGCGCTGTCCACCCGGATCTCCGAGCGGATCATGCTCGCCGCCTACGAGGCCTCCTGCGCCCTCGCCGAGAGGTCGGGCCCCCATCCCGCCTGGTCCGAAACCCGCGCCGCCCGGGGCGTCCTGCACCCCGACCACTACGCCACCGAGCTGAACTGGCCGGAGCGCTGGGACGCCCTGCGGGCCCGCGTCGCGAGGAGCGGGATGCGCAACTCCCTGCTGCTCGCCATCGCCCCGACGGCCACGATCGCCTCGATCGCCGGGGTGTACGAGTGCATCGAGCCGCAGGTCTCCAACCTCTTCAAGCGCGAGACGCTCAGCGGGGAGTTCCTCCAGGTCAACGCCTACCTGGTGGACGAGCTGAAGAAGCTCGGCGTCTGGGACGCGCGGACCCGCGAGGCGCTGCGCGAGGCGAGCGGCTCCGTGCAGGGCTTCGCCTGGATCCCCGAGGACGTACGGGCGCTGTACCGCACGGCGTGGGAGATCCCGCAGCGCGGCCTGATCGACATGGCGGCGGCCCGTACGCCGTTCCTCGACCAGAGCCAGTCGCTGAACCTGTTCCTGGAGACGCCGACGATCGGCAAGCTCTCCTCGATGTACGCGTACGCCTGGAAGCAGGGCCTGAAGACGACGTACTACCTGCGGTCGCGTCCGGCGACCCGGATCGCCCGCGCGGCGTCCGGGACCGCCACCGCGGCCGCCCCGATCCCCGTACAGCAGGCGTCCGGCCCCGACACGGACGCGATCGCCTGCTCCCTCGAAAACCCCGAGTCCTGCGAGGCCTGCCAGTGATGACCACGACCGGGAACAAGAACCTGCTCGACCCGGGCTTCGAACTGACCCTGCGCCCCATGCGCTACCCGGACTTCTACGAACGCTACCGGGACGCGATCAAGAACACGTGGACGGTGGAGGAGGTCGACCTCCACTCCGACGTCGCCGACCTCGCCAAGCTCTCACCCGGTGAACAGCACATGATCGGCCGGCTGGTCGCCTTCTTCGCGACGGGTGACTCGATCGTCTCCAACAACCTGGTGCTGACGCTCTACAAGCACATCAACTCCCCCGAGGCGCGGCTGTACCTGTCGCGTCAGCTGTTCGAGGAGGCCGTGCACGTCCAGTTCTACCTGACGCTGCTGGACACCTACCTGCCCGACCCGGACGACCGCGCGGCGGCGTTCGACGCGGTCGAGGAGATCCCCTCGATCCGGGAGAAGGCGCAGTTCTGCTTCCGGTGGATGGACTCGGTCGAGAAGATCGAGCGGCTGGAGACGAAGGCCGACCGCCGGCGCTTCCTGCTCAACCTGATCTGCTTCGCCGCGTGCATCGAGGGCCTGTTCTTCTACGGCGCCTTCGCGTACGTCTACTGGTTCCGCTCGCGCGGTCTGCTGCACGGTCTGGCCACGGGGACCAACTGGGTGTTCCGTGACGAGACGATGCACATGAACTTCGCCTTCGAGGTCGTGGACACGGTCCGCAAGGAGGAGCCCGACCTCTTCGACGACGCCCTCCGGCAGCAGGTCACCGACATGCTGAAGGAGGCCGTCGAGGCGGAGCTGCAATTCGGCCGCGACCTGTGCGGTGAGGGCCTGCCGGGGATGAACACCGAGTCGATGCGCCAGTACCTGGAGTGCGTCGCCGACCAGCGGCTCACCCGGCTCGGCTTCCCCGCGCTCTACGGTTCCGAGAACCCGTTCTCGTTCATGGAGCTCCAGGGGGTGCAGGAGCTGACCAACTTCTTCGAGCGCCGTCCCTCCGCGTACCAGGTGGCCGTGGAGGGGTCCGTCGGCTTCGACGACGACTTCTGATCCCCGGCGCCGCGTCAGCCGAGGTTCGCCCAGGTCCTGAGGTACGGGCGCCGCGTGGCCACGGCCGGCTGCGCGGCGCCCGTCGTGCCCCGGGGCGCCGCCTCCCACCGCCGTCGCGCCTCCCGCAGCTGGCGGTCGATCCGGCGCTCCCGCGCGAGCCCCAGGATCACGGGCAGCAGGACGAGGGCGAAAAGTGCGGTTACGGCCAGGTAGCTCATGAATGTGTTCATGGCTCCACTGTCGTCCGCGCGACCGGATTCCGGCAGTGGCAGGACTGTCACACAGCATCGAATTACTGCCACACTGACGCCATGCTGAAGAATGTCGCCGCCCTGTTGATCGACGAGGTCCACCCCTTCGAACTCGGCGTCCTGTGCGAGGTGTTCGGCCTCGACCGCTCCGACGAGGGGCTGCCCGTCCACGACTTCGCGGTCGTGTCCGCCGGGGGCACGACCGTCCGGACGCACGCCGGATTCTCCCTCAGCACTCCCCACGGTCTCGGCCGTCTGGAGGAGGCCGACCTCATCGCGGTACCCGCCGGGAGCCACTTCGTGGAGCGGACGTACCCGGAGGAGGCCCTGGACGCCCTGCGCCGGGCGGTCGAGCGCGGAGCGCGGGTGCTGAGCGTCTGCTCCGGTGCCTTCGTGCTCGGCGCGGCAGGGCTGCTGGACGGCCGCCGGTGCACCACCCACTGGCGCCACTCCGACGAACTGGCGCGCCGCTTCCCGACGGCCCGTGTGGAGCCGGACGTGCTGTACGTGGACGAGGGCCCGGTCATCACGTCGGCGGGGACGGCCGCCGGCATCGACGCCGCTCTGCACGTGGTCCGTCAGGCGCACGGTCCCGCCGTCGCGAACGCCATCGCCCGCCGCATGGTGGTCCCCCCGCACCGGGACGGCGGCCAGGCGCAGTACATCGAGCGTCCGCTGCCCCGCACCCGGTGCGACACGGTCGGGGACACCCTCGCCTGGATGGAGCGCAATCTCGGCCAGGAGATGACCGTCGAACAGCTGGCGGAGAGGACCCATATGTCGCCCCGGACCTTCGCCCGGCGCTTCCAGCAGGAGACCGGCACCACCCCGTACCGCTGGCTGCTCCGGCAGCGCGTGCTGCTGGCCCAGCACCTGCTGGAGACCTCGGACGCGACCATGGACACGGTCGCGGGGCAGGCCGGCTTCGGGAACGCGGCCGCGCTGCGCCATCAGTTCGTACGTTCGCTGGGCACGACTCCGAACGCTTACCGCCGCGCCTTCCGGGGACCGGCCGACATGGCCGAGGCGGCCTGACCGGGCGGCCCCCGGAGTGGGTCAGATGCCGCAGCCGGAGGCCGACCAGAAGTGGCTCGGCCCCTGGTTCACATGGATGTGGTCGCTGTGGCCGGCGTAGCCCGGGCCGAGGATCCCGTTGAAGCCGTGGTTACGGGCCTGCTTGGCGATGGTGCACAGCGAGTGCGGTCCGGCGCCCAGGTCCACGGCGTCACCGTAGAGATGGCGGCTGTTCGCCGCTCCGCCGACCGCCGAGTTGCAGGAGGTGGACCTGAAGCCGCTGGTGACCCGGAGGGACTGGTCACCCAGCGCGTGCCGCAGGGCCTGCAGCTTCCACATACTGCTCAGGGCGTTGGCCTTGGCGGTGCCCGCGGAGACCGCTCCGCCCGCCCAGGTGCTGTTGCAGTTGTTGAGCTCGGAATAGGTGAAGTTGACGGGGGTGCAGTCGTCGTCCTGGAGCGCGTAGAGCTTGGCCTGCGTGGCCGGCCCGGCGACACCGTCGGCGGCGAGGCCGTAGGCGGACTGGAAGCGCTTGACCGCGGCCGTGGTGGCCGGGCCGTACGAGCCGTCGACGGCCAGTACGGAGTTGTACCCCGGATAGCCGGCCACCCGGATCTGGAGCTGGGTGACATCGTTGCCGGTGGCACCGGGCGCCAGGGTGCGCGTCCAGGTGAAGCAGCCGTCGGCCTGCGCGGGGCCGGCGGTGACGACTGCGCCACCGACAGCGAAAGCCATGGTCATGACAAGGCCGAGCAGCAGATGTGCGGTACGTCTGAGCATGGGGATCTCCCTGCACGGTGAGGCGTAGAGGTGAGGTGTGAGGACGAGCCTGGCGGACGGGTCGACGCGCGTCAACCACGCGCCGGGGAACACCGGCCGGCGAAACTCCTGCCCTCTCCCGCACCACCGTGCGCAGGAACTCCCGCAGCACCGCGCACAGGAGGGCCCGCACGCGGTCTCTGCTGGTAAAAGGCGGGGCCCCTCCTGCGCGTACGGGATCAGTCGTTCGGGACGACCTCGTAGCGGGGCGTGCCCTCCGCCATCTGCTTCAGGGCGTCCTTGCGGTCCCGCTTGGAGAGGCGGTCGATGTAGAGGTAGCCGTACAGGTGGTCCGTCTCGTGCTGGAGGCAGCGCGCGAAGTAGCCGCTGCCCCGCACCTTCACCGCGTTGCCCTGGGCGTCCTGGCCGCGCACGACCGCGTAGTCGGGGCGCGGCAGCGAGGCGTACGCCGTGGGCACGGAGAGGCAGCCCTCGTTGGAGTCGTCGAGGTTGCGCTGCTCCGGCGCGAGATCCTCCAGCACCGGGTTGCAGATCGCGCCGACGTGCCGCACCCCGTCGTCGTCCGGGCAGTCGTAGACGAAGACCTTGCGGTCCACACCGATCTGGTTGGCGGCCAGGCCGACGCCCTCCGCCGTCCGCTGACTGGCGAACATGTCGTCGATCAGCTGCGCGAGCTCGTCGTCGAACTCCGTGACGTCCCTGCACTCCTTGTGCAGGACCGGGTTGCCCACCACCGTGATCGGGCGGGAGGTGCCGCGCTCCCGGTGCGCCGCCTCACGCGCCTCGCAGTCCTCGGTGTCCACGAGGAATCCCTCGTCGTCCACACCGGTCTGCTCGTCCGTCTCCTGCTGCGACATGTCCGCCGTACGCCTTCCTGCAAACCTGAACCCGTGAGTACCCGCACCGCAATCGGTGCCCGTACAGCCTACGGGCACCGCTCAGCAGACTTCCTCCAGATCCCGCCACTCACGGCTGTCCGGACTGTCCGCCACCCAGCCGTCCAGCAGACCGCGCACCAGCCCGGCGGGGGCCGCTATGCCGCACTCACGCTCAGGGACCCACAGGTCACCGGCGGTGCGGTGGCCCAGGGGCCCGGGGTGTCCGGGCTCGCTGTGGTCGTGCGGATCCAGGTGCTCGCCGTCGCCCTCGTCGCTGTCCATCCGGCTCTCCGAACAGGCGCGGCAGAGCAGCCGGACGGAGGAGGACCAGTCCTCCGCGGCGAATCCGGCGTCGGAGGCGAGCTGTTCCAGCGCGTCCCGGTCGGCCTCGGTGGCGGCCTCCAGGAGGACCACCCAGGTGGGGACGGGAGAGGGCGCCCACAGCTCGATCTCGTCGAAGACCGGGTACGACGGCCCGGCCGCCGTGACCCGCTCGCCGTTCGGCACCCCGTCGTGCAGGACGACCTCACCCCAGCGCCGCCCCGAGGACGGCAGCGGGATCGACAGCACTTCCATCCGCGCCGGATCGAGCCTGCGGCCCCAGACGACCTCGGCCTCGCCCTCGGGCGAGAGCCGCACGGCCGCGCTGCCCAGCTCCATGCCCGTCGGCTCGCTGTTGGCCGCCGCGTGGTGCTGGCCGCTGCCCGGCACCTTCAGCCCGTACGCCTGCCAGGCCCGGCGCGCCAGTGGCCAGTCCTGGAGCGCGGTGGCGGCGATCCCGACGTTCCACCAGTCCGGGGCTCCGGACTCCCGGTCGAGCAGGGCCACGGCGCGCAGGCCTGCGGCCCTCGCCTGTTCCCAGTCGTGCCGGAACTTGTGCAGCAGCGCGAGATTGAACCAGGACTCGGAGAGCCAGGGCTCCAGGTCCGCCGCGCGCGTCAGCAGGGCCCCCGCGTCCTCGTACCGGCCGTCGCCGATCAGCGTGAACGCGCGGTCCGTGGCCTGCCGCCAAGAGGCGGACGGCCGATGCCGTACCTTCCCGAAGATCCTCACGATTCCCGCCTGTCCCGACTGGACACCCACGTTTTCCGCTCTCCTTCGCATCCAACCATGCCCGGCAGGACGCTCGCTCATTACCCATGGGTTACCCGGCCCCCGCAGGGGTCGGGCCGCCCCGCGCCAGGACTCGGGCCAGTGCTTCCACCACCTGCGGCTGGTAGTCGCGGCCGGTGCCGAGCCTGAGCTGCTCCAGCGCGCCCAGGGGCCCTTTCACGTCTTCCCCGCACAGGTCCTCGTACGCGTTGACCGCACGGACGATCCTGGCGGCGGTCTGCTGTTCCCGGTACGGATCGGCCTGCTGCTCCACCACCACGGCGACCGCGGGATCCCCACCGGTCCGACGGACCACCGCCCCTCCGAGCAGGGCTATCCGTCGCTGCTCCTCGGCCGGGAGGACGGCGGTCGCCCCGTCGGCCACCGGATCGACGAGCGAGAGCTGGCCGATGTCGTGCACCAGCGCCGCGTACTCCAGGACGGTCAGTTCGGGGCCGGCGAGCCCCAGCTCCCGCCCGACGGCCGTCGAGAGTTCGGCCACCCTGCGGGCGTGCCCCTGCGGGGTGTGGCCCGCGATCTCCGTGGACCGGGCCAGGGAGGCGATGGTCTGCCGGTACGTCGTGCGGGCGGCGGCGTACCGGCGGTAGGAGACCTGGGTCAGCAGCAGCGGTACGCACAGCACCGGCAGGGCCCACAGCCCCGCGGCGGCGACCCCGAGCGCCATCACGGCACCGGTCGCGCAGACCGCCGGGCCGATGCCGCCGAGCGCGCGGAGCTCGTCGCGCAGCCGCGGCCCGTACGGACGGGACGTCCCCGCTGTGAGGGCCGCGAGCACGGCGTCGCAGAGGGCGGTGAGGACCAGCAGCACGAGCAGGAAGAGGGCGAAGTACGGCCCCTCTGCGAACCACCGCTCCGACCGGCCGGAATGGTGGAACGGCTGGAAGCACACGGCGGCGAAGGCCACCACCAGCACACGGCGGGCAGCCTGGCCGGGCCCGGGGCCGCTGCCGCGCGCCATGTGGGGCACGGAGGCCAGCAGCCGCGCCGCCACGACGACGGTGACCACCTGGAGGACACCGTGCGCCGTCTCCTGCCCGGCGCTGCGTCCGAGCAGCGCGTACGCGAGCGCTCCGGCCGCCCCCAGCGGCGCGGGCTCGCGCTCCCCGGGCGGAGCGCCCCAGCGGGCCAGCTCACCGACGGTGACCAGCACTCCGAAGGCGAGGGCGTGGCCGGGCTCCACGACGCCGTTCCACAGGGTGTGGCCGAGTGCGACGACCGCGAGGACCAGTGCGGCGCCACGGACCGCGAGGACGGCC
>NZ_DATMVN010000212.1:0-10812 GCF_035563135.1 Streptomyces sp.
CGGCTTCCTGGCCCGGTCGAGCCGGGGCTCCACGACGTACCGGAACACCCGCCGGACGGGCGGGCTGCAAAGGACCGTGACCATGACGGCGGCGGCGAGGGACACCAGGAGCCGGCCCTGCGGGGTGGAGACGATGTCCGCCTCGAAGAGGTCCAGCTTGACCGCGCCCTTGATGACGAAGCCGTGCAGCACGTAGCCGTAGAGCGTGCCCGCCCCCAGAGCGGTCATCCACAGCCTGCGGTTCGGCACCCAGGCGAGGAAGCAGGCGCTGAGCAGCAGCGCGCAGGCGAACAGCAGCAGGGTCACCGGGGCGCCGGCCCAGGCGGGGGAGCCGAGCTGTTCGGCGCCGTACCGGCGGAAGAACCACGAGGTCGTCGTGCGCGGCACCGCCCAGTAGGCGACGGCCAGGGCCACCAGGCAGACGGGGACGGACGCGATGCGCACGGCGCGGCGGCGTACGAGGTCGAAGTGCTCGGGCCGCAGCTGGAGGCCCAGGACGTAGTACGGCAGGAACTGCAGGATCCGCTGGAGCTGCAGGTCCCCGCCGATGTTGCTGGTCACCGCTCCCATGGCCGCGATGGCCAGGGAGAGTGCCACGGGCCACCGGACCGTCTGCCAGAAGGGGGTGGTGAGGCGCCACAGGAACAGGGCGGGCAGGAACCACAGCAGCCAGTACGGCGT
Organism: Streptomyces sp.; assembly: GCF_035563135.1. Classification (GTDB taxonomy): domain Bacteria; phylum Actinomycetota; class Actinomycetes; order Streptomycetales; family Streptomycetaceae; genus Streptomyces. The sequence goes on from NZ_DATMVN010000212.1 coordinate 682, forward strand.
GAGCGGGCTCAGGGGGAAGGCGGGGGAGCCGGTCAGGCGCTCGAAGAGGGTGTAGGCGATCTCGAACACGGCGTAGGGCACGGCCAGGCCGGTGACGAGCTTCCACACCCGGTCGGGGCGCAGTTCGAGGCCGCGCGAGAAGTATCCGGCGATGATGATGAAGACCGGCATGTGGAAGGTGTAGACGAAGGTGTAGAACGTCTCCACCACGCGCCCGCTGCCGGGCAGGGGTTCCCAGGCGTGCCCCATCGCGACGAGGACGATGGCCAGGTACTTCGCGTTGTCGAAGAACGGGTCGCGGCCGGGGCGGGGCGGTGCGGTCGCCGGTGCTCCGGCCCCGGCGGCGGCCGGCCCCGGTGGACGTGAGGTCAGGGAGGGCATCGGGCCACCCTAGTGTCGCCGGGTCCGCTCAGGGGAGCAGGATCAGCTTTCCGGTGGTCCGGCGCGCGAGCAGGTCCTCATGGGCGCGCCGGGCGTCGGCGAGCGGGTAGCTGCCGCCGGTCACGGGCTTGAGACGGCCCTCGGCGGCCAGGGCGAAGAGCTCCTTCAGGGGGCCGCTGACCGCGCCCGGGGCGGCGAGGGCGGGGCGCAGCCAGAAACCCACGACGGAGGCGTTGAGACGGCCGAGCCGGGCCGGATCGACCGGGGTGAAGCCGGTGCGGGCGGCGTTGCCGTAGGTCACCAGCCGGCCGAAGGACGCCAGGGAGTCCAGGGCCCGGTCGAAGAGGTCCCCGCCGACGGCGTCCAGGACGACGTCCGCCTTCTCCGCTAGGGGGTAGGTGATCACCGCGTCGGCGCCGAGGCCGAGGACGAGCCGCTCCTTGGCCGGGGTGGAGACCTGGGCGAGGACCCGGCCCGCTCCGAACTCCCGGGCCAGCTGGACGGCGAGGCTGCCCACGCCGCCCGCCGCGGAGTGCACGACGACGCTCTCGCCGTCACGGAGACGGGCAGCGGACCGCAGCAGGTGCCAGGCGGTCAGTCCCTGCATCATCAGGGCGAGCGCCTGGGCGGCGCCGAGCTCCCCGGGGATCTCCACGAGGCCGGACTCCTTGGCGGTCACCTGCTCCGCGTATCCGTGGGAGACCCGGGCCAGCACCCGCCTGCCGTCCGGGGTGCGGCCCACGACCTCGCTGCCCGGGACGTACGGCAGGGCGTCGGCGCCGAGGTAGGAGCCGTCCACCTGATGGGTGTCCGCGAAGTTCACCCCGGCGGCCTCGACGGTGAGGAGCACCTCTCCGGGGCCGGGCACGGGTGCGGCCAGTTCCACGGGACGGAGCACTTCGGGACCACCGAAGCGGTCGAACTGTATGGCGAGCATGCCGCACGGTACCGCGCAGCCCGCAGGGCGGCTGGAGGCCCTGCGAACCCGTTGCCGGTCCTGCGCCAGGAGTGGGGCGAAAACAGTACGTACGGTCTGTTATGGACGTGACGCCGCGTCGAAGCTCAGGGGTGTGAACGACCATGGTCGTCGGCCCGGCCGCCTGCCAGACTGCGGCCATGAGCGATCTTCTTCACGACAGAGTCGTCCTGATCACCGGGGCGAGCAGCGGCATCGGAGCGGCGGCGGCGCGGGTGTTCTGCGACGAGGGCGCGACGGTCGTCCTGGCCGCCCGCAGGGAGGACCGACTGGCCTCGTTGGTCGCCGAGCTGAGGGACAAGGGGGCTCGGGCCTCCTACGTCCTCTGCGACGTCACGGTGGCCGAGGACGCCGCCCGTGCCGTCGACTTCACGGTCGGCACCTACGGGCGTCTGGACTCGGCCTTCAACAACGCGGGTCTCGGCGGTGACCGGACCCCCCTGCACCTGATGGGCGACGACGTCTACGACGCGGTCATGGACACCAATGTGCGCGGCGTCTGGAACTGCCTGAGGCACGAGATCGCGGCCATGCTCCCGAACACCGGGAACTGCTCCATCGTGAACAACAGCAGTGTGGGCGGGCTGGTGGCCATACCGGCGGCCGCCCCCTACATAGCGGCCAAGCACGCCGTCGTCGGCCTCACCAGGGCCGCCGCGGACGAATACGCCCACCAGGGCATCAGGATCAACGCGGTGGCGCCGGGCACCACGCGCAGCGAGATCACCGCCGACTGGTTCGGGCGCAACCCCGGCCTGGAGGAGATGGTCAACAGCCGTACGCCGCAGGGGCGCACGGCCGAGCCCGAGGAGATCGCCCACGCGGCGGCCTGGCTGCTCAGCGACCGCTGCCCCTTCCTCACGGGCACGGTCCTGCCGGTGGACGGCGGCTTCATCAACCAGTGAGCCGTCAGCCGTGGGGACCGCCCAACCGGCCCCGGAAGACCGCCTCCCCGTCCTGCGTCGCCGTGACCAGGACCGAGGCCTCTCCGGGGGCGGCGGGCAGGATCTCCGCCTCGATCCAGCAGGGGCGGTCGAATTCCGCGTACTGCTCGAACGCGCTGGTGACGGTCGTCGCCTCGAAGGGCGCGGGGTGCAGGGCGGCGAGCGCCGCCTGGTGGGCGGCCTCCATCAGGACGAGCCCCGGGACGTGGTCGACCGGGTGGTCGTACAGCACGACGTTGTCCACGTCGTGGCGCAACTGCCAGTGGCGGGGCCCGTCCCCGGCCGCCAGGACCACGTCGGACGGGGCGGCCCGGCCCACGGTACGGGGATCGACCGGAGCGGGCAGCGGCCAGGTGTTCCAGGCGAGGGCGCCGTGCTCACCGCGGAGCCGGCGGTAGGCGCGCGGGGAGGCCCAGCCGAACTCGGAGTCCGCGCGGGCCACCATGCGGTCACCCTGGAGCACGCGGACGTCCATGCCGAGCGAATGGACGGTACGGCCGCGCTTCCCGGGCTCCCTGACGGAGACCTCGACCGTGAGGTCGCTGTGCCCCTCGGAGGGAACGCCGAACCCGGGCGTGACGGTGAAGTCGAAGTGATTCAGCAGGGTTTGACCGGTGAGTGGAACGCCGTACGCTGCGTGCGCGATGACCAGCCCGCTCTGCCGGATGGTCTGTGTGAGCACCCGGGGGTCGTAGGGAAGGCCGGTGGCGGGAGCCGGCCACCTTGCCGCCAGCGAGAACTCGCCATCTTCCCGGCGTCGCCAGGCCGTGAGGAAGACCATGTCGGAGTGCCTGAGATGGACGAACTCCTCGGGCACGCCCTCCTGTGCCCCGGATGCGGCGGGCAGCGGGTTCGGGATGACGGGTATTTCGGGCACGGCCCTCCCCAGCATGGCGCAAAATGGGAATTATGGCGCTGATATGATACCGGTTCACCGGTACTTTTTGAATAAACGTCAGGCCACGTCGAAGGGGAGCGCGAGTTGGCACGACAGCAACGGGCGATCCGCACGCGCAGGATCTTCCTGGAGGCGGCTGCCGAGGTCTTCGACGAACACGGTTACGACGCCGCCACGATCGCCGCGATCCTCGACCGGGCAGGTCTCACGAGGGGCGCGCTCTACTTCCACTTCACGTCGAAGGAGGAGCTCGCCCGAGGTGTCCTCCATGAGGCCGTGACTTCGGAAGGCGTCACTCCGCAGACCTTCAAACTGCAGGAGTGGGTGGACACGGCTCTCCTGCTCGCCTACAGGCTCCCCCGGGAACCCCTGCTCAGCGCTTCGATCCGGTTGTCCGTGGACCCACGGGCACGGGGGCTGTTCGGCACCCGCTGGCCGGACTGGATCGCTCTCGGCACGGAGATGCTCACCGAGGCCAAGGAGCGGGGCGAACTCCTTCCGCATGTCGATCCGGGCGCCACCTCCCGGCTCTTCGTCGGAGCGTGGACCGGGGTCCAGCTGGTGACCGAGTCCATCGCCGAGCCGCTGGAGCTGGTCGCGGAGATCTCCGCCCTCTTCGAACTCCTCCTGCCCAACAACGCGGTCCCGGGCGTGCTGGCCCGGCTCGACACCTCCCCGCACCGCGCGGCACGCATCATGGAGCAGCAGGCCGTCGCCGCCTCCTGACCCCTCGGACGGTGTCCCGGGGCGCGCTGCCCCATGTCACCCGATCGGGTGTGGGTGCCTGCGAAGTGGCTGGTCAGCGCGCATGGTGGCCCTATGTGGCTTCGCCGAACAGCCGTGTGCACCATGGTCGTGCCGCTGGCGTTCCTGGTGTTCCGGGATGCGCCGGTACGGCTTTCCGCGCCCGAGCGGGCCACCGCGAAGCCGGCGGCGCCGGCCGCTGCCCAGCGGCCCGCGATCGTCACCCGGGCACAGTGGCACGCGGACGAGAGCCTGGTGAAGGAGGACGCGGTGTACACGGGGACGGTGAGGGCCGTCTTCGTGCATCACACCGGGCACACCAACGCGTACGACTGTGCCGAGGCCCCGAAGATGCTCCGGGCGATGGAGGAGGCGCACGTCCGGGGCGAGGGCTGGGACGACATCGGCTACAACTTCGTCGTCGACCGCTGCGGGACCGTGTACGAGGGCAGGGCGGGCGGGGTCGGACGCTCCGTGCGCGGGGCTCATGCCACCGGGTTCAACGCGCACAGTGTGGGGATCGCGGCTCTCGGCACCTTCGGTCCCGGTGTGCCGGTGCCGAAGGCGCTCGTCGAGGGGATCGCGAAGGTCGGCGCGTGGAAGCTCGACCGGGCCGTCGACCCGCGGGGCATCGTGCGGATGGTCTCGACGAACGACGAGAGTCTCTACAGGCGCGGTGAGGTGGTCTACCTCCATGCCGTGGCCGGTCACCGCGACACCTTCTCGACGTACTGCCCCGGCGAAGCTCTCTACGCTCGACTACCCGAGATCCGTGCGGAGATGGCCAGGCTGCGGGACCTGAAGCGGTAGACCTGCCCGCCCGGCCCGAGAAGCCGTGCGCGCTCTCGCCGCCCGGCAGCCGGACCGGCGGTGCGCGTCACCGGGCAGTGCGGTGAAAGTTCCTCCACCCGAGTGAATGTGCGGGCGTCGAACGCGTCAAAGCCCCGTAAAAAGATTATTGGCGGCTTACCTGTTCGTGCCCTTGCACACCTTTCGGAGCACAGCGGAGGAATACCGTCATGCCGGCATCACCCCTCGCCAAGCGGCCCGTCGAATCGGTGCTCGCCCTTCTGCTCGTCCTCCTGGGCGTGCTGGGCCTCTCCGGCCGCAGCGCCGCGGACGCCCCGACCCAGGCCCATGTCCCCACCCGGGTGGCACCGGCCCAGGCCGCCCCCGCCCGAGCCGTCATCGCGCCGGCCGTCACCGCGGGTACGGACTGGGACCGCATCGCCGAGTGCGAGAGCAACGGCCGCTGGAACACCAACACCGGCAACGGCTACCACGGCGGACTGCAGTTCGCCCCCTCCACCTGGAAGGCCTACGGCGGCAGGCAGTACGCCCCCCGTGCCGACCTCGCCACCCGCGCCGAGCAGATCGCCGTCGGTGAACGCGTCGCCCGCTCGCAGGGTATGGGCGCCTGGCCCACCTGCGGACGCCTCGGCGCGAAGGGTACGTCGAGCTCCTCGTCGTCCTCGTCGTCCTCGTCGTCCTCGTCGTCCTCCGACGGTGCCGACCGGAGGAGCGCGCAGGTGGCCCCCGAGTGGCAGCCGGCCGGCGGTCCGAACCGTGGTTCGTCCGGCAGCCTGTCCTCCGGCAGCCCGGCCGGGGCCGCGGACGACAGCTCCGCAGACAGCGGGAGCGGCGTGGCGCACCACTCCGGGGACCTGGCCGACGCGGAGACGTACGTCGTCGAGCCGGGCGACTGCCTCTCGGTGATCGCGGCCCGCGCGGATGTGCCCGGTGGCTGGCAGGCGCTCCACGAACTGAACCGGGAGGTACTGGTCAAGGGGCCGCACCTCATCTTCCCCGGCCAGCGGCTCCGCCTGAGCGCCTGAACCCCGGGGCGCGGGACCGGCGGACACGCCACCCCGCCGGACAGAAGCACCGGCGGACCGCTGCCGCGGTGGGCCCGGTCACGCTGCCGGCGCCGACACGCCCGGCACGGACGCCGGACGGCACCACGGCCGCGCTCTTCCCCCGCATCGCCGGCCCGGCCGGATCCGGCCCGGAGCTCCCGTCACCGCCGGGCGGTGTCCACGTCCCGGACGGAGCCGGAGGCGTCCTCGGTCTCCCCCTCGTAGCTGTGGCAGTCCGGGTTGTGGCACGGCCCGGGACCCCAGTGCGGGACGAAGACGCCGAGGGTCTTGTGGCGCACCAGCGCGGTCGCGACGGGCTGCTTGCAGGCCGGGCACACGTACTCCGCCTGCCGATCGGTCTGACGCTCGGTTCTGGCCATGCTTTTACGGTAGCCCCAAAAGGGGCATACAGAAACTTTTCTTACTTTTTACCCTGGTGTGTCCCGTCCTTCGATCCGGCAGACAGGAGAAGCTGCCCCGGAAGCCACGAGGAGCGGACCGGGCCGGAACCTGGTGCCATGGAACGGGGGACGTCTCCACGAAGGGACCACCGGTCATGGCACGCGCTCCGTCACCGGCCGCAGTCCTGCTCTCCGTGCACGCGGTGGTCTTCGACACGGACGGCGTCATCACCGACTCCGCCCCGGCGCACGCCGCGGCCTGGAAACAGGCGTTCGATGCCTGCCTGGCCTCCCACGAAGGCCAGCGGCCCTTCGACGAGACGGACGACTACCGGCGCCATGTGGACGGGAAGTCGCGCAAGGACGGTGCCACGGACTTCCTCGTGTCGAGGGGGATCCGCCTCCCCGAGGGCAGCCCCGGCGACCCTCCGGGCACCGGGACGATATGGGCCGTCGCCGCACGCAAGGACGAGGTGTTCACCCGAGGCCTGCGTACCCGCCCGGTCCAGGTCTGGCCCGGGACGGTCCGCCTTCTGCGCGTGCTGCACGACGCGCGGGTGCCCTTCGCCGCCGCGTCCGCGTCCCGGCACGCCACCGAGCTGCTGGCAGGGGCCGGAATCCTGGACCTGTTCACGGCGGTGGTCGACGGCAACGAGGCGCACCGCCTGGGGCTGCCCGGCAAACCGGACCCCGCCCTGTTCACCGAGGCGGCACGGCGCCTGGGGACACCGGCCGGGGAGACCGCTGTCGTGGAGGACGCGCGGGCCGGCGTGGAAGCGGGCCGGCGTGGCGGCTTCGGGCTGGTCGTCGGGGTGGACCGGACGGACAGCCCCGAGGGAGCCGCCGCGCTGCGCCGTCACGGCGCCGATCTCGTGGTGGCCGATCCCGGGGATCTGCTGATCGACGGGGAGGACTGATGACACGTGGCTGGATCTGGGCGTACGAGGGATACGACCCGGAGAAGGAGCGCCTGCGGGAAGCGCTGTGCACGCTCGGCAACGGCTACTTCGCCACCCGGGGAGCCGCGCCCGAGACATCCGCAGGCGCGACGCACTACCCGGGTACCTATGTGGCGGGGTGCTACAACCGGCTGACCTCCTCCGTCCAGGGCCGCCAGGTCGAGAACGAAGACATGGTCAACCTTCCCGACTGGCTGCCGCTGCGTTACCGCGTCCGCCCGGCCGGCGCCCCGCCCGGCCCGTGGCTGACCCCCGACCACCCCCACCTCGCGGACCACCGGCAGTGGCTCGACCTGCGCGCCGGGACACTGACCCGCCGCTCGGTGTACGAGGACACGGACGGCCGCCGGCTGACGGTGGAGCAGGAACGCCTGGTGCACATGGGCGACCCCCATCTCGCCGCGCTGCACACGGTCTTCACCGCCGGGGGCTGGTCGGGCGAGCTGGAGGTGGAGGCCGCGATCGACGGCGATGTCCGCAACCTCGGTGTGGCGCGCTACCGGGAGCTGGCCGACCGCCACCTCACCGGCTGGGAGACCGGCACGGAGCCGGGGTCCGCGGTGTGGCTGCGCTGCCGCACGGTGGAGTCGGACATCGGTATCGCGCTGGCCGCCCGCACCACGGCCTCCTGCGGCCCGGAGCGGAACGGCGACCACCGGGCCGAACCCCGGCAGGAGCCACGCGCGGTCCACCAGAGGCTGCTGCTCCCGCTGGCTCCGGATGCCGACGCCGTCGTCGACAAGACGGTCGCCCTCTTCACCTCCCGGGACCCGGCGATCGGCAGCCCGCTGCGGGCCGCCGTGGCCGCGGTCGACGGCGCACCGGCGTACTCCAGGCTGCTGAGTTCGCACCGCAAGGCCTGGTCGGACCTGTGGCAGCAGGTCAGGCTGGAGGTCCCGGGCGAGCCGGGACGCATCCTGCGGCTGCACCTCTTCCACGTGCTCCAGACCCTCTCCCCGCACACCGCGGAGCTCGACGTCGGCGTACCGGCCAGGGGGCTGCACGGCGAGGCGTACCGGGGGCACGTCTTCTGGGACGAGCTGTTCGTCCTGCCCTTCCTGAACCTGCACCTCCCGGAGATCTCCCGGGGCCTGCTCGACTACCGTCACCGGCGGCTCCCCGCGGCCCGCGCCGCCGCGCGTGCGGTGGGCAGGGCCGGGGCGATGTACCCGTGGCAGAGTGCGGACGAGGGGCGCGAGGAGACCCAGGAGGTCCATCTCAACCCCCGCTCGGGGCGCTGGCTGCCCGACCGTTCACGGCTGCAGCACCATGTCGGCTCGGCCGTCGCCTACAACGTGTGGCAGTACTGCCAGGCCACCGGAGACACGGAGTACCTCTACTCCAAGGGCGCCGAGATGATGCTCCAGGTGGCCCGATTCTGGGCGGACAGCGCCGTCTGGGACGACTCCCTCGGGCGGTACCGCATCCGGGGGGTCGTCGGGCCGGACGAGTACCACGACGCCTATCCGGATTCGGACGCGGCGGGGCTCGACGACAACACGTACACGAACGTGACGGCCGCCTGGGTGCTGGCACGGGCGCGCGAGCTCTGGCACTGTCTGCCCGACAGCCGGCGCCGGCAGCTCCTCGGGCTGATGCAGCTGGACCCGGCGGAGACGGACCGCTGGGACGACATCTCCCGGCGGCTGTACGTGCCCCGTCACCGCGGTGTCATCAGCCAGTTCGCCGGCTACGGGGACCTGGAGGAGCTGGACTGGGAGGGGTACCGGAAGCGGTACGGGAACATCCGGCGCCTCGACCGGATCCTGGAGGCGGAAGGCGACACCGTCAACCGCTACCAGGCGTCCAAGCAGGCCGATGTGCTGATGCTGGGCTACCTCTTCTCCCCCAAGGAACTCGCCGCGCTGTTCCGGCGGCTCGGCCATGAGCTCGACGACGAGACCTGGCGCTCCACCGTCGACCACTACGTGCGGCGCACGAGCCACGGCTCCACCCTCAGCTCCCTCGTCCACGCCTGGGTCCTGGCCCGGGTGCACCGCGACGACGCCTGGGCGTACTGCGAGGAGGCGCTGATCGGCGATGTCGCCGACATCCAGGGCGGTACGACCGAGGAAGGCATCCACCTGGGGGCGATGGCGGGCACCCTCGACTTCGTGCAGCGCGGTATGACGGGCCTGGAGACCCGGGACGACGCCCTGTGGCTCGCGCCGGCCACGCTGCCCCAGCTCTCGAAGTTCCGGTTGCGGCTCCGCTTCCGCCGGCACTGGGACGTGGACCTGCGCCTCCGTGCCGAGCGTCTGCGGATCGCCGTACCGGACTCGGAACGGCCGGGGGTACGGGTGAAGCTGGACGGCAGCGCGTACGTCATCGAGCCGGGTACGGCGCGGTGGCTGGAGCTGCCGGACGCCGTGCCGGACGGCTCATGAGGCCCGTGCGGACACCAGGACACCGATCTTGTCGATGCGGTGCTCCGGATTGCCGTGGGCGTCGCGCCAGAAGTTCCCGGCCGCGTCGTCCTCCGGGGTCGCGCAGGTGGAGAGGGTGATCATCGCCCGGGCCGGCTTCCTGCCCGGCTCGCCCGGCACCTCGGCCCGCTGCTCGGCGAGCGAACGTTCGGACCGGAAGGACGTCTGCCGGGTCCCGGTGATCCTGTACTCGTACACCGTGCGGCCCTCGGTGACGAGGACGAAGTCGCCCTTCCCCAGTGCCGGCAGGTCCCGGAACGGACCCCCGGCGGAGAGCCGGTGGGCCGTCACGAGGTAGTTACCGGTCTCGCCCGGCCCGACGCCGCCCTCCTCGCCGTACGGGCTGGCCGCCACCCCGCGGTCCTGGACACGGGTGCCGGGCCCGTCGTCCGTCGTGCCCTCGTACGGGACCACGCGCAGGTCCGTCACACCGATCGACGGGATGGTGAGCTCAGCGGTCTCCGTGCGCGGATCGGTCCGGTCGGACGGGAGGCCGGCGGCCCCCGCCGCGTCGGCCGTCGCTGCCGCCGGAGCGGCCGGGGGAGG
>NZ_DATMVN010000213.1:0-30629 GCF_035563135.1 Streptomyces sp.
CATGACAATTCACAAGCGCGCACGCTCCGTCAGGCTCACCGCCGCGATAACCGCGGTGGCGGCGGCCGCGGGTGTCACCCTGCTCACCACCCCGTCCGCCGGAGCCGCGACGGCGCCCGCCACGGGTACCGTCCACGGAGCGGACGCGGCGACGGCCGTCTCCGGCAGCTACATCGTGATGCTGGACCGGAAGGCGGACAAGGCCGCTCTGGCCGAGGAGTACGGCGGCAAGCTCCGGCGGACCTACACGTCGGCCATCAACGGCTTCTCGGCCGACGGGTTTTCGGAGACCGAGGCCGGGCGGCTCGCCGCCGACCCGGCCGTCTCCAAGGTCGTCCAGAACAAGAAATTCCACATCGACGCCACCCAGGACGCCCCGCCGTCCTGGGGGCTGGACCGGATCGACCAGGCCGGAACCACCGGTGACGGCGCGTACACCTATCCGGACGCCGCGGGCGGGGGCGTCACCGCGTACGTCATCGACACCGGTGTCCGCGTCACCCACAGCGACTTCGGGGGCCGGGCCACTTCGGGCTTCGACGCCGTGGACGAGGACGACGACGCCGACGACGGCAACGGGCACGGCACCCACGTGGCCGGGACCATCGCGGGCGCCTCCCACGGCGTGGCCAAGAAGGCGAAGATCGTGGCCGTACGTGTGCTGGACGACGCAGGCTCGGGCACCACCGAGCAGGTCGTCGCGGGGATCGACTGGGTCACCGCGAACCACGAGGGCCCGTCCGTCGCCAACATGAGCCTCGGCGGAACCGCGGACCCCGCCCTCGACGCCGCGGTGCAGAAGGCCATCGCCTCCGGTGTCACCTTCGGTGTCGCCGCGGGCAACGAGGCCGCCGACGCGGGTGCGGGTTCCCCCTCCCGCGTCCCCGAGGCCCTCACCGTCGCCTCGTCCACGGCGGCCGACGAGCAGTCGTCGTTCTCCAACTTCGGCCCGGTCGTGGACCTCTACGCCCCCGGTTCGGACATCACGTCTGCCTGGAACGACAGTGACGAGGCCACGAACACCATCTCCGGTACGTCCATGGCGACCCCGCACGTCGTGGGCGCCGCGGCCGTCCACCTCGGCGGCCACCCGGACGCCACCCCTGAGGAGGTCGCCGCGGCGCTCACCGGCGGGGCCACCCCGGACGTCATCTCCGACGCGACCGAGGGCACGGCGAACAGGCTCCTGAAGATCGTGGAGTAGGCCGGAACGGACAGGCGGCCGCCGCGCCCTCCCCCACGGGGCGCGGCGGCCGCCGCCTGCGGAAAGCCCTAGGGTGGATCCCATGAGCACGATGTACGCGGCGCTGCTGCGCGGGGTCAACGTCAGCGGGCACCGCCGGGTCCCGATGGCCGAACTCCGTACGCTGCTCGGAGAGCTGGGACACGAGGACGTCGCCACGTACCTGCAGAGCGGGAACGCCGTGTTCCGCAGTGCGACGGGCGACGAGGACGCCCTCGCCGCCGGGCTGGAGCGGGCGATCGAGGAGCGGTTCGGCTTCCCGGTCGACTGTGTCGTACGGCCGGGCGCCTACCTCGCGGGTGTGGCCGATGCCTGTCCGTTCCCGGCCGCCGGGCTCGAAGGCAAGCAGGTGCACGTCACGTACTTCGACAAGGCCGTCGACTCCGCCAGGTTCGCCCCGCTCGACGCGGACGCCTTCCGCCCCGAGGAGGTCCGGCTGGGGGACCGCGCCCTCTATCTGTACGCGCCCGACGGGCTCGGGCGCTCCAGGCTCGCCGTGGCGCTCGGGCGGCCCGCCCTCACCCGCGGCCTCGTCGCCACCAGCCGCAACTGGAACACCGTGGTCAAGCTTGTGGAGATGACGCGTGACTGAGCCCTCGCCCGCCGTGGCCGCAGCCGTCGAGGGGGAGCTCCGGCTCCTCGATCCCGTGGTGCGGGCCTCGGCGGACATGCTGGCCTCTCTGCTGCACCCCGGCTTCCGGGAGATCGGTACCAGTGGCCGGCTCTGGGAGCGGGACACGATCATCGCGATGCTCACGGCCCCGGACGCACCGCGCCCCGGCCCGCTCACCGCGTCACGGATGCGGGGCGAGCAGCTCGCGGCGGACCTGGTGCACCTCACCTTCGACACCGAGTCCAAAGGCCTGCGCTCACACCGCAGTTCTCTGTGGCGGCTGACCGGGAGCGGCTGGCTGCTCTACTTCCACCAGGCCACGCCCTTCGTCGACGACCCGTTCGCCGAGGTCTGACCCGCTGCTCCCCGGCACCGCCCGGCAGCACATCCTTCAGCGGCGCCGCAAGAGTGCCGCCCCGGTCTGATCCGACCCCGCAGCCCGGCCGGTTCTCGCCGGAGGAGCTGATTCCGGCCATCCGGAGCACCTGGGCAAAACGCCGGTAAGCCGTCCGAACGGACCGCGCCCCCGGCAGGCCCGGCCCGGACTGCCGGCGCCCGCGCGCATGCCCTTCCGGGCAGGGGCGGTGTGTGTGAAAGCGATGCGCGTAGACAGCGGCCGACGTCCGCCCCCCGTTCCGGACTTTGCTGCAATTCGCTGTCCGCCTCCGTTCGGTGAGCGGACGCCGTTGTTCGGAAGCCATCCGCACGCATATCGGAGTTCACGGTCCGTTGTCCGCCGTGGTCCGGAAGTGGACCTTGTCACCTGTTCGAGCGAAGTCAAGGATTCGAGGCGTGCGGTTGGCAGGTCCACGACCAGTACCCCTCGTCGTGGACAGCCGTACACCCTCGGCCCGCCCACCCAGCGGACCGGACACCCCCCAAAGACGGAGGATCCTGTGACCTTCAAGCGCTTCGCCCCCCTCGGCTCGATCTCCAGACGTGCTCGCCTCATCGCCGCGACCTCAGGTCTGGTCACCGCCGTGGCGCTTGCGGCACCCACCGCGGTCGCCCAGGCGGCCCCGGACACCACCGTGACGAAGGCCGAACTGGCCTCGGCCAGCTCGGCCGTGCGCGGTGCCGACATCGCGGGTACCGCCTGGTACACCGAAGCGAGCACCGGCAAGGTCGTCGTGACCGTCGACAGCACGGTCACCGCCGCCGAGATCGCCGAGATCAAGAAGTCGGTCACCGACTCCGGCGCGAAGGCCGACATCAACCGCACCCCGGGCACGTTCAACAAGCTGATCGCGGGCGGACAGGCCATCTACGCCGGCGGCGGACGCTGCTCCCTCGGCTTCAACGTCCGCAGCGGCAGCACCTACTACGCGCTGACCGCCGGGCACTGCACCGAGATCGGCAGCGCCTGGTACACCAACTCCGGCCAGAGCACGGCCCTCGGTACCAGGACCGGCTCCAGCTTCCCCGTCAACGACTACGGGATCATCCGGCACGCCAACTCCGCCGCCGCGGACGGCCGGGTCTACCTCTACAACGGCAGCTACCAGGACATCACCTCTGCGGGGAACGCCCGCGTGGGCCAGGCCGTCAAGCGCAGCGGCTCCACCACCGGCGTCCACAGCGGCACCGTCACCGGCCTCAACGCCACGGTGAACTACGGCAGCGGCGACATCGTCTACGGCATGATCCAGACCAACGTCTGCGCCGAGCCCGGTGACAGCGGCGGTTCGCTCTTCGCGGGCACCACGGCTCTCGGCCTCACCTCGGGCGGCAGCGGTAACTGCAGCTCGGGCGGCACCACGTTCTTCCAGCCCGTCACCGAGGCGCTGAGCGCCTACGGCGTCAGCGTCTTCTAGGACTCCCTCCAGCACCATCTGCCGACGGGCCGCGCTCCTTGAGCGCGGCCCGTTGCCGTACCCGCTCCCCGCGGGGGCGGACGCTGTGCCGGGCTGCGCCTCATCTTCTGCGGGGGCACTGCCTGAGTGCCCGGCGCCTCGTTCCCGGCTAGGCGCTCATCGCCCCCTCCACCGGGGCGAGTGCCTCGTCGTACCGGGTGAGCAGCAGCCGGGCGAGTGCGCGGGACGGTCCGAGGACGCCGGCCAGCACATCGGCCCCGGCCTCCTCGGCGCCCGCGGCGATACGGTCGGGGAGCCGGCCGGGGGCGATGACGTACGGCGCCACCGCGACCCGCCGTACGCCGTCGGCCCGCAGGGCGCGCACCGCGTCCGCGGTGCGGGAGAAACCGCCGGCCGTCGCAGCGGAGGCGAACGCAGGCCGCACGGCGCACCAACCGGTGTGCCGCAGCTCCCGCGCGATTTCAGCGATCACTGCGCTCGCCTCCGGGTCCGTGGAGCCCGCCGAGGCCAGGATCAGCCCGGTCGAGCCCTTGTCACCGGGGGAGACCCCGGCCTCGTACAGCCGCTGTTCCAGTGCCGCGTTCAGCAGCGGGGAGGGGCCCAGGACATCGGCCTGGCTGATCCGCAGCCGCGGGAGCCGTGTGCGGGCCTCGCGCAGCACCGAGGGGATGTCCGTCTTGGCGTGGAAGGCCCGGGTCAGCAACAGGGGAAGCGCGACGACCTCGTCCGCCCCCTCCGCGGCCAGCCGCTCCAGCACTCTGGGTACGGACGGGGCGTTGAACTCCAGGAAGCCCGTCTCCACGCGCAGTCCGGGCCGCAGCGACCGGACCCGCGCGGTGAGCGCGTGCACGGTCGCCGCGTGCCGCGGGTCGCGGCTTCCGTGGGCGATGACGAGGAGAACGGGGGCGGACACGGAGACTCAGTTCCTGACGAGGAGGCCGCGGCTGCGCAGCACCCGCCGCTCCAGCGGGCTGAAGATGAGCAGGTCGATCGCGATGCCGACGAAGAGGATGAGGAGGATCGCCAGGAAGATCCCCGGCATGTCGAAGTTGTTCCGGCCGTTCTCCAGCAACTGTCCCAGGCCCAGGCCCAGGTCGGGTGAGGAAGCGATGATCTCGGCGGCCATGAGCGAGCGCCAGGAGAACGCCCAGCCCTGCTTCAGGCCCGCCAGATAGCCGGGCAGCGCCGCCGGCAGGACGATGTGGATCGTCCCCCGCAGTCCCGTGGCGCCGATCGTGCGGCCCGCGCGCAGGAACAGCGGCGGAACCTGGTCCACGCCGGAGACCAGGCCGTTGGCCACGGACGGGACCGCGCCGAGCAGGATCACCGCGTACATCGTTCTGTCGTCGAGACCGAGCCAGATGATGGCCGGCGCCACCCACGCCACCGACGGCAGGGACTGGAGCCCGGACAGGATCGGGCCGATCGCCGCCCGGACGACCTTGACCCGCGCGACCAGCAGACCCAGCGGGGTGCCGATCGCGACGGCCATCACGAAGCCGAGCAGGCCGCGCGACACACTGGTCCAGATGACCTCCAGGAGGGTGCCCTGGAGCCACATGTCCTTGAGGCTGTCCCAGACCGCGGCCGGAGGGGGCAGCTTGTAGTCGTCGGTGACCTCCGCCCAGACCAGTACCTGCCAGACGAGGACCACCAGGAAGACCGCGACGACCGGCGGCAGGACCTTGTCGAGCAGGATCTCGCGGGCCGGCGTCCTGCGGACCTGTACGGCGTCGAGCGCGTCCAGGCCCGCTTCGAGCCCCGCCAGGTCGTCGGCCTTCGTTTCAGTGCTGGCCATGTCGGCGGATCTCCCCACGCAGTTGTTCGGTGATCTCGACGGACAACTCCGCCACGGCGGTGTCCTCGATGCGGCGGGGCTGCTCGATGCCGACCGACCACTCCCGGGCGATCCGGCCGGGACGCGACGACAGCAGGATGACGCGCTGGGCGAGCCGCACCGCCTCGCGCACGTTGTGGGTGACGAAGAGGACGGAGACGTTCGTCTCCCGCCAGATCCGGGTCAGTTCGTCGTGCAGCACGTCGCGGGTGATGGCGTCGAGCGCGGCGAAGGGCTCGTCCATCAGCAGCAGCCGGCTGTCCTGGGCGAGAGCACGCGCCATCGCGACCCGCTGGCGCATCCCGCCCGAGAGTTCGTGCACCCGCTTCCCGTACGCCCCGCCGAGGCGTACGAGTTCGAGCAGCCGTTCCGCCTCCGGGCGGCGGCCGGACTTCGGGACCCCGCGCAGCCGCAGGGCCAGTTCGATGTTCTTGCCCGCGGTCAGCCACGGGAAGAGGGCGTGCTCCTGGAACATCAGGGCCGGCCGCCCGCCGGGGGTCTCGATGGACCCCGCGGTCGGGCGGTCGAGCCCGGCCACCAGGTTGAGCAGGGTCGACTTTCCGCACCCGGATGCTCCCAGGAGGGTGACGAACTCACCCGGAGCGACATCGAGCGTGATGTCGTCCAGGACGAGCTGCCGCCCCGTGGGTCCGGCGAAGGACTTGGAGACGTGTGCGATGCGAGCGGCGTGCTCGACCGCTGTACGGTCCTCGGCCTTGGTGAGGGTGGTGGTCGCCATGGTCGTCACCTCCTGGGAATCTTCAGGGATCCTGGTGCGGTCGGGTGGGCTCGGGCCGGTCGGCCCTACTTGACGCCGAGACCGGCGTCGGCGACCTCGGGCCGGCCTGCGGCCTTGAGGATCTTGTTCAGCGGCTTCAGGTCGTAGATGCCGCGGAGGTCCGGCTCCTCCAGCAGGCCGGCCTTCACCGCGTGGCCCGCCTGGGCCTCGAGCGTGGCGGCCAGCGGGTCGTCGGTGATCCGGATGGACTCCCATGCCGGGTCGAGGACCTCGGCGGGCAGGGCCTTGCCGCTCAGCTCCTCGAGCGCGGCGTTGGCCGAGGCCTTCGCCTCGTCCCGGTTGGCGTTGATCCATTTGTTGGTGTTCACGGTGCCCCGCAGCACGGCTTCCACGACGTCCGGGTGCTCGGAGAGGAACTTCTGCGACACGATGATGTTCGTGATGACGAACTTGTCGTCCGGCCACAGCGTCGACTCGTCGAGCAGGACCTTGCCGCCCTCGGCGACCAGCTTCGAAGCGGTCGGCTCCGGCACCCAGGCGCCGTCCAGGGAACCGGACCTGAAGGCGTCCGGAGTCACCTTGTTGTCCGAGCGGACCACGGAGACATCGCCCTTGCCGCTCTGGGCGTCGACCTTCCAGCCCTTCTCGGAGATCCAGTTGAGGAACGCCACGTCCTGGGTGTTGCCGAGCTGAGGGGTGGCGATCTTCTTGCCCCTGAGGTCGTCCAGGGTCTTGATCTTCTTCGGGTCCACGACGAGCTTCACGCCGCCGGAGGCCGAGCCGCCGATGATCCGCAGGCTCTGGCCCTTGGACTTGCTGTAGCCGTTGACCGCGGGGGAGGGGCCGATGAAGCCGATGTCGATCGAACCCGCGTTGAGCGCCTCGATCTCGGAGGGCCCGGCGTTGAACGTCGAGGGCTTGACCGTGGTGCCGCCCAGCTCCTTGGCGATGAGGCCTTCCTGGATACCGACCAGGGCGGTGGCGTGCGTGAGGTTCGGGAAGTAACCGATCTTCACGGTGTCCGCCGAGAGCTTCTCACCGCCCGCGGAGAGGTTCTCGGTGTCGTCCTCCTCGGCCTGGGAGCCGTAACCGCAGGCGGTGAGCGCCACGGCGAGCAGCGACGATGCGGCGGCGGTGGCCAGACTGCGTCGGAGCGTGGTGCGGGTGGCAGGCACGGGAGGGTTTCCTCTCGTCGGCCCGGTGCTCACGCCCCCCTGGAGTCGGGCGGCGCGGCCGGGAAGTCGGCAGGTCTTCGTCTGGACTGGTCGTGCGGGCGGGCGCGCAGGCAGTGCGCGTACGTCATCACGCACATCGCCCCACCCCGCCCTGCCCGCTCCCGAGGGCGCCGCTGCCGACCCGGCCGCCCTCCTTCGCGAACGTCGAGAAGAAATCCGTGGTCATCAGAAGTCCCACTCCGCGTCCTTCGCGGAGGTGTCCGCCTCCGCCTGCGCGCCGTCGACGGCGGCGAACGAGGCACCCGCCATGCCGGCCGTGAGGGTCGTGCCGTCGGCGGGGTCGATCAGCAGGAACGAGCCGGTGCGCCGCGAGTCGGCGTACGCGTCGAGAGCCAGGGGCTCGGCGGTGCGGACGACGACCCGGCCGATGTCGTTGGCCACCAGCCGCCCGGGAGCCGGGTGCTGGGAGAGGTCGTCCAGCGTGAGCCGTGAGGGGATGTCCTTGACGATCGCCTTGACCGTGCGGGTGGTGTGCTTGAGCAGCACCCGCTGGCCCACCGTGAGCGGCTGGTCGGCCACGTGGCAGACGGTCGCCTCGACGTCCTGCGTGACGGCGGGGGCGTCGTCCACGGGGGCGATCAGGTCACCGCGCGAGACGTCGATGTCGTCGGCCAGCCGGATCGTCACCGACTGCGGGGCCCAGGCGATGTCGACGCTCTCGCCGAGCGCGTCGATCCCCTCGATCGTCGTGGTGCGTCCGGACGGCAGCACGGAGACCCTCTCGCCGACCCGGAACACCCCGGCGGCGATCTGACCGGCGTACCCCCGGTAGTCGGGGTGCTCGGCGGTCTGCGGGCGGATCACGTACTGCACGGGGAAGCGCGCGTGGCACGCGGTGAGGTCGTGGCTGACCGGCACCGTCTCCAGGTGCTCCAGGACCGTCGGGCCGCCGTACCAGTCCATGTGGGCGGACGGTTCCACCACGTTGTCGCCGGCCAGCGCCGAGATGGGGATGGCGGTGATCTCCGGGACGCCGAGCGAGGCGGCGTACGCGGTGAACTCCTGCGCTATCGCGGCGAAAACGGGTTCCGCGTAGTCCACGAGGTCCATCTTGTTCACGGCGAGGACGACGTGGGGGACACGCAGGAGGGCGGCGACAGCGGCGTGGCGGCGGGTCTGTTCGACCACGCCGTTGCGGGCGTCGACGAGGACGACGGCCAGCTCGGCCGTGGAGGCGCCGGTGACCATGTTGCGGGTGTACTGCACATGGCCCGGGGTGTCCGCGAGGATGAAACGGCGGCGCGGAGTGGCGAAGTAACGGTAGGCCACGTCGATGGTGATGCCCTGCTCGCGCTCGGCCCGCAGCCCGTCGGTCAGCAGCGCCAGGTCCGGCGCCTCCTGGCCGCGGTTGGTGGAGGCCAGTGCGACGGCCTCCAGCTGGTCGGTGAGGACCGACTTGGAATCGTGCAGAAGACGTCCGACGAGGGTGGACTTGCCGTCGTCGACGGACCCCGCGGTGGCGAACCGCAGCAGGGTGGTGGCCGACAACTGCTCGGTGGTGATGCTCATTTAGAAGTATCCCTCGCGCTTGCGGTCTTCCATCGCGGCCTCGGACATCTTGTCGTCGGCCCGGGTCGCGCCCCGCTCGGTGAGCCGGGAGGCGGCGATCTCGGTGATCACCGCTTCCAGGGTGGTGGCGTCGGAGTCGACGGCGCCGGTGCAGGACATGTCGCCGACGGTGCGGTAGCGCACCTGGCGGGTCTCGACCTTCTCGTGGTCCTTGGGGCCGCCCCACTCGCCCGCGGTCAGCCACATGCCGGAACGGCTGAAGACCTCGCGCTCGTGGGCGAAGTAGATCCCGGGGAGCTCGATCCCCTCACGTTCGATGTACTGCCAGACGTCGAGCTCGGTCCAGTTGGAGATGGGGAAGACACGGACGTGCTCGCCGGGGGCGTGGCGGCCGTTGTAGAGCTGCCACAGCTCGGGGCGCTGGCGGCGCGGGTCCCACTGGGAGAACTCGTCGCGCAGCGAGAAGACCCGCTCCTTGGCGCGCGCCTTCTCCTCGTCACGCCGTCCGCCGCCGAACACGGCGTCGAAGCGGTGCTGCTGGATGGCCTCGGTGAGCGGGACCGTCTGCAGGGGGTTGCGGGTGCCGTCGGGGCGCTCACGGAGCTTGCCGGCGTCGATGTACTCCTGGACGGAGGCGACGTGCAGGCGCAGCCCGTGCTTCTCGACGGTGCGGTCGCGGTATTCGAGGACCTCGGGGAAGTTGTGCCCGGTGTCCACGTGCAGCAGCGTGAAGGGGATGGGAGCGGGGGCGAACGCCTTCAGCGCGAGGTGCAGCATCAGGATCGAGTCCTTGCCGCCGGAGAAGAGGATCACCGGCCGCTCGAACTCGCCCGCCACCTCGCGGAAGATGTGCACCGCCTCCGACTCCAGGGAGTCCAGGTGGCTCAGCGCGTACGGGTTGACAGTGCCTTCCGGCACGGTGGCGACAGTGCTCACGCCAGGCCCCTCTCGGTGAGCAGCGCACGAAGCGCCGCTGCGGACTCCTGCACGGTCTGCTGGTGCGACTCGATCCGAAGATCCGGCGACCCGGGTGCCTCGTAGGGGTCGTCGACCCCGGTGAGACCACTGATCTCGCCCGCCGCCTGCTTGGCGTACAGCCCCTTCACATCCCGCTCGGAGCACACCTCGACCGGGGTGGCGACGTGCACCTCCAGGTAGGTGGTGCCCTCCTGCTGGTGACGCTTGCGCACCGCGTCACGGCTGTCGGCGTACGGCGCGATGACCGGGACGAGGACCTTCACGCCGTTGGCGGCCAGCAGCTCCGCGACGAAGCCGATCCGGGTCACGTTGGTGTGGCGGTCCTCGCGGGAGAAGCCGAGGCCCGCGGAGAGGAACTCCCGGATCTCGTCACCGTCGAGCACCTCGACCCGGTGCCCGTCGGCGCGCAGCCGGCCCGCCAGTTCGTAGGCGATGGTGGTCTTGCCCGCGCTCGGCAGACCGGTGAGCCAGACGGTGGCTCCCGTCTCCGTCACGCTCATCGATATCTCCTGATCAGTCGTCATCAGCCGTGCAGCCCGCATTCGGTCTTGCCGCGTCCGGCCCAGCGGCCGGCCCGTGCGTCCTCGCCCTCCAGCACCCGCCGGGTGCAGGGCGCGCAGCCGACGGAGGCGTAGCCGTCCATCAGCAACGGGTTGGTCAGTACGCCGTGTTCGACGACGTAGGCGTCCACGTCCTGCTGGGTCCAGCGGGCGATGGGCGAGACCTTGACCTTGCGGCGCTTCTCGTCCCAGCCCACGACCGGGGTGTTCGCCCGGGTGGGGGACTCGTCGCGGCGCAGCCCGGTCGCCCAGGCGGCGTACGCCGTCAGCCCCTCCTCCAGGGGCTCGACCTTGCGCAGCGCGCAGCACAGGTCGGGGTCGCGGTCGTGCAGCTTCGGCCCGTACTCGGCGTCCTGTTCGGCCACCGACCGGCGCGGGGTCAGCGTGATGAGGTTGACGTCCATCACGGCGTCCACCGCGTCCCGCGTGCCGATGGTCTCCTCGAAGTGGTAGCCCGTGTCCAGGAAGACGACGTCCACACCGGGGAAGACCCGGGAGGCCAGGTGTGCGACGACCGCGTCCTCCATGGAGGAGGTGACGCAGAAGCGCTTGCCGAAGGTGTCGGCCGCCCACCTCAGGATGTCGCTCGCGGAGGCGTCCTCCAGGTCGCGTCCGGCCCGTACCGCCAGGTCCTTCAGGGCCTCGTCGGTGAGCCCGTCCGCTTGCAGGGTGTCCGTCATGTCCCGTCCCCTTCCATGTCGTTGCGCTGGAGTCCGTGGGCCAGCAGGCCCAGGAACTTCAGCTGGAACGCACGGTTGCAGGAGGCGCATTCCCAGGCGCCGTGACCGGCCTCGTGCGGGCGCAGGTCCTCGTCGCCGCAGTACGGGCAGTGGAACGGCGCGGCTCGCTCGCTCATGACAGCGACTCCGCACCGGCCCGGGCGGCCCAGGTGGCGAAGCGCTCGCCGTCCTCGCGCTCCTCCTGGAACCTGCCGAGCACGCGCTCGACGTAGTCCGGGAGTTCGGCGGAGGTGACCTTCAGACCACGCACCTTGCGGCCGAAGCCGGCCTCCAGGCCGAGCGCGCCGCCGAGGTGCACCTGATAGCCCTCGACCTGGTTGCCCTCGTCGTCCAGCATGAGCTGGCCCTTGAGGCCGATGTCCGCGGTCTGGATGCGGGCACAGGCGTTGGGGCAGCCGTTGATGTTGATGGACAGCGGCTCCTCGAAGTCCGGCATGCGGCGCTCCAGTTCGTCGATGAGCGCGGCGCCGCGCGCCTTGGTCTCGACGATCGCCAGCTTGCAGAACTCGATGCCGGTGCAGGCCATCGTGCCACGCCGGAAGGGGGACGCCTTGACCTGGAGGCCCAGCGCCTCCAGCCCCGCGGACAGGGACTCGACCCGGTCCTGCTCCACGTCCAGAATGATCATCTTCTGTTCGACGGTGGTGCGCACCCGGCCCGAGCCGTGTGCCTCGGCCAGATCGGCGATCTTGGCCAGGGTGGAGCCGTCCACCCGGCCGACGCGCGGGGCGAAGCCCACGTAGAAACGGCCGTCCCGCTGCGGGTGCACACCGATGTGGTCGCGCCAGCGGGAGGAGGGCTGCGCGGGCGGCGGCCCGTCCAGCATCGGGCGCTTGAGGTATTCGTCCTCGAGGATCCGGCGGAACTTCTCCGGGCCCCAGTCGGCCATCAGGAACTTCAGACGGGCACGGTTGCGCAGCCGGCGGTAGCCGTAGTCGCGGAAGATCCCGATGACACCCGCCCAGACGTCGGGGACCTCGTCCAGCGGCACCCAGGCGCCCAGGCGCTCGGCGAAGCGCGGGTTGGTGGAGAGCCCGCCGCCGACCCACAGGTCGAAGCCGGGGCCGTGCTCGGGGTGGTCGACGCCCACGAAGGCGATGTCGTTGATCTCGTGGACGACGTCCTGGACCGGCGAACCCGAGATCGCGGTCTTGAACTTGCGGGGCAGGTTGGAGAATTCCTTGCTGCCGATGTACCGCTCGTGGATCTCGTCGACCGCGGGTGTGCCGTCGATGATCTCGTCGGCGGCGATGCCCGCCACGGGCGATCCGATGATCACGCGGGGGCAGTCACCGCAGGCCTCGGTGGTCGAGAGCCCCACGGCCTCGAGCTTCTCCCAGATCGCCGGGACGTCCTCGATGCGGATCCAGTGCAGCTGGACGTTCTGCCGGTCGGTGATGTCGGCGGTGCCCCGCGCGTACTCCTGCGAGATCTCGCCGATGACGCGCAGCTGGGCGGTGGTCAGCTTCCCGCCGTCGATGCGCACGCGCAGCATGAAGTAGCGGGCGTCCAGCTCCTCCGGCTCCAGCACGGCGGTCTTGCCGCCGTCGATGCCTTCCCGGCGCTGGGTGTACAGGCCCCACCAGCGCATGCGTCCGCGCAGGTCGTTCGGGTCTATGGAGTCGAATCCGCGCTTGGAGTAGATCGTCTCGATGCGTGTCCGCACATTGAGACTGTCGTCATCCTTCTTGAACTGCTCGTTCCCGTTCAGCGGGGTGAAGTGACCCATGGCCCACTGACCTTCACCACGGTGACGTCCCGCCTTGCGGCGCGGCGTGGCGGTAGCAGGCTTCTCGGGGCTGGCGGCCATGGCAATACGTCCTTCGGGACTGCAGGAGGGCGGCTCTGAACTGCACACTCGCGTGAGGCGCGGCGGTGCGCAGGGGTGAAGCGGAACATCGGGGGATCGCGGTGCTGGAGACTCTCAGCGGACCGGACAGATGGCGCTGGACATGCGGCCGAGGTCGACGTGCCGCCGACTCACCAAGGCAATTCCAGTTCCGGACATGACGGAAGCGTGTCACGCGGATCTCGGACCAGTCCACCACGATCCAACATGTGGACGTGATGGTCCCGAAGTGTGAGACATTGTGGTGTCGGTCACGCCCAGCCTGTCGACAAAGCGATATGGGGACGGCTGATCAGGCGTGCGCACCCGGCCAGGGACCGGGGGTGGCGACCAGGGGCTCCCGCTCGGTCCTGGTGTCGAACAGCCGGAATCCCCGCCGCAGGTAGTTGCCCATCGCGTGCGGGCCGTCATCGGAACAGGTGTGCAGCCACACCCGCTCGGTGGGGGTCCGCTCCGGGTGGCGGTCCGCCAGGTCCCAGGCGCGCGCCACGCCGTACGACAGCAGGTGCCCGCCGATCCCGCGCCCCCGGAAGGCGGGGACCAGACCGAAGTAGGCGATCTCGACCGTCCCGCCCTCCTGGGGGCCGAGCTCGATGAACCCCGCGGGGGTCCCGCTCTCGTACGCCACCCAGGTCTCGGCCCCCGGCCGCTCCAGGATCTCCTGCCACTGCGCGTAGGTGAGGCCCAGCCGGTCGGTCCACCGGATGTCACCGCCCACCGCGGTGTACAGGAACCGGCTGAACTCCGGCAGCGGTATCTCCGACCGGACGACCGTGACCGGGCCCCCGGGGACGGCGGCGGGACTCAGGTCGGCGGGCGACGTCTGCTCCAGATACCAGACGGTCACGTCGGAGGCGGGAGCGGTGGAATGCGTGGTGTTGCTCATGGCGGTCAGAGAACCACGGGTACGGCCCCTCGCCCAAAACGGGTCACACCGTCCCCGTGCGCCTGCGTGCCCCGAGCACCACCGGGGCCGCGGAGCGGGGCAGCAGATCGGCCGGCACCTCCGGGTGGACCACATCCACCTCCACCCCCTGGCGGAACCGGTACGGCCGGTGCGCCAGCACCTCCGCGAGATGGCGCCGCATCCGCGATATCTCGGCCCGCACCGTCACGGTCCTGGTCACGTCACCGAAGACGTCCCCGGCCAGCTCCGCCGCGGTGCGCCCCTGCGGGTGCAGGGCCAGCGCGTACAGCAGCTCCGCGTGGCGGGGCGACAGCCGGCGCGTCCAGCTGCCCAGCGGCCCCGCCACGTGGACCGCCAGTTCCCGCTCCCGGCTCAGGTCGAGCACCACCCTGCGCGGCGGGCGCTCGTGCAGGCCCTCCGCGATCTGCACCAGCCAGCCGCCGGGCAGCGGTTCCACCCGGCACATCCCGAGCGAGGCCAGCCACACCGTGCCCGGCTCCAGCGACTTCGGCAGCGGCAGCCGGTCCACGGGCGGCATCCCGATGACGGCGGCCAGCCGGCCATGGGTGTCCACCACCAGCGCGCGGCCACCCAGCCGGCACAGGATCGGAGCGGCGACCGAACGCAGCCGCTCGATCGCCACCAGGTGCCGGCTGCGCAGCTCGCCCTCCGCCAGCGCGGCCACCGAACCGACCAGCGCCAGCGTCGCCGGGTGGAAGGTGGAGGCCGGACCGCTGATGTCGACGATGCCCATCAGCCGGCCGTCCCGGGGGTCGCGCACCGGGGCCGCCGCGCAGGTCCAGTCGTGCAGGGCGCGGATGAAGTGCTCGGCGGAATGGACCCGGACGGGTGTGCGCGTGGCGAGCGCGGTACCGATGGCGTTCGTCCCCGCCGCCGACTCCGTCCAGGCGGCGCCCTCCTCCAGGCAGATGTCCTCGGCCCGGCGCATCACGGCCGGATGCCCCTGACGCCACAGGACCCGGCCCTCGGTGTCCGTGACGACCATGATCTGCTGCGAGGCGTCCGCGATCGTGGCCAGCCCCTCCCGCAGCAGGGGCATGACCTCGCCGAGCGCCGTGCCCCTGCGCCGGTGCTCGATCTCGTCCGTGTCCAGCAGCCTGCTCCCCGGTGGCTGCTCGGGGTCGATCCCGCTGCGCAGTACGCGCTCCCAGGACGCGTCGATCTCCGCACGCGGGGCCGTCTCCGTACGCTCGCCCGCGAGCCGGGCCTCCCGTGCGCGGTGGACCGGACGTCCGGCCACCGCTGGGTACGAGGCGATTTCCGGCCGCTTGCGCGCGGCAGGGCGTGATTCCATGACAGGTCCCCCCAACAAAGCGTGGGCCCGGTCAGGAAGACGAAAACCCGGCCCGAAGGACCCATCCTGCCGTGCAAGGGTCCCGCCGGCCCGCGCTCCGCACAAGGGTTGCAACCCTTTGCAACTCTGGTGACAGGACCCGGACCGTACGAGAGTGGCGGAACACCGGGCGGGGGTCCTCGACCGCCGTGCGGTGGTGCGGAAGCGTGGAGGGTGGTGCCGTGTCGGCGCAGCACCACCCTCCCGTCGTCCGCCTCTAGCCCTCCCGGACCCGCGCGCGTTCCACGACCGTGGCCAGATCCGGACTGTGCGGCAGTGTCCCGAAGGCCGAGCCCCAGTCCCCGCCCAGCCGTGAGGCGCAGAACGCGTCCGCGACCTCCGGCGGTGCCCAGCGCAGCAGCAGTGAGCCCTGCAGCACCAGGGCCATCCGCTCCACCAGCCGCCGGGCCCGCGCCTCCACGGCGTCCAGATCCGCCAGCTCCGTCAGCAGGTCCTTGACCGCCGCGTCGAGCCGGTGGTCCGCGCCGCGTGCCTTGCCGACCTCCCGGAGGAAGGCGTCGAGCGCCTTCGGTTCACGCTGCAGCGCACGCAGCACATCGAGCGCCTGCACATTGCCCGACCCCTCCCAGATCGAGTTGAGCGGGGCCTCCCGCAACAACCGGGGCATCCCGGACTCCTCGACGTACCCGTTGCCGCCCAGGCACTCCAGCGCCTCGCCGGCCACCGCCGCGCACCGCTTCGTCACCCAGTACTTGGCGGCCGGCACCGCGATCCGCAGGAAGGCCCGCTCCTCCTCGGTGTCCGCGTCGTACGCGGCGGCCAGCCGCAGCGCGAGCGTCGTCGCCGCCTCCGACTCCAGGGCCAGGTCGGCCAGTACGTTGCGCATCAGCGGCTTCTCGATCAGCAGCCCCCCGAACGCGCTGCGGTGGGCGCTGTGGTGGATGGCCTGCGCCACGGCCTGGCGCATCAGCGCCGCCGAACCGACCACGCAGTCCAGCCGGGTCGCCGCCACCATCTCGATGATGGTGCGCACCCCGCGCCCCTCCTCGCCGACCAGGCGGGCCCACGTCCCGTCGAACTCGACCTCGCCGGAGGCGTTGGACCTGTTGCCCAGCTTGTCCTTCAGGCGCTGGATCGCGAACACGTTGCGGACGCCGTCCGGCAGGACCCGCGGCACGAGGAAGCAGCTCAGCCCGCCCGGTGCCTGCGCCAGCACCAGGAAGCCGTCGGACATGGGCGCCGAACAGAACCACTTGTGGCCGGTGAGCAGATACTCCCCCTCGCCGGCCAGCGGTTCGGCCCGGGTGGTGTTGGACCGCACGTCGGTGCCGCCCTGTTTCTCCGTCATGCCCATCCCGAAGAGCACACCGGCCTTCTGCGACGCGGGCCGCAGCCCCTCCTCGTACACGTGCGAGGTCAGCAGCGGCTCCCACTCCGCGGCCAGCGCCGGATCGGTCCGCAGCGCCGGGACCGCCGCGTGCGTCATCGACAGCGGGCACCCGTGGCCCGCTTCGGCCTGCGTCCAGACCAGGAACCCGGCCGCACGCCGGACATGGCCGCCCTGCCTGCCCCAGGCGTCCGTCAGCCCGGCCGTGACCCCGTGCCCCAGCAGCCGGTGCCAGGACGGGTGGAACTCGACCTCGTCGAGGCGGTTCCCGTAGCGGTCGTGCGTACGCAGCGCCGGCGGATTGTCGTTCGCCTGCGCCCCCCACGCCTGGGCCTGGGCCGAACCGGCGGACCGGCCCAGCGAGCCGAGCTCCTCCCGGGCCTCGTCGAGGATCCCGGGGTCGAGGTGCCGCTCCACGGCCTCCGTCAGCGCCCGGTCGCCGGCGAAGACGTCATAGCCGACCAGCGGCGGAACCTGGTTGGTCACTGTGTGGGTGCTAGGTGCCATGCCGATACGGTAAGGAGGTGCAGGCAGCAAACGAAACACCCGAGCGGCCGCCGGGTCGGCTCCACCGGGCTCGCGTCCTCTACCGCAACGTGTCGAAGCGGCAGATGGCATGGCAGTTGCTCAAGGACACGGTCAATTCGTGCATCGAATACCGCATCCTCGGTCTCGCCGCCGAGGCGGCGTTCTTCACCCTGCTGTCCCTGCCGCCCCTGCTGCTCGGCCTGATCGGGCTGCTCGGCTACGTCGACGACTGGACGTCCACCACCACGGTCGCCTCCATCGAGCGCAACATCCTGGGCGCGGTGCAGACGGTGCTGTCCGAACGGGGTGTCAACGACATCGCCAAGCCGCTCATGGCCGACGTCACCACCGGCGCGCGCCCCGACGTGATCTCCATCGGTTTCGCGATCGCCCTCTGGTCCGGCTCACGCGCGGTGAACGTCTTCATCGACACCATCACCGTGATGTACGGGCTCGACGGCCACCGCGGCATCGTCAGGACCCGGCTGCTCGCCTTCCTGCTGTACGTGGTCGCGCTGCTGCTGGGCGCGGTGGTGCTGCCGCTGCTGGTGGTCGGCCCCGACCGGGTGGTGGAGCTCGTCCCGTGGGGCACCGAGGTGCTCGCGGTCATATACTGGCCGCTGGTCATACTGCTGTCCATCGCGTTCCTGACGACGCTCTACCACGTGTCCGTCCCCGTACGTTCGCCGTGGATAGAGGACGTGCCCGGGGCGCTCATGGCACTCGGGATGTGGGTGC
The DNA here is from genome assembly GCF_035563135.1 of Streptomyces sp. Taxonomy (GTDB): domain Bacteria; phylum Actinomycetota; class Actinomycetes; order Streptomycetales; family Streptomycetaceae; genus Streptomyces. The sequence continues at coordinate 17,993 of NZ_DATMVN010000213.1, forward strand.
TGGGAAGCTTCCTGCTGCGGATCTACCTCACGAACACGGTCGAAGGGCCGACCATCTACGGCTCACTGGCCGCACCCATCGCCGTCCTGCTCTGGATAGGCATCTCCGCCTTCGCCGTACTCGTGGGCGCCGCCGTCAACGCGGCGATCGACCACGTCTGGCCCTCGCTCGCCACCGCGGCGGCCCGCGCCGCCAGCGACCGGATCAAGGCGGCCCAGGCCGCGGAACTCGTGGCACGGGCGACGAACTGGGGCGCGTACGCGGACGACGACGAGGAGGACGTCTCCATGCCCTCCGAATTCCCCGAGCGCTGGTCGCGCTTCCTGCCCCCGGACGACGTGAGGTCGCGTCTGCACGGGAACCGGGACAAGGACGTCCCGTGAGGGCCGGCCCGATGGCCTCGTGACCATGGACGCACGGTACGAGGAGCGGACATCGCGCTTCGGCGGCGCGGTCGTCTGGACCTGGTCCGGCCCGCGCGATCCGGCGCGGCCGGTGCTCCCCGACGGCTGCATGGACCTGCTGTGGGCCGGGGGCCGGCTGCTCGTGGCGGGTCCCGACACCCACGCGTTCACCCCGGCCGCGGCGCTCTCCGGCAGCTGTGCGGGCATCCGTTTCGCCCCCGGCACGGCTCCCGCCCTCCTGGGCGTACCCGCGCACGAACTGCGTGACCGGCGGGTCGCGCTCGACGCCCTCTGGCCGGGGCCGGAGGTCCGGGAACTCACCGAGCGCCTCGGTGCGGCCGGCGACCCGGCCGCCGCGCTGGAGGGCATCGCCCTGCGCAGGGCGGCCGGCACCGGACCCCCGGACCCGCTCATGACGGCCGTCGCCGCGCAGCTGCGGCAGGGCCGGTCCGTCGCCGCCACCGCGCACGCCGTGGGACTCGGGGCCCGCCAGCTGCACCGCCGCTCGCTGGCCGCGTTCGGCTACGGCCCCAAGACACTGGCCAGAGTCCTGAGACTGCAGCGTGCCCTGGCCCTCGTCCGGGCGGGCACACCGTACGCCGGGGCCGCGTACGCGGTGGGCTGCACCGACCAGGCGCACCTGGCCCGTGAGATGCGGGACCTGGCCGGCACGACGCTCGGCGGCTACCTGGCGGCGCGGGGTCCCGCGGACACGGCGTAGCCGTGCCGTCCGGAACCGCCACCCGGGCGGTACCCCGGCCGTTCAGCCGCGGCCGCCGCGGGCCGCCGTACGGATCGCCAGCTCCGCCGCCGCGAGGCCGTCGACCGGCACCGCGTCCGGCAGTCCGGGCACGCACACCACCCGGCCGTCCTCCAGCGCGGCCAGCGAGGCATCGATCACCTGGTCCACGGGCATGCCGCCGTCCGCGTGCACGGACTGCTCACGTCCGCCGACGGGCTCCTCGCCGCGCGAGCGGTGGAACTCGGTGGCGGTCAAGCCGGGGCACAGCACCTGAAGGCGCAGGGGCGAGCCGGAGAGCTCGGCGGCGAGGGTGCGGGTGAAGGTGACCACGTACCCCTTGGTGCCGGCGTACACGGCGCGCTCAGGCAGCGGCCGCGGCGGCAGCGAACCGGCGAACGCCAACTGGGAGGCCACGTTGACGACCGTGCCCCGGCCCCGCCGGAGCATGGCCGGGACCACCGCCCGTGCCAGCGCGGTGACGGCGAGCACGTTGACGTTCACGACCTTCGCCATCAGCGCGGGCTCCAGTTCGCCGAACGGGCCGTACCCGTTGATCCCCGCGTTGTTGAGCAGGAATCCGATGTCGCCCCGCCCCGCCCGCTCCACCGCACGCGCCAGACCGCCGGGATCCGACAGATCCGCCACGAGGGTCTCCACGGCCGATCCCGTCTCCCCGCGCAGCTGTGCCGCCAGGTCGTCGAGCCGCTGCTCCCGCCGGGCCACCAGGACGGTGTCCCACCCCCCGGCTGCCAGCCGTGCCGCGTACGCCGCCCCGATGCCCGAGGAGGCTCCCGTGACCAGTGCCTTGCCACGCTGCGCGCCCATTCCCTCTCCCGTCTCCGGGGCATCACGTTACAAGCGGCCGACGGCAGGCGCAGAGCCGGACCGGCTGCCGGGCCGCCGCCTCGCGGGGCCGGCCACCCGGCCGGACGACTGCCGCCGGATCCCGGCAGGAACGCCTACGGCACAGGGGCGAAGAGGGAGACCGCGCAGCCGTCGGGGTCCAGGACGACGGCGTAGCGCTGCCCCCAGACGGCGTCCCAGGGCTTCAGGTGGCCCCGGTAGCCGGCCCCGGTCAGATCGGCGTACACCGAGTCGACCTCCGCCGGGCTGTCGCAGAGGAAGGCGAGCCCGAGGCGCTCGCCGCCCTCGGACCCCTGCCAGTCGGGATCGAAGGAGCGGACGACGTCCTCGGTGTCCCACAGCAGGCGCCGCCCGCCGGGGAGCGCCACTTCGACGTGGGGGGCCGATTCGGCGCCCTCGGGGACGGCGAGGCCGAGCCTGCGGTAGAAGGCGAGCGAAGCGGCCAGGTCGGCGGTGGTGACGGAGATCGCGTCGAGTCGTGGAGTCATGGGCCGACCGTATGCCGGGGCCGCGGCCGGGTCTTGTACGAAACGGTCGCGGCCTCCGGCGCGGCCCGGCGTCACGCGCAGGCCGCGGGCGAGGTGCCGGGCTCCGTCAGGGGCAGGCCCAGCTGGGCGCGTTCGGTGAGCCAGCGGGTCGGCCGGTGCCGCGGGTCCCCGGTCGTGGCGTACACGGAACGCTGCAGGTCCAGCATGTGCGCGGCACCGATCCGGTCGCCCCAGGCCAGCGGCCCCGCCGGGTAACCGAGTCCGGCCGTCACCGCGAGGTCGATGTCCGCCGGGGTGGCCAGCGAGCGCTCCGCGATCGAAGCGGCCACCGACACCACCGACGCGAGCAGCCGCTGCGCCACCGACCCCGCGGTGTCCCGCACCACCGACACGGCCCAGGGCTCCTCCCCGTCCGCCGCGCGGGCCAGGACCGCGCGGGCGTCCCGGGCGGCGGACGGGTCGGCCGCGGGGGTCACCGCGAGCACCCGGCGACGGCCTGCCGGGGGCAGCGGGTCGACGCCGAAGGTGCGCGAGGCCGGCAGCCCCAGCGAGGCCACCGCCGCCGCCACGGTGGTGCCCCAGACGGGGACGAGGGCCAGCGCCTCGCCGGTGGGCACCGGGCCGCTCCCGACCGTGGCTCCGGCGGCGGTCAGCGCGGCCCGCAGCTCTTCGGCGCCCTCACCGTCCACGACGGACACCGGCCGGCCCGCGTCACCCGTCACCGGAGCTTCCGGGGCCGGGGCGGGAGCCTCGGGGCCGTACGCGAACCACCCCTGTCCGGTCTTGCGGCCGTGCAGGCCCGCGGTCACCCGGTTCGGGGTGAGGTAGGAGGGGCGGAGCCGGTCCTCGTGACGGAAACCCTGCCAGATCGAGTCGATGACGGCGGCCGTGACGTCGAGCCCCGTGAGGTCCATCAGTTCGAACGGCCCCATGCGCAGCCCCAGGACGTCCCGGGCGATCCGGTCGATGCCCGCCGGATCCGCGACGGACTCCTCCAGCAGCGCCAGCGCCTCCGTCACGAGCCCCCGGCCGGCGTGGTTGACCAGGAAGCCGGGGGTGTCGGCGACAGTGACCGCGCGGTGCCCGCAGCTCTCGACCAGCTCCGTGAGCGCCGGCGGGACGGCGGGACGGGTGGCGGCGCCCGGCACGACTTCGACGATCTTCATCAGCGGTACGGGGTTGAAGAAGTGCAGCCCCGCCAGCCGCCCCGGGTCCCGCAGCGAGGCGGCGATCCGGGTCACCGACAGGGACGAGGTGTTGGTCGCGAAGATCACCGACTCCGGCAGAACCTCCTCCAGCTTCCCGAAGACCTCGGCCTTGGTGTCCAGGTCCTCCCGTACGGCCTCGATCACCAGCCCGACCTCCGGCCCGGGTGCCCACGGGTCGTCCAGCGGGACCAGCCGCTCCAGGGCCGCGGCGGAGTCCCCGGCGGACATCCGGCCCTTGTGGACGGCGCGTTCCAGCATGGACCGGACGAAGTCCACGGCCGCCGTCACCGCCTCGGCCCGGACGTCGCAGAGCTCGACGGTGTGCCCGGCCGACGCGGCCCACTGGGCGATGCCTCGGCCCATGGCTCCGGCTCCGACGATCCTGATACGCATGGCGGTTACGTCCTTTCGGCAGGTGTGGCCGTCGGCAGCGACGGCAGACGCGGTCGAGTCAGCGAAGGTAGACGCGGTCGGGATCGACATCCTCGCGCAGGAGACGCAGTTCCGCCCCGGCCGGCGAGGGCGCGGTGGCGACGGAACCGGCGACCTGGAGGTCCCAGCCGGTGGCCTCGCGCACCTGATCCACCGTCACGCCCGGGTGCACGGCGACCAGCCGGAGTTCCTCCCCGACGCCGTCCCGGGCCAGGATGCCCAGTTCGGTGATGACCCGGGTGACTCCCGCGCCCGGCGGCCGGATGCCCTCGGTGAGCGCCCGGTCCGGGCCCGGCGTGGTGCAGAAGTCCAGGGCATCGGCGAAGGAGCGCGGATGGTGACGGCGCATCACCACGAAGACCTCGTGGGAGTTGGCCATCACCTCGACGGCGCCGCCGGAACCGGGGAGCCGCACCGCAGGGCTCTCCCAGTCGCCGATGACGGAGGTGTTCAGGTTGCCCCACCGGTCGATCTGCGCCGCACCGAGGAAACCCACGTCGATGTGGCCGCCCTGGAGCACACAGCCGAACAGCGCCGGCATCGACAGCACGGCCTCCGCGCCCGAGATGAGCACGGCATCGGCGATGGTCTCCGGCAGGTGCGAGGGGTGCGCCCCGCAGACCCCGGACTCGTACACGACCTCGATCTGCGGTGCGACCGTCAGACGGGCGAGTTCGGTGGCGAGCGTCGGCAGTCCGATGCCGGCGAACACCGTGCGGCGGCCGGCCAGTTCCCGGGAGGCGACGACGGAGAGCAGCTCGGTGCGCGACGCGATGGTCCAGGCGTGCGAGGCCGCCGGCTTCACCCCGCGCGTGGTGCAGGAGGCCCCCGACTCGTACACGATCCTGGCCCTCGTCGCCGCGGGCGTCGGCATCACCCTCACGGTCTCCTCCGTCCGCCACATCCAGCAGAACGGGCTGGTCTACCGCCCCCTCGCCGGCCCGCCCATCCGTCGCCAGGCGGCGCTGGCCTGGCGCACGGACAACCCCTCGGCAGCTCTCCACGCGGTCCTCGCGGTCGCCGAGCAGGCCCTCCCGACCCCCTGACTCCCCCGATCGAGACGCGTGACGTCTTGAACCTGAGGTAATTCGATATTGGACCGACTCAGTGATCCGGTGCGAAGGTCACCCCACACACCCGAACCCGCCGAAAGGTGTTCCGCCGTGCCCGACCAGACCGATGTCGTCATCTGCGAACCGCTGCGCACACCCATCGGGCGGTTCGGCGGCGCGTTCGCCCAGCAGACCCCGGCCGCGCTCGCCGCACGCGTCATCGCCGAGGTCGTCGCCCGTACGGGAATCGACCCGGACCGGGTGGACGAGGTGATCCTCGGACACGCCTACCCCTCCTCCGAAGCCCCCGCCATCGGCCGGGTCGCCGCCCTGGACGCCGGGCTCCCCGACACCGTCACCGGCACCCAGACCGACCGGCGCTGCGGCTCCGGGCTGCAGGCGGTCCTCGACGCGGCCATGCAGATCCGGGCCGGGTTCAGCGACGTCGTCATCGCGGGCGGCGTCGATGTCATGAGCGCCGCCCCTTACTACACGCACGACGGGCGCTGGGGCATCAAGGGCCCCGGCCTCCAGCTCCACGACTCCCTCGCCCGGGGCCGGGTCACCGCGGGCGGTGTCCACCACCCCGTGCCCGGCGGCATGATCGAGACCGCGGAGAACCTGCGCCGCGCCCACTCCATCAGCCGCGCCGACCAGGACGCCCTCGCCCTGCGCTCCCAGACCCGCGCCGCCCGCGCGGTGAAGGAGGGGCGCTACGACGCGGAGACCGTCCCCGTCACCGTACGCACGCGCAAGGGCGAGACGGTCGTCACCGCCGACGAACACCCCCGCCCCGACACCACCGCCGAGCAACTCGCCGCGCTGCGCCCCATCATGAGCAAGTCCGACCCGGAAGCCACCGTCACCGCGGGCAACGCCAGCGGACAGAACGACGCCGCAGCCGCCTGCCTCGTCACCAGCGCCGCCACCGCCGAACGGCTCGGGCTCACCCCGCTCGTCCGGCTGGTCTCCTTCGCCCGCGCGGGCGTCCCCGCCGCGACGATGGGCATCGGCCCCGTCCCGGCCACCCACGCGGCCCTCGGCCGTGCCGGCCTCACCCTCGCCGACCTCGACCTGATCGAGATCAACGAGGCCTTCGCCGCCCAGGTCCTGGCCTGCACCCGTGAGCTGGGACTCGGCGAGAAGGACCACGAACAGCGGATCAACGTCAACGGCTCCGGTGTCTCGCTCGGCCACCCGGTGGGTGCCACCGGCGCCCGCGTCCTGGCGACGCTCAGCCGGGAGATGCACCGCAGCCAGGCGCGTTACGGGCTGGAGACCATGTGCATCGGCGGTGGCCAGGGCCTCGCCGCGGTCTTCGAACGCATCGCCCCCTGACACGTCCCCCTCTCCGTCCCCCCTTCCTCTCCGTCCCCTCATCACCACGTGCCCCAGGGCGTCCCGGCCGGCGCCCAGGTCATTCGAACTCGAGGGCTCGGAGAAGCCGGCCTGCGTCGCCGAGTCGCTGACGTACTTCTCTCCCTGGTGCCGCGTCGACCGGGGTGCGCCCCGGACACCGCTCCTCGACGGGCAGACCTCGGCCGACGCGGCACCGCACCCTGGGGCATTCAGCAGCACCCGGTCGCGCAGCCGGATCAGCCGCGGGGGACGTCGAGGACGATCAGCAGGCCGCCCCGCAGCGCTGATGCTGCGGGGCGGTCTTGACGTGGCGGGACTAGTTGCGTGAGCCGCGGGTGCGGCGCATGAGCACCGCGCCTCCCAGCAGCAGCGCCGCGCTCGCACCGGCGGCCATGCCGATCTCGCCCGCGCCGGTCTCGGCCAGCGGCGTGTCGGGCGTGTTCGGACCGGGGTCGCCGGCCGGGGGCTCGGAGGCCGGCGGCTCCTGGGCCGGGGGCTCGGAGACCGGCGGCTTCGAGGTGGGCGGCTCGACGGCCGGGGGCTCCTCGGTGGGCGGCTCCACCACCGGCGGCTTGACCGGCGGGAGTTCGTGCTCGTAACCACTCTCGTTGACACAGGTGTTGCCACCTGCGGGGTTGAGCAGACCGACGACATCGACGGTGTTGCCGCAGACGTTCGCCGGGACCTCCACCGGCGCCTGGGCCACGTTGCCGGACAGGACGCCGGGCGAACCGACGGCCTGGGCCTCGGCGCTCGCGCCGGAGGCCTCGCTCGCGCCGTAGGCCTCCTCGCCGTCGCCGTAGGCGCCTTCGCCGCCGTAGGCGTCGTCCTTCTTGTCGCTCGAGCCGGTGTTGGCGCAGATGTTGCCGAAGGCCGGGTTCAGCAGGGCGATCACATCGACGGTGTTCCCGCAGAGGTTGACCGGGACGTGCACCGGGGCCTGCACGGCGTTGCCCGAACCGACGCCGGGGGAGCCGACCGCCGCCCCTTCGGCCGTGGCGTCGGCGTAGGCGTACCCGCCCACTGAGGTCAGGATGCCCGATGCCGCCGCCAGGACGAACACGCTTCTGCTTAGGGCTTGTCGCATTGCTTTGCCTTTCAAAAACCTTGGGAGGACATCTCGCGATGTGGCCGGGAATCCGAGGGTGCGGCGCGGCGTCCGGTGGTGCCACGGTTCCGGCGGGCCGCCACTCTCACGGCCCTGGACAACCCTCATAACGAGGGAAAGGGGCTTGGGAAACTCTGAACCGGTGAAGAACTTGGGGTTAGCCCGAACGGATTACACGGGGCTGCTCGCAGCCCGGCGCCGGCCGAGGGGCAGGCGCGGCCGGTGCTCCCCGGCCTCGGGCCACGGACTGCTCGCGGGGCGCGGGCCCCGTCCGGCCGCCCGGCCCGTGCGGCCCTGATGGCCGGCGCCGGCCCTGGCCTGTGCGAGACATCGGGCGCTTTTCACCTGTTCAGCGGCGCAACCGGAATTGCGGCCTTTCGTTTGCCACGGTGTCCTGTACGGCGCAGGTACTTGAGCGGCCTGTGCTGGTCCGGGCTTGCCGCCGGACGGTCGAACACGCTCACCTACCGATGGAGGTACATGGTGTTCGGAAAGCGAACTTCCGCTGTCTCGCTGTCTGCCGTAGCCCTCATGATGGCCGGGGCGGGCGCGGCTCAGGCTGACGAAGAGCCGAAGTTCCAGAACAACACGCAGATTCTGTCCTGCCTGAGCGTGGAGGTTCTGGACATTCCGATCGCCTCCACGGCGAACAACAACATCGACTGCTCCATGAACTACGAATCGGAGCGCACCGAAACTCATCTTTCGGGCTCCGGAACGGGTGCTGAATAAAACCTGAGCGACGCCCGTATGGAGCAATACGTTTCGTTGCGGGATTCGTTTACAGGATGAGCGTGTCGAGAATGCTGAATGCACCGGCCCTGTGTGCGCACGGCAATTCTTGCCTGCGTCACGGGGGGCCAGGCGGACGCCTGCAACGCTCGTGTACCAACCAACAAGGAGATACCGCATGAACCTCAAGAAGGCTGTCGCCTGCACTGCTGTTGCCCTGGCTTTCGCCGGTGCCGGCGCCGGGTCCGCCCAGGCGGCCGACGACGACACGTCGAAGTTCGAGAACAACTCCCAGATCCTCAGCTGTGACGTGGTCGAGGTCATCGACATCCCGATCCTGTCGTCGGCGAACAACAACCTCGACTGCTCGGACAACGTCGAGGAGGAGGAGTCCGAGACGACCCTCCTCATCAACGAGGAGCACGCCCAGGCGGCGGCTCTCATCGCCCCGCGGGGCCACTGACGCTCCGCGCCGCCGAGTCGCCGCCCCGGCCTTCCTCCCCGGGGCGGCGGCCCTGCGTCTTCTCACCCCTCGCTTTCTTTCTCCGGGCTCCTGGGCCTTCCGGTACGCAGAGCACCGACGGCCGCCGGGCCGGAACGAATTGTGACCCGTTCGGAGCAATTCCATTGTGAGTGCAGCAGCGTTTACCGGGTGATGATGCCGATTGCGGAAATCGGTCAGCAGGTGAGATTGCACCTGCCGGCGGACGGGCCCGCCCGTCGGTATCACGGGGCCGGAGCAATGTGATCGTTCCGGCTCGTGCCCAGGGGATTCCATCGGCCCCTCTTTCGCTTGATGGGTAGCCAAGGCGGCTCCCCGTAAAAACCAAGGAGTTAACGCATGAACCTCAAGAAGGCTGTCGCCTGCACTGCTGTTGCCCTGGCTTTCGCCGGTGCCGGCGCCGGTTCCGCCCAGGCGGCCGACGACGACACGTCGAAGTTCGAGAACAACTCCCAGGTCCTCAGCTGTGACGTGGTCGAGGTCATCGACATCCCGATCCTCTCGGCGGCCAACAACAACATCGACTGCTCGGACAACATCGAGGAGGAGGACTCCGAGAGCCTCACCGTCATCGATGAGGAGCACGCCGAGGCGGCAGCTGTCATCGCGCCCCGTCACTGACATCACGTGACATACCGCCGTCCCGGCTTCCTGCCGGGACGGCGGTTTCTTCATGCCGGACGTGGACGAAGGCGTGATTACGCCGAATGATCCAGCCGGGGCTGCCGATGACCCGCGACCGGGTAACGACCTGTCATGGACCAGTACGCGAACCGGAAACCATGGGACCGGCATCCGCACACGGAACCCGTGCCCGATACGCCGATCTATGACCGGCTGCTCGCCGAGTGGCGGACGGTGCGCCCTGACCCGGAGTCCGTACCGCCCGGTGAACACGTGCCCGCGCGGCCGCGCTGCTTCGTTCCGGCGGCTCGGAGCTCCGCCGCAGCGGCCGGCGGCTGAGCACCGGCCCGCTCGCCCCCGGGAGACCGGAAAACCCGTTGACGTGGACGGGTGACCCTTCGCTAGGGTGTGCGCAGTTCGAGGAACCAGGAGGTGAGGACATTGATGACTGTCGTTGCGGTGGGCGCTGCCCACAACCCGAAGAGCATCGTTCCCACCCCTGCGGCCACCGGCTGACCTCGACCTTCTCCCTCCGCGCCTGAGCGCGCGCTGCCGGGGCCGCCCTTGTGAAGGGTTTCCCTTGTCTTTCTCCATTTCTCAGGCTTCCACCCCGTCGCACCCCCTGGCCCCCTACGGCTGGGACGACGAATGGGCCGCCGCCTTCGCCCCGTACGCCGAGCAGGGTCTCCTGCCCGGACGTGTGGTGCGGGTGGACCGCGGGCAGTGCGATGTGGTCACTCCGAACGGCACCCTCAGGGCGGACACCGCGTTCGTGGTGCCCCGTGACCCGATGAGGATCGTCTGCACCGGTGACTGGGTGGCTGTCGACCCCGACGGTGACCCGCGGTTCGTCCGTACGCTCCTGCCCCGCCGCACGGCCTTCGTACGCTCGACGTCGTCGCAGCGCTCCGAGGGGCAGGTGCTCGCCACCAACATCGATCACATCGTCATCTGCGTCCCGCTCTCCGTCGAACTGGACCTGGGACGGCTGGAACGGTTCCTGGCGCTGGCCATGTCCAGCACCACCGGAGCCGCTCTGCTCGGCGACGGGCGGCCCGCCCGGCGCGGGACGCACGAGGTACACCCGCTCGTGCTGCTCACCAAGACCGATCTCGTCCCGGACGTCACCACGCTGTCCCACCTCGTCGAGGACATCGAGCGCGTCGCCCCCGGGGTGCAGGTGCTGCCCGTCAGCTCGGCCACGGGTGAGGGGGTCGACGTGTTCGGCGCGATCGTCGGCGGTGGTACGAGCGTGCTGCTCGGTACCTCCGGCGCCGGGAAGTCGACCCTCGCCAACGCGCTGCTCGGTGAGGAGGTGATGCGTGTGCACGGGGCGCGGGAGGTGGACGGCAAGGGCCGGCACACCACCACGACGCGCAACCTCCTCGTGCTGCCGGGAGGCGGCGTACTCATCGACACCCCCGGGCTGCGGGGGGTCGGTCTCTGGGACGCGGGGACCGGCGTCGGCCAGGTCTTCTCGGAGATCGAGGACCTGGCGCGGCAGTGCCGCTTCCACGACTGCGCCCATGAGTCCGAGCCCGGTTGCGCCGTGCTCGGCGCGCTCGATGACGGGGCGCTGTCCGCACGGCGGCTCGACAGCTACCGCAAACTGCTCCGGGAGAACCACCGCATCGCGGCGAAGACGGACGCCCGGCTGCGTACCGAGACCCTGCGCGAGTGGAAGCGCAGGAGCGCCGAGGGCAGGGCGGCGATGGAGATGAAGCGGGGCAGGACGCGTTAGCGGAGGGGACTGCGGGTGCCGGGCGGCGAGCCGCCCGGCACCCGCAGTCCTCAGCCCCAGACGACGGCTCCCAGCCACGCCCCCGCCACCAGCAGGCAGCAGAAGAGTTCGAGCAGCACCGAGTACCCCGTCGCCCGCATCACGGACCTGAGCGAGGTCCACCCCGCCGCGTGGCTGCCGAGGCGCAGGCGTTCGGCGCCGTAGACCGCGCCCGCGTATCCCAGGATCCCGCCCACGACCGGGACCACGAAGAACCCGGCGATCGCCGCGAGACCGCCGGCCATCAGCGTCTTGCGCGGCGCCCCCGACTCGTGGGGGCGCCGCGAGGGCATCAGTGCCTTCAGCGCCTGGTTCAGCAGCAGTACACACGTCGCGCCGATCAGCACGCCCCATGCGACGGGAGCCGGTTCCGTCAGCGCCCACCACAGCACCGCGGCCCAGATGATCGCCTGACCGGGCACGCCCGGCACCAGTACGCCGACCAGGCCGAGCAGCATCACCGCCCCGACGGCAACGAGCTGCCACACACTCATTCGACCAGCGTGCCGGAGGTCACCGGGTCCCGCCCGTCAGCGCGGCTCCGCGAGCGGCCGGATCCGCAGGCGGAGCCGTGGGCCGGCTCCACGGACCGGCCCGGTGGGGCGGTTCCGGATTCCGGCGCGGTGGAGCCGAGCGGTCAGCGCGGGGCGCGGGCCACCCAGCCGCGTTCGTACGCGTGCCAGCCGAGCTGGAGCCGGGTGGTGACCCCGGTGAGCTCCATCAGGCCCTTCACCCGCCGCTGGACCGTTCGCAGGCCCAGGTCCAGCTGCTTCGCCACACTCGCGTCCGTCAGCCCGGCCAGCAGCAGCGAGAGGATCTCCAGATCGGTCGGATCCGCACCCGGACCGTTCTCCTCGCTGATCCCGCTCCCGCCGAGCCGCAACGGCATCGCGTCCCGCCACACCGCCTCGAAGAGGCCCGTCAGGGACTCCAGCAGCCCACTGGCGTGGATCACCAGGGCCGCCGGTTCGGCCCCCCGGCCGGTCAGCGGCACCATGGCCAGCGCCGCGTCGGCGAGGACCAGCTTCGTCGGCACCCGGTCGACCACCCGGCACTGCTCGTCACGGCTCAGCGCGGCCGACAGCTCCACGATCCCGGACGGCAGCGAGAGGACGTCGCGCTCGACGACCACGCGGTAGGACACGCCCCGCATCGCCGCCCGTTCCTCGGACTCGTTCTCCATCCCGGTGACCGCGATCGGCTTTCCCGTGACCAGCGCGCAGACCTCGGACGTGGCGCCCAGCTGCAGCTGGTGGAACCGGTGGGCCACCGCGCTCGCACCGGTCACCACTTCCACCAGGTCGTGCACCGCGGGTTCGGCCGCCTCGGCCCGGTACTCCTC
>NZ_DATMVN010000214.1:0-20211 GCF_035563135.1 Streptomyces sp.
GTGACGCCGGGCTCGCGATTACGCGCGACCCGCACAACGTCCTCGCGGAACTCCTTCGGATACGGCTTGGGCACTGCAACATCCTTCCAGGCCGCCTCTCAGCAAGCCAGGTCAGGTGTCACCTCTCCGTGCAGCAGTCCCAACTGATCCGGGTCGCAGGCAGCAGGTGGGCAGTCGAGGAATGCTTCCAGAACGCGAAGCAGGAGTGCGGCCTGGACGACTACCAGGTCCGCCGTTACCCCGGCTGGCACCGCCACATCACCCTCGCCATGGCCGCCCACGCCTGCCTCACCGTCCTGCGTGCCCGAGCACTGGATACCGGGAAAGCAGAAACGGATCCTCCCAGCTCATACCCCTCACCCTTCCCGAACTCCGACGCCTGATCACCCGCCTCACCTACCGCAGGCCACCACCCGTCGAGCACGTCCTGCACTGGTCACACTGGCGCCGCAGACGACAACACCAGGCCCGCGTCAGCCACTACAAACGACGCGGCCACACACCATCCGAAGCTGCCAACCTGTCAGGCCAAACGCCGTTGCAGTACTAGTGCCGTATCAAGCAACGTTCGCCCCTCCATGACGTCATGGTTAGGGCCTCTCGCCGATCAGGTGAGGTGCTCCTGCGCCCAGCGGGCAATGCCGCCGAGCTTGACTGCCGCTACGTCGCTGTCGCCGGTCCGGACGGGCTGATCGGCCTCGTAGTCTTCGAGGCCGCTCTCCTCCTCGATCATCCGCGCGATCTGATATGCCTCCGCCATGATCGGTAGTGCTTGCTGCCCCGGGTAGCGATAGGGGATCTCGATGTTGGCCGAATCCCCCGCGTAGTCCAGCTGCAGATGACCGGCCGGCCCGTCACGCCACAGGGTCAGGCTGTAGGGGTACTCCTCGGTGGTGACCGGACCCACCTCCCGCGACATCCGCTGTATCAGCCTGTCCCAGGCGGCCCGCTGGTCACGGGTCAGGCTCATGGGCTTGAGGTCGGCATCCGGGTCGTAGGCGGAGTTGATCTCTTCCAGGGTCTCGTCGAAGGTACGGCCCGGGAAAACCCGCAGGAACATGATGTCGTAGGTCATCGTCCGCAGCCTACGGGCCCACGCCCGCTATGTTCGAGGCCGTGGCGGGACAGGTGAGGGAACCTCGATCACGACGACTCGCCCGGCATCATCCGTACACCTGCCCGGCTGGCCGGCCCGGGCGTCCAGCCGACGGCGGTACGGACGGAGTGTTCCTGTCCGTACCGCCGCGCCGGCCCGGTCCGCCGGGGCCGGCGACACCCGGAGCCCTGTCCTCGCGGACGCTCCCGCGCCCGAGGATGCCTCGTCCGGCCCGTCAGATGACAGACCCGGCGCAGCGGTCAGGTCCGGGAGTGGGGCTGGAGAAGCATCTGCCGCAGTTCGGCGGTGCACATCATGTAGCCGTCGGGGGTGGGCAGGTTCTTGAGGTAGTGGCCGAGATCGGACGCCAGTGAGAAGACCCGTACCGGGGTGCCCGCGGCGCGGGCGGATTCCACCACCCTGCGCACACCGTCCAGGACGGCCGGGTGGCGTGTGCGGTAGGAGTCGGCGACCAAGTGGTTGCCCCGGTCCGCCGCCAGGTAGAACTGCACCAGGTCCTTGATGCCGACGAACAGTTCGCTGACCCCGGCGGCGCACATCGCCGAGGTGGCGTGGACGGCGGAGGGCGTCTCGATGAACGCCGAGAGGGGGACATCGCCCGGTAGGCCGAGATGCGTTCTGACCTGGGTGAACTCCACCTCGTCGCTGACGAACGGCACCGAGAGCTCGACGCGGTCGGCGTCGCCGTCGAGGCGTTTGCGCAGGGTCGACAGCACGGTGTGCAGCGCGTCGCGGTAGGCGGCCGAGCCGAGCAGCCAGCGTGCGCCGTGCAGGCCCATCTCGGGGTTCGGCTCGACCGCGACGGCGGCGACCTCGGTGACGTCGGCCGCGTGATCGGAGCGCAGGTCGAGCATCCTCAGGATCAGTCGCTGGCCGGGCAGGAGAGCGTCGACGAAGCCGCAGAGCCGCTCGCCGATGGCCTGCCCGTAGGCGGTGATGCCGGCGGGGCCGCCGGCCAGGGCGTCGATCGGGCTCAGGCCCAGCGCGAGGCAGAGGAATTCCTCGCGGATGAAGAAGGACTCGACCTGCCCGGCGTTCGGCCCGGAGGAGTTGATGGTGGTGATGTCCTGCAGGTCCGCGATGACCGCGCACGCCGAGCCGAGGTCGCTCAGGGCGGAGGTGGCGGCCTCGGTCTGCGAGGGTGCCTCCGGCCCGACGACGATGGACGCGCTCTCCAGGTACAGCGTCACCTCGCCGACCAGGTCGGCGAGGTCCGCCTCGTCGACGCGCAGCACGGGGATCCCTCTGCCGCGGCACAGGGACTGCATGTGGCCGGTCAGTCCGCCGGAGCCGCAGACCACCGCACGCGCGGCCACGATGGCGTCGTACAGCCCGGCTTCGAGAGCGGGGGCGACGAGGATGGATCCCTCACGTGGGCTTCTTGTCCGGTTGCAGATGCCTCGCAGCACACTCTGGGTGCCGCCGGCCAGCAGAACTCCCCGAATCCGTCGCCCGTTCCCGTTCAACTAGCCCTCCGGATTGTCGGTGTTCCCTATTCCCAGTTGTCGACGTAGCTGCCGTGGTGTCACGGATACGTCGTTGAGCCGTTCCACAGCGACCCGGTTGACGGCCGCCCTCATCAGGCGGTCCCGTCGGCGGATGTCCATCGGAGGTGCCGGACGGCCGCCCATGGAGCGGATGCGTGCGTTCAGGCGGGAGTCGAGTGCTTCTCTTCTCCTGCGTTCACGCGTGGTCAGCCTCTGCACTTCCAGTACCACAGACTCCTCCAACGCCGCGCGGGGCGCTTCCTTCGCGTTGCTGACGTAACTCCGGTAGTGGGGATGCCGGGCCGCGATGTCGTCCAGGCCGTCCCGCCGCAGTTCCAGCTGCTCGATCGCGTGTGCGGCGACCGAGACCGAGTGGTTCTTGATGGCGGCGAGATTGAAGGCGAACGCGCCGGTTCGGCCGTGCCGGACGATCTCGTCGCCCTCTCGGAGCACACCGACCGTGGAGATCGGACCGGCCGGCCGGCCGTCGGCGTCCAGCAGCGTTCCGCATTCGTCGACCTCCAGGCCGCGTCCGGTGCGCTTGTGAGGGACGGCGATGCCTTTGTGGAGGAGGTTCCGCCAGAGCGGCTGTCCGACCTTGGTGTATTCGGATTCTCTTCCGAAGTTGGAAACCACCAGGTCGGCTTCGATGCTGTGTCCCCGTTGTCGCGCGGTGACCGAGACCAGCAGCCGCCCCGACTGTGTGGGTGTGATCGCCTGTACCTTCCCGACGACCAGGTCCAACGATCCGTCCTGCGGCCGCATCGCGCGCTCGATGACCGTCATCGTGTGAGCCACGGCGCCGACGCGTAGTGCGGCGAGGGTGGTGGCGAATTCGTCCAGCAGGCAGCGCAGTTCGGCTGTGGGGATGCGTTCGATGATTTCGGGGAGGTACGGCTCCCACGCCTTGGAGACACGCTCGGACACGATCACGGGGGCGACGTCGGGGTGTTCTTCCCGGACTGTCGAGCACGCTGTCCGCCATTCGGCCCTGACCCGGGCGAGAAACTCCTCGCGGTCGCGGTAGGGCTCCAGCAGGGTGTCGGGGCGTGGCAGGCGCAGCACGCCGTGTTCGTGGGTGCTGGGGTAGGTACGGAAGATCGTCCCGGACCGGGAGATGAGGTGGATCCGGCCGGTGTGGCCGTTGCGCAGCAGCAGGCCCGCCGAGTCGTATGCGCTGAGCGCGGATCCGACGATTGCCACCGTGGCGTCGGGCGGAAGCTCGGACAGTTTGTTGATTCCGCTCGCGGAGTACGGGTTTCGTACGAAGGCGGGGTGCCCGGCGGCCCCGGCGGCGAAGAGCGGCTCCTTGTATTCGAGGCCGGTGGCGAGGACGACGTGGTCCGCGGTGAGCACCGTCGTGTCCGGGAGCGGCCCCGGACGCAGGTCTTCGAGCCCGTTCGTGACGAGGCGGCCCACCGTCACCTCGAAGCCCCGGTCGCAGACGTCCACGTCGAGCGCCTCACCGTCGGCTTCGACGAGGACGGCGCCGGAGCAGGCTTCTCTTCGGGCCTCGGCCAGCCGGTCGCCGAGGTAGTCCTGAAAGATCCGGCGGGGTGCCGGGCCCTGTTCGGTGAACCTCTGTGCCGCCCAGGGATGCGGCCAGTCCCGGCGGTCGGCTTCCTCGTTGGCCCAGCGTACGAAGTCGAGGACGTCCTCCCGGAACACGGACATCCGGCCGGCCTGGATGTTGAAGACGTGATCCCAGGGGTTGCCGTCACGGTGGTAGGCGACACCGGCGGAGCGGTAGTCGGGACGCCGTTCCAGCAGGATGATCTCGAGTGGTCTTCGTGCGAAGTGGAGCATGCGGATCGCCGTTGCTGTGCCCGCCAGGCCCGCCCCTACGACGAGCACTCGGGGGCGCGCGCCCGTTCGACTCATGAAGCCTCCCCGCTGAACCGAGGGCGCCCGGTCCTGCCGTCCCGTGCCGGTGCCGTGTGCCCATGGGACAATTGACTGACGGTACGTCAAGTTCTAAATGAACCAGGGGTGTTGCGGCGCAGTGTGATGCCGTGGCGCCGACGATACCCGAACCTGCCGGTCGTCGAGGGGCGATGCGCAACCGTAGGACCGTCCGGTCACCGGCCGGGCCGCTCCCGGGCCGCGCGGCCCGGGAGCGGCCCGGAGTGTGCGGTCGGCGGGCTCAGCCCTCCAGGCCCGGGGCGGCCGGGACGTCGAGGTCCGTACGGACGTAGTGGTTGAAGTAGTTGGTGTAGAGGTTCACTGCCACATGGACGAACACCTCGGTCAGCTCGGTGTCCGTCCAGCCCTGGGCCACGGCCTTGTCCCACGCCGCGTCGGATGCCTCGCCGACCTCGCCGGCGACCTCCCTCGCGACCTGGACCAGGGCGGCGAGTTTCGCGTCGTCGCCCGGCTCTCCGTGGCGGATCGCCACGGTTTCCTCCTCCGTGAAGCCCGCCACCTTCGCCGACACCGTGTGCGCCGACTGGCAGTAGTCGCATGCGTCGACGGCTCCCACGGCCAGGGCTATCGCCTCACGCGTGCGTGCGTCGAAGGTGCCGTGCTCGGCGATGGCCGAGGTGATCGCCGCATAGGTCTCCAGGACCACGGGCGAATGGGCCATCCCTCCGTGAATGTTGAGTACCCTCCCGTACCGCTTCTCCAGGCGGCGCAGGATCTCCCCGCCGCCTGCGGGCGCGGTGTCGATCGTGTGGACGGGAATGCGCGGCATATGCATGCCTTTCCTCGTGGTGGTGGGAGTTGTCCGCCGCCGGTGTCCGCCGAGGCGGCGCGGGCGGTGGACGGGCGGGCCGGGAGGCCGGTCAGGGCGCGGAGCTCACGGTCATCGGCAGTCCGCCGCGCATGCGCAGCGAGAGCATGGGCTCGGCGACCGCCCGGAACCCCGGGACCGTACGCAGGTCGAGGTCCCGGGTGACGAGCGCGGTGATGAACACCGCCTCCATCATGCCGAGGTTGCTGCCCACGCAGAAGCGCGGTCCCGCGCCGAAGGGGAGGTAGGCGTACCGGGGGCGATCGGCCACTGCCTGCGGGGCGAACCGCTCGGGGGCGAAGCGTTGCGGGTCCTCCCAGAGGCGCGGATTGCGGTGCATGACGTACGGGCAGATCAGGACGTCCGCCTTGGCCGACACGGCGTAACCGCCGACCTCGTCCTCCTGCTGGGCGACGCGGGGCAGGACCCACACCGGCGGGTAGAGCCGCATGGCTTCCTGGACGACCATGGTCGTGTAGGACAGCCGGTGCAGGTCGCTGACATCCGGGAGACGGTCGCCCAGGACCGTTCTGGCCTCCTCACGGACCGCGGCCCGGATCTCGGGATGACGCTCCAGCAGATACAGCGTCCAGCCGAGGGTGCTCGCCGTCGTCTCGTGCCCGGCGAGCAGCAGGGTGACCAGTTCCTCCCGCAGCATTCTGCGGACCTGCTCGGGTCGTCGGTCCCGCAGCCGGGCGGCCACGATGATCCGGGAGAGCCCGTCCTCACCGGGCTCACCGTCAGCCATCCGCGCGCTGCGGTCGGCCACCAGCAGGTCCGCCACCCTGTACAGCTCCCGGCGGGCCCGGCGGAAGCGGGCCTGCGGAGGCAGCGGGAGCCAGCTGGGCACCATGCCCTGGGTGACCATCTCCAGCATGGCCTGGTCCTGCACCTCTTCGAAGGCGTGCGCGACGGATTCGTGCGCCGTGAGGTCGGAGTCGAGCAGCGTACGGCCGAGCACCCCGAGAGTGAGCCCGGTGACCTCCTGGAGGACGTCGACGGGGCCGCCGCCCTCATGGGCGCGCAGGAGGGCGACCAGCTTGCCGCCCTCCTCCGCGACGGCATCCGCCTGCCGGTTGATGCGTCCCGGCTTGAACGCGGGCTGCACCGCCTGGCGCTGGGCCCGCCACACCTCGCCGTCACTGGTCAGCAGACCGTCGCCCAGGACCCGGCGGGCCTGCACGAGGCCGATGCCCTTGTGATAGTTGGCGCTGTTGTCGGCCAGGACATGCTTGGCGTAGTCGGGCCGGTTGAACACGTAGAGCTTCTTGGGCCCCAGGGAGACCCGCACGGCGTCGCCCAGGTCTGCCGCATCCTTCATCATCCCCAGACGGTCCACCGCGAGTTTCCTCAGCAGGCCCGGGAGGGCTCTGACCGGCGGGCCCGGCGGGTCGGCCCTCATGTCACCCTGCCTTCGGCGTGCTCAGGGCCGAAGCGGCGGAAGCAGCCGCCGGAGAACAGCAGGGCTTCACGCAGCGGCCAGCGCGCCGCCGCGATCACCTCGCCGAGGAAGACGGTGTGGTCGCCGCCTTCGTACATCTGCCGCTTCTCACATTCCAGGTGTGCCACGGCACCGGCGATCAGCGGTGCGCCGGTCTTGTGTCCGGGCTGCCAGCCGACGGCGTCGAACTGGCCGGCGCCGGCGGGACGCGAGTGGTCGGCGAAGTGCCGCGCCACGGCCTCCTGGTCGGCGTCGAGCACCGACACCGAGAACGTCGGCGAACGGTCCAGACTGCCGTGCATCACCGCGTCCTTGCCGACGCAGATGAGCAGCAGCGGCGGCGAGAGGGAGACGGAGGTGAACGAGTTGGCCGTCATGCCCCGCGGGGAGTCCCCGCCGACGGTCACCACGGTGACCCCGGTAGGGAAGGAGCCGAAGGCGCCCCGCAGTTGTTTTCGGTCCTGGAGGTCGACGAGCTCCATGGACGGAACGGTTGTCGGGCTCATGTCTGCCTCCCTGCCCGCGGCCGGAGTCCGGCCGCGCAGGGCGCCGACGCTCGCGTCGGCGCGTTGGGGATCGGTGCGGAAGCGGGGGCGGTGTCCCGCCGCCGCAGGGTGGTGGCAGGCCGGCCGCGGGCCTGCCACCGGTGCTCCTGCCGGTGCGGGTGGCCGGTCCGGCGGGTCCTGCCGTGACGGCTGGTCACGGCAGGACCTCGGCAGCGGTCTGGACGGTGGTGCCGTCCGGGCCTTCGGCGAGGAAGGTGAGGACCGCCGGTTCCGGAGCGTCGCGCAGCGTCGTGACGAAGCTGGCGATCCGTAGACCGCCCGCGTGGAGGACCACCCAGTTGTCTCCGGTCCGCGGAGCCAGGGTGAGGGGCGTCCCCGCCATCAGTCCCGCCTTCCTGAGACATTCGACAGCGCCCCATACCCGCGTCGCCGCGGTGTCGGGGGTTTCGCCCGTCTCCTTGGCCACCAGTGCGGCCAGCTCGGAATGTTCACCGAGCAGCCCCGCCCACTCCGCGGGGCCGCGCTCACCGACTGCCTCGATGTCACAGGCCACGGTCCGCGTGGCGCTGACCCCAAGTGTCAGGCCCAGGCCGTGGGCGGCCGAGAGCCGGCGGCCGTCCACGAGTTCGGGACGCCCGTCGGGGCGGTAGCGCACCTCGGTGCTCTCGCCCAGAGCCCGCTGGACGGCCCGTGCGGTGGCCGCACGGCGCTCGGCCACGGAGTTGCCGGCGCCGGGCAGGTCCGGTTCGACAGCGACGTCGAGGTGGGAGCCCAGTACCTCCTCCAGGGCCCGCTCCAGGTAGGAGCCGAGCAGCGGGGCGGCCCACGGCCCGGAACCATCCGTCTTGCGGACGGCGCGCAGGGTGAGCCCTTCCCACCGTTCGACGACGGTGCCGTCCGGGGTGCGTACCGCGATGTCGTACACGTAGGTGTCGCCGTCCCGGTAGCGCTCGGTGGCGCAGTACCGCACCTCCTCCGGCAGGTCGGCGGCGGAGGGCATCGGGTACAGCCGCTCGATGCCGGACGGCAGCAGGGTCGCGTCGGGGACGCACACCTGGTTGCCGTGCATCAGAGCGTCCCGCATCCCGGGGTCGGCCAGCAGCAGCGTGTCCGGCAGGAAGCCGGCGAACCAGCCGTCCGGCGCGGCGAGCGCCACATCGGCGTCGACGTGCCTGGCGGCGGCCCGGTGGAAGCGGCGCAGCCGCTGGAAGCGCTCGCCCTGGAAGAGGACGCCGCCGTACAGGTCCGTCGCCGGGTCCAGCGGAGCGGCCGGTACGTCCGGGCCGGTCTGCGCCGGGGGCCCGGCCGGGACGGCGGCGCCGGAGTAGACCAGCCGGGCCCGGAAGTGCTCGGCGGCGAAACCGGTGCCCTCGGTGTGGATGGCCACGTCCACCGTGTCGGTGCCGGTGACGGTGGCCGCGATCCGGATACGGGTCGTCCCGGCCGGCTGCACCACGATGGGCCGCAGGAACTGCGCCCCCTCGATCACCGGTACCTCGGTACGCCCGGTGACCGCGGACGCGACCTGGACCATGGCCTCCATGCCGATCACCGCGGGCATCAGCAGATTGCCGTCCAGGAGGTGGTCGGCCAGGTAGGGATCGGTACCGGCGTTCAGTTCGGCCTCGGTGACGAGCTCGACACCGTGGTAGTGGATGAGCGGATTGCCGGTGAACCGCAGCAGCGGCAGCGGCGGCAGGTCGCGGCGTACGGTCCCGATGCCTTCGGTGCGTCCGCTGATCACCGTCACCACGGGGGCGTCCGGGTCCGAGATCAGCCGCAGCAGGATCTCGACCCCCTGGTCGGGCGAGACCGGCACGATGCCCTCGCGGGACAGGGACTCGACGACGGACAGCTTCTCGCCCATGCCGATGCCGGACCACACGGACCACTCCATGCACAGCGCACGGCAGTCCGGGTTGTTGCGGGCGACTTCCTCGGTGAGGTCGGCCAGCCATTCGTTGGCGGTGGCGTAGTGTGCCTCGCCGCGCAGTCCTGCCCGGCCGATGATGCTGCCGAAGGTGACGAGGAGTTTCAGGTTCCCCTCGCCGACGATGTCCAGGACGGTGCGCAGCCCGTCCACCTTGGGGGCGAACGTGGCACGGACGGTGTCCATGCCGAGGCCGGTGAGCGCGACGGGTTCGTTGCGGCCCGCCCCGTGCAGTACGGCGGTGACGGGTCCGAGCGCGTCGGTGAGCTCGGCGACGGCCGCGGCGACACGCACCGGGTCGGTGACGTCGGCGGCGGCGTAGCGCACCGTAGCCCCGCTGTCCGCCATCCGCCGCAGGTTGGCGGCGAGGTCCTCGTCCCGGGCGGGGTCCGACCTGCCCAGGACGGCCAGCTTGACGCCGGTCCTCCGGGCCACGGCCAGCGCGCACTCGGCGGTGATGCCCTTGCCGCCCCCGGTGACGAGCAGGACGTCGGAGTCGTCCAGGACCTCCTCGGTACGTTCGGCACCGATGGGCAGGGCACGGAGCACCGGGACGCGCCGGCTGCCGTCGGCGGCCAGGTGCACCTCGCTGAAGCGGCTGGTCGCGGCGACCTCGGCGGCCACCCGCCCCGCGGCACCGTCGGCCACCGGGGTGTGGACGACGGTGGTTCGCAGGTGCGGTGCCTCCAGGTGCAGGGTCTTGGCCAGTCCGGCCGCGCCCCGCCCGTGCTGCACCAGGACGAAACGGCGTTCGCGGTCGCCCGCGAGAGCGGCCCTGGCTCCGTCCAGCGCGTGCTCGATCTGTTCCTGGGAGCAGCCGGGCGGCAGACAGACGAGGACTCCGGAGCCCACCGTGGCCCCCTCCAGGCCGCGTCGCACGTCCTGGGCGAAGGGGTGGTCCGGGGCGGTGAACAGCTCCCAGGACCCGTTCTTCTCCCCGCCGGCCGCGGGGGCGGGCAGCGGGATCTCGTCGAAGTCGACGGCGAAGGGGCGGGCCCAGGCGGCGGCGCCCGCCACCGTGGGTGCGGTGTCCGCGCCGTTGCCTCCGGTCCCGGCCAGCGTGGTGAGCGCCTCGGCCAGTTCGGCCACCGTGGCGGTGGCGAAGTTGGTCGGTACGTGGGCGGCGGTGAGACCGAGCTGTGCCGCGGCCTGGTTGACTATCTGGCCGACCGTGATGGAGCTCATGTGCAGGTCGTCCAGGAGGCTGCCGTTCTCGTCGACCAGCTCGTGCGGCAGCTCCGCCCGCTCGGCTACCAGGGCGCGCAGCATGTCGAGCACCGACTCCCCCGCCGCGCCGTCGGCCGGTGCGGCGGCACCGTCGCCGGAGACCTCCGTACGGGGAGCGCGAGCGGCGGGCAGGGACACCTCGGGGGCCTGCTCGCAGGGGTTGGCCAGGAAGCTGAACTCCGCGCCGACCTCCAGCGGCCGGGTCAGCCGGTCGTTGAAGAGTCGCTCGTGGATCAGCGGAGCGCCCAGCACATAAGCGGCGCCGACGACCTGGAGCAGTCCGCGCAGAGACTCGTCGTCGGTGTTCAGGGCGACGGCCGGTACGTCGGTGGCGCCCGCAGCCAGCGTGCTGAGGGTGCGGCCGGGACCGACCTCGACGAACAGGTCGGCCTCGGCGGCCGCAGCCCGGACGGCCTGGGTGAACAGCACCGGGTCGGTGATCTGCTGCCGCAGCAGTTTGCTGAGGTCGGCGTCGCTCTCCAGTTCCTCGCCGGTGACGGTGGAGACGACCCTCCGGTCCACCTCGTGCAGCCGCGCTCCGGCGAGCCATTCCCCGAAGGCGTCGGCGGCCGGGGCGACGAGCGGCGAGTGGAACGCGTGGGACACGGCGAGGCGAGTGCAGCCGACAGCGGCGTGCTCGGCCCGTTCGGCGACGGCGGCGATGGCGTCGACGGTCCCGGCGACAACGGTCTGCTGAGGGCCGTTGTAGCCGGAGATGACGACGGGGAAGCCCTCGATGAGCTCCGCGGCCTGCTCCGGAGTGGTGGCCAGGGAGGCCATGGTGCCCGAGGCGCTGTGCTCGGCCATGACCGAGCCTCGTACCCGGGCTGCCTCCAGCAGGGTGGTGGAGTCCAGCGCTCCCGCCCAGTGCAGGGCGGAGAGCTCGCCGAGGCTGTGACCGACGGCGATGCCCGCCTCTATGCCGAGCGCGTCCAGGACGCGCAGTCCGGCGGTGGAGCCGGTGACGATGCGGGGCTGGGCCACCTCCGTGGCGACCATGTCACCGGTCGTGGGCAGCTTCGCCCGGGCGTATACCTCGGTGGCCTCGGTGAAGCGGCGGGCGAGCGCGCCGCCACCGGTCGAGGTGCCCGAACCCTGGCCCGGGAAGAGGAAGGCAATGCGGGCCCCGTCGGTCGCCCGGCCGAGGAAGGTGCGGCTGTCAAAGGAGAACGTGATGTCTCCGTCCGCAGCCGTGTCCGTCGCGTCGGCCAGCCGGCGCAGGAGCAGTTCGGCGTCCTCCGGCGAGGTGACGACGGCGGCCGCCCGGTGGGGCAGTTCGCGCAGTTCGCGCTGGAGGGTGGCTGCCAGGTCGGTGAGCTGGGCGTAGGAGACCTTGGCCGCGAAGTCGGCGACCTGAGTCAGGCGTTCCTTGAGGGCCTGTGGTGATTCGGCGTCCAGAAGCAGCAGTTCCGCGTCCTGGAGCGAGTTGGCCAGGGTGGTGGCACGGCGGCTGACGGCCCGGCGTCTGGCGGGGGCCGCCTTGTCGAGGACGACATGGGTGTTGATCCCGCTGAAGCCCATGGCGGTGACCCCGGCGCGCAGCGGTGCGTTCCTGGGCCAGGTCTCCGCCTTGCGCAGGACCCGCAGGTTGGCCGACTCGTCCGTGAGCAGCTCGTGCGGGTCGACGCAGCCGATGGCGGGTGGCAGCAGCTCGGCATCCAGGGCCATCGTGGCCTTGATCAGTCCGGCGACTCCGGCGGCGGCCTTCGTGTGGCCGATCATGCCCTTGACGGAGCTGATGACGGCGGTGGGGACGTCCGGGGCGGCCTGGGCGCGGGCGCCGATGATGGCCTTGAGTTCGGTCGCGTCGCCGACAGCGGTGCCCGTGCCGTGGCCCTCGAACAGCGGGACGGTCTCGATGCCGAAGCCGGCCCGTTCGTAGGCGCGGGACAGGGCCAGCTGGTAGCCGCTGACCTCGGGGCGGGTGATGCCGCCCTGCCCGTCCGAGGAGATGCCCCAGCCCGCGAGGGAGGCGTAGACGCGGTGTCCGGCGGCGACGGCGTCCTCCTCCCGCATCAGCACGACCATGCCGCAGCCCTCGCCCGGCCAGAAGCCGTTGGAGCCGCGGTCGTAGAGCCGCATCTCCTGCCTGGCGAGCGCGCCGGTCTTGGCGAAGCCGATGATCTCGAAGGGGTCGATGGACAGGTCTACACCACCGGCCACGGCGACATCGAGATCGCCGTTGACCAGCGAGGTGGCCACCGTGGTGACCGACAGGAGCGAGGAGGAGCACGCGCCGTCGACGGCGTAACCGCCGCCGTTGAGGTCGAAGTAGTTGCAGATCCGGCCGGCGATGGTGTTCGACAGGCCGCCCGCGAGGGTGTCCTCGTCGATGTCGGGGAACGGCTTCTTGTAGGCGTCCTCCACCCCTTCGAGGAATTCGCCGAGGCGGTCGTCGTCCCACTCCTGGCCCTTGAGGGCGTCGGCGAGGACCCGTCGTACGTACGGCCAGCGCAGCCGCATCACATTGGCGCGGGTGAACTCTCCGGTGAGGGTGTTGCCGACGACGACACCGGTGCGCTCCCTGGGCAGTCCTTCCCCGCCCGGGAATCCGGCGTCGGCCAGTGCCCGGGACGCGGTGTCGAGCGCCAGCCAGTGGGTGAGGTCGGTGGAGCGGTAGGTGCTGCCCGCGATGCGGTGGGCGACACGGTCGAACTCGTACCCTTCGAGGACCGCGGCATTACGGGAGTAGAACTTGTCCGGGGCCGTGGGGTCCGGGTCGTAGTAGTCGTCCAGGCGCATGCGTACGTCGGGCAGCCGGCGGAAGGCGCGGCGTCCGGCGACGGCGTTCTCCCACAGTTCCCGTGGGGTGGTGGCATCGGGATAGCTGCACGCCACTCCGACGATCGCGATCCGGTTCATATGACCACCGCCGCCTTTTTCTCCTGAGCCCGCATGGAGGCGCACCTGCCGTGGAAGCAGACGCCGTCCTTGCACGGGTCGCCGGTCGTAACCACCGTGAGCGGAACCGGCGGGGCCGGCACGGAGCCGGTTCGTGGAACGGGTTCTGTGACGGGAGCCGGTACGGCGCCTGCCTGCGCGGCCGGTACCTGCTGCGCCTGCGTGTCCGTCGCCGCACGCTGCCTGGCCATGAAGTGCAGGCCCCACAGGTAGCCGCCGCGGATCAGGCAGACCAGGGCGGTGGCGAAGAAGATGCCGTACGCGATGCCGAGCCCGGTCAGCACTCCGTACATCGCGGCGACGCCGCCGCCGAAGGCGATCTGGGAGGAACGCTTGGAGGGCGAGGTGCCGGGGTCGGTGACCATGTAGTTCGTGAAGAGGATGAAGGCCACTCCGGTCATCATCCCGAGTCCCGCGGGGATGGAGGTCCCCATGACGACGCCGCGGACGACCGCTTGGAGGACGAAGCCGATCAGCCAGGCGCTGATCAGCCACATGCGGCCCGTCAGCTTCGCGTTCAGCATGGTGCCCAGGATCAGGATGATCGCCGGCAGGACCCAGTCGGCAGGGCCGTACAGGTATTCGGTGAAGTGGTACGGCGGCGCGATGCTGGCCCACGGGAAGAGCAGCAGGATGACCGTGATGCCGAAGTTCGACGGGTTCATGTAGTGCCGCATGCGGCCCTTGAGCGGGGCACGGAGCACCCACTTGGTGCCTACGGCCACGATGACACCGAACATCATGACCCAGACGAGGTCATTGACGTAGGTGAGCATGTTCACCGCGAGGCCGGTGATGTGCGCGGGGAAGAGGAACTCCACCATCCCCTTGAATCCGCCGCCCGAGTAGCGCGGTGCGCGTTTCTCACCGCGGGCGCTGACCGCCTCCAGGACGATCTCCACCGTGTAGGCGGTGAGGACCGCGATGAACGGCCACAGCCACGGCTGTTCGAAGCCGAGGAAGGTGTAGCCGGCGATGTTGAGGATCGAGATCGAGATCGCGAACCGGCGGAGCGCGGTGACGACTTTGACGTCGTGCCGTGGGGCTGCGGCTTTGGTCGGTTGGGCAGGCACGGTTACTTCTCCTTGGCATCGGCGCCGAGCTGGAGCGAGTGCCAGCCGGGGGTCAACTGGAGGTCCTTCTCGCGCACGTCTCCGGTGCGGTCACGCCAGGTCAGCCGGGCCCGCACCGGGCCGTCGGCCCCTTGGCCGAGACCGATGTGCACGTCCTGGCTGCGCTTGCCGGAGTGGCCGCTGCCGCCGTCGACACGCCCCAGGCGTGTACTGCCGTCGGACAGGGTCACGGTGACCTGTGCGCCGATCACGGGCGATCCGGCCTCGTCGGTGAGTCTGAGGCCCAGGAACCCGCCGGTGTCCTTGCTCATGTTGCAGTAGAAGACGGGGTCCTCCCACTGCCTGGCCACGACCAGCTCGAGGCGGCCGTCGCCGTCGGCGTCGCCGGTGGCCATGCCGCGGGTCGGCACAGGCACGGCCATACCGAGCTGGGCGGACAGGTCGCTGTAGGTCCGGCCGTCCTCGTTCTTGACGAAGAAGCGCATGTGCTGGTCACCGGCGAGGTCGTCGCCCTCTTCCACACGGGGCCAGAAGTACGGGTGCTTGACCAGCGCGTCGTTGGCGGTAGCGAGCTCCTGGAGCTGGGGCCAGCGGTTTCGCTTGCCCTTGACGAAGCCGACGGCCTGGGTGATCTCCTGGTCGCCGTTGTTGTCGAAGTCGCCCATCTTCACGTCCCAGCCCCAACCGGACCACGCGAGGTTGCGTGGGGCGCTCTCGTCCTTGTACGGCGCGACACCGTCGCGGAGCTTCGCCCGCAGGTCGGCCTTGTCCGCAGCCGTGCCGATGAAGGCGAAGTTCGACTCCTGGATGCCGAACGACGTGGTGATGTTGGACACGAAGGCGTCGTACAGGCCGTCGTTGTCCAGGTCGCCGAAGTCGATGCCCATGCCCTTGAAGGAACTGCGTCCCATCTCCTTGGACTTCGGGACGGTCGAGGAGTGCGGGGCCTTGACCTCGCTGAACCTGAACTTCCCGGGCGTCGACTTGTTGTAGAGGAGCGCCGAGGTCCCGAAGTCGTGTGCGAGGTACATCTCGGGGCGCTGGTCACCGTCGAGGTCGGTGGCGGAGACCCCGAGCGTCCAGCCCCTGTCGATGTCACCCGGCAGGACGTCCTTGACCTGCTCGAAGCCGGAGGGGGTCCAGCGGAAGAAGTGGCCGCCGCCGCCGTTCTGGGCGTGCGACAGCGAGTCGTTCATCGTCACACCGCCGTCCTTGGTGTCGTCCAGGACGGGGCTGTCGGGGAAGTAGTTGCCGACGTAGATGTCGTTGTGCCCGTCACCGTCGAAGTCGGCGACGGCCGCGGCGTTGGAGTTCCACAGCGGCCCGGTGTAGTGGCTGCCACCACTACCGGGCACCAGTTCGATCGGTTCGAAGCACTTCGGATCCATCGTCGTCGTGGTGTGCCCGGCTTCCCTCTTCGCCTGGAAGATGACCGGGGTGCGGCCCCAGTAGTAGACGAGGAGGTCCATGGCGCCGTCCTCGTTGTAGTCGCCGGGGACACAGCCGATCGGAGCCATGATGTCGCTCTTGGGAAGCGGCGCCGGGTCGAGGACGAACGGGGCGTACGACGCGCTCCTGCGGCCGGGCGCGGGAGCGGGAGTGACCACGGCCTGGTCGATCTGCGGGTCGGTGACGCAGAGGTCGTTGGGCAGGCCGTCCCCGTCGACGTCATTCATCGCGACCCCAGCGCCGACCGAGGAGATCCATGCCTCGATGTGCTTGTAGGCCTTGTTCACCTTGCGGACGGTCTGCTGTTCGTATCCGCCCGGCATGGCTACCGCCATCGGTTCGAAGGCGAAGTTCTCCGCCAGCTCCCTCTTCTCGGCAGCGCTCGACTCATGCGGCTTCACCGCATAAAAAGTGCCGGCCATAAGAGCAAGCGCGATAACTCCGGGCGCCTGCTTTCGCAGCCAGGAACGTGGGTGTGTCATGCCAGCGCCTTTCTACGCGTGCGGAACGGAAGTGATCGCGGCGGCGATGTGCTGCCGCCAGATCTCGAAGGCGGGTATCGCGCCGCCGTCGCAGCTCGAGGGCGTCGATTCGGTGCATATCCGAGCGGCTTCCCCGGGGGTCCGGCCCCCGCAGAGGACACGGGCCGCGATGTGCGTGTGGGCGATCGTGGTCCCCGCCCGCTCGCGTGCCTCGCAGGCGAACGCGGAGCCCTGCGCCAGGTTCGGCAGGTGGTCACCCGAGTGCTTGGCGAAGCGCCGCAGCTCGTCCTCGTCGGCACTGCCCGCGTAGGTGCAGGCGAGCCCGGCGCCGGCGTACATGTCTCCGTGGCGGTGGGCGGGATAGGCGTCGATGAGCCCGGCGACGACGTCCGGATCGGTGCCGCCCACGAACCACAGGGCGCGCCCGATGCCCTGGTCGATGACCCGGGCGCTGTAGTGGTCCGGGCCGCCCTCCCAGCTGAAGGGGTGGACCCGGTCGGGATTCCGGACGTAGGCGTCGGTCTTGAAGTACGCCTGATGGAAGCCGTATCCGTCCAGAATGAGCCAGCGCAGCACCGGATCGGTGCCGGTCACGTCGGGCCACAGGAACCGCGGCAGCCGCGCCATCGCCCAGCCGACGCCGACGTAGATCATGTAGTTGTGGTGCCGGCCCCTGCCTTCCAGGAGACCGGTCAGCCGCTTGTCGCCGCCCGTCAGGGAGTCGAGCATGACCGCGCCCATCCCGGCGCCCTCGTAGGCGAACCCCCGGAACGCCAGGGGAATCGTCTCCAGCCACTCGACCGCCTGGTCCGCGGAGCGGGCCTCGACCGCGTAGGCATATCCCTGGAGGAAGCTCGTCCCCACGGTTTCCAGCTGCTGTTTGGCTTCCGCGTTCTTGACGTGGAAGCCGCGTGTTTCCAGCTGCGTTTCCCGAACATTGGGCGTGAGGACTCGGCGCCTCAGAGCACGCAAGATCGACACCTAAAAGACCGCCCCTCGATTCCCTTTTCCTGGATTCCCGTTCGATGGATCGAAGATATTCAACGGAGGTACCCGTGCGTCTACTCCAGGAATGCTCAACGGGCATTCAACGGAAGTTTTTCACGTACCGCCCGGCGCCAGAGTTCATACGGGGGGACATCACCGGCCGCGCTCGGCGGGGGCGCGGTGGCGTCGGCGAGCACGGCCGCCGCCTCGACGGTGATCCCGGCCAGCGCGCAGAGCGCGGCCCGGGTGTGGTCGGGAACGGTGGCGGAGAAGTGACGGGCCTTCGCCGCGAAGACGGAGCCCTGCGCGACATGGCCCTTCAGTTCACCCGCCCCGGCGCGCAGCGCGGTCAGTTCGTCGGCCGTGGAGCAGCCTGCGAAGGTGGCGGCGAGCCCGACGCCGGCCCACAGGTCCGGCTGCCGTCCGGAGGCGAACCTGCGCACGGCGGCGCAGACGTGCTCGACGTGCGCCCCGTGGATGAACCACAGTGCGCGCCCGATCCCCTGGTCCACCGCCCGCTGGAAGTAGTCCGGGCGGCCGTCCCAGGCGTACGGGGTGTCCAGGCGCTGGTCGTCGACCCAGCGGGCCGGGTCGAAGTAGGCGCGGTCGAAGCCGTAGCCGTCGACGGCGAGCCAGCTCATCGGCGGGTAGAACTCCTCGCCGTCCAGGTCGTCGGGCATGACCTTCCTCCACAGCGGCCTGGGCAGCTTTGCCATAGCGAACCCGATGCCGATGTAGTTGAGGAAGATGTGCCGCCGCCCGGCGCCCTGGAGAAGCGCCCTGGTACGTCCGCCCCGGCCGGGCATCGCGTCGCGGATGACCGAGGCCATGGTCGCGCCCTCGTAGGCGAAGCCCTGGAGTTCCAGGTCGACCAGGGACAGCCGACGCTCGATCTCTCCCAGGTCCTTCGCCTCGATGCCCCACTCGAAACCGGTCACCACCGTCTGCGGTACGGCTTCCAGCTGGGCGGTCGCGGGTGTCCCTGTCACCGGGAAGCCACGGCCGGCGAAGCTCACGTCGTGCAGGGAGGGAGCCATGAACAGTCTGCGCAGGGAGCCCATTGCCGTAGCCACGCGGTGCCTCCTCAGCCGGGCCACCGAAGGGGTGACGAGGGCCTCATGGTCAGCTGAGAGCAAAGACCAGGGCATCTTCGGAAATGCGCAGCGCCCCTCTGCAAACGGCTGGGGGAACGGGCGCGGGAGAGCCTTTGGCTCAGGGTGCGGGGCGCCGCTGCGGAGTGACGGACAGGCTCTCGTGCAGGGCAGGGCGAACGACCGGGAGCCAGGGGCCGCACGCCCCCAGAACAGCCGAACAGATGCTCAGCGGGGGTCGGGCCGCTCCCCTCGTGTGCGGGCACGGGACGTCGGACGGCCGTGCCGGTCCCCCGTCCGAGGCCGCTCACCGCGGCAGGCGGCGGTCACGGCACACGGGCTGCCGGTACGGCCGGGCCCGGCGCCCGGCCGTACCGATATGGCACGTATGAAGAAGGCGGCATATGGGCACGGCTGCTGTGCTGTGGCTGACAGAGTTCCCGGGCCAGGAGGTTCAGCATGTCGGCGAGTACCCAGGCAGCACGGCGCCCCTTACGCGCAGGGCTTGACTCCCTCAACAGCAGGCACCACCAACTCGGCCTGCGCGTATTCGTGTTCATCGTCGTCGCGCACTGGGCGGAGCACCTCGTCCAAGCGGTCCAGATCTACGTCATGGGCTGGCCGATACCGGAGGCGCGGGGGGTTCTCGGGGTGCCGTTCCCGTGGCTCGTCACCTCGGAGTGGATGCATTACGGCTACGCCCTGATCATGATGATCGGCCTCTTCCTGCTGCGTTCGGGGTTCACCGGTCGCTCGGGCACCTGGTGGAAGGTGTCGTTCGGCATCCAGGTGTGGCACCACTTCGAGCACCTGCTGCTCCTGGTCCAGGTCCTCGCCGGCTCCTACCTGATGGGCAAGGCCGTCCCGACGAGCATCATCCAGCTCATCGCCCCGCGCGTGGAACTGCACCTCTTCTACAACACCCTGGTCACCGTCCCCATGGTCGTGGCGATGTATTACCACACCCGCGCGGGCCGGTCCGACAACGCCGCCGCACGCTGCTCCTGCGCCCCTGAGGACTGACGTGGCAGCCATCAGCGCGGGCGGGAGGAAGAGGGGGCCCTCGGGGTTCGTGTCCCTGCTGCTTCTGCTGGCGGGGGTTCTGATGCTGTACGTCGCGCTGCCCAATCTGGGCAACGCCGCCAGGACGGTGACCGCGGACGGGCCCCGGGGCACCTTCACCGCGGAGCGGCTCAGCTGTGTGAGCCATCCCGGGCACGAGACCTGCGAGTGGTCGGGGACCTTCCGCTCCGCCGACGGCGCGGTGGAGCTGCGGAACGTCAAGCTGTACGGCAGCGGCAGGGACTCGTTCGAGACCGGGCAGAAGGCGGCGGCCGTGGACGTGGGCAACGCGGGGAGGGTCTACGACCCGGCCGGTTCCCGTGAGTGGCTCTTCACGGCGCTGCTGCTGGTCCTTGGATACGCACTGCTCGCTGTCGTGGCCCGCAGGCATCTGATGCCTCCTCCGCTGACCCCCGCCACGCGGTCCGTGTCCGCCTGATGAGGCGCGGCGCGTGGGTCCGGGGGGACCGGCGGACGCGCCGGCCACCCCGGACCGCGCAGAGGCAGCCGCCCCGGGTCACGTCGTCGATGTCTCCCGCACCGGCCGCTCCCGTCGGGCCGCCGACGGGAGCGTACGCGTCACAGAAGCGGCCGCGAGGGCGGCGAGCAGGGCTGCGGCGAGGTAGGGCCACCAGGGATGCACATCGTAGGCGGCCCCGGCGGCGGCCGGGGCCGAGGCACGGGCCAGCGCGGCGGCGGACTGGGACATGCCCATGGCCGCCCCGAG
>NZ_DATMVN010000215.1:0-3338 GCF_035563135.1 Streptomyces sp.
TGAGCCCGGCGGGAACACGTTCCGTGGCGGACGACGGTTGCCCGTGAGCCTGCCCGACCACCTGGACTGACGGCACTCGGTTCTCGGGAAGGGCCCGAGCCGCGGAATCGGGGCCTTCCGCGCATTCCTCTCGGGGTGCGCGCCCCCGCTCCGACCCCGATGATCGCCTGCGAGAGCCATCAGCTCGACGACGAGCACGCGGCCCTCGCCCGCGAGGACACGCTCCCAGCGCCGCATGCCCACCACGTGGAGGCCCTGATGGACTTCATCCAGCAGAACGTGATCGACCCCGTCTCGAACGTTCTCTGGTCGTACGTGCTGATCTACGTGCTCCTGGGGGTGGGCCTCTACTTCGGTGTCCGCACGCGCTTCGTCCAGTTCCGCATGTTCGGTCGCATGGTCGGCCAGATCGCCTCCTCCCGGAGCGGCTCCGAGGGTGGCATCTCGTCGTTCCAGGCCTTCTGCGTCGGCCTGGCGTCCCGGGTCGGCACCGGCAACATCGCGGGCGTCGCCATCGCCCTGACCCTCGGTGGCCCCGGGGCCATCTTCTGGATGTGGGTGGTCGCCCTCGTGGGCATGGCCACCGCCCTCATCGAGGCGACGCTGGCTCAGATCTTCAAGGTCCCGGCCGGTGACGGCACCTTCCGCGGCGGACCGGCCTTCTACATCGAGCGGGGCCTCGGCTCGCGTCGCGGCGGCATCGTCTTCGCGATCCTGCTGATCTTCACCTTCGGCGTGGCGTTCAACATGGTCCAGGCCAACACCATCAGTGACGTGCTGGCCACCGGACACGGGGTCGGCGAGTGGTGGTCCGCGGCTGCTCTCATGGTCCTCACAGCGGTGGTGGTGTTCGGCGGGGTCCGCCGCATCGCTCGCGTCGCCGAGTACATGCTGCCGGCGATGGCCCTGGCCTACGTGCTGCTCGCCGCCGTGATCATCGCGCTCAACGTGACGCAGGTGGGCACCGTGCTCGGCCAGATCTTCTCGGCGGCCTTCGGTGTGGGCGAGGCCGCTGCCGGCATCACCGGCGGGATCGCGGCAGCCCTGCTCAACGGGGCCAAGCGCGGGCTGTTCTCCAACGAGGCCGGCATGGGCAGTGCCCCCAACGCCGCGGCCACCGCGACCACCAGCCACCCGGTGAAGCAGGGGTTGATCCAGTCCCTCGGGGTCTTCGTCGACACCATCATCGTCTGCTCCGCGACGGCGTTCATCATCCTGTTCGCCGGCTCCGCGGTGTACCGGCCCGGCGAGACGACGGAGGGCGCCTCGCTCACCCAGGCTGCCGTGGCCCACGAGCTCGGCAGCGGCCTCAACTGGGTCATGACCGTGCTGATCTTCGTCTTCGCGTTCTCCTCGGTGCTCGGGAACTACTCCTACGCAGAGGTCAACATGACCTTCCTGCGCGCCCGGCCCATCGCGCTGACGGTGTTCCGCGCGCTGGTCGTCGCCGTGGTCGGGGCCGGTGCCCTGCTGGAACTGGCGACGGTGTGGGCACTGGCCGACGTCGCCATGGGGTTCATGGCGCTGGTCAACCTCGTCGCGCTGGTCCTGCTCGGCCGCTGGGCCCTGGGCGCCCTCCGGGACTTCGAGCGGCAGACGAGGGCAGGCCAGGACCCGGTGTTCCGCAGCACCGGAAACAAGGATCTGCCTCGCGATCTGCACGACAGCGTCTGGACCCCCGAGTACGCCGCCAGCCACGACCGCACCGCATGACCTTCGCGGACAGGGTCGGCGCTTCCGTGTCTCCGCCTCGGGCGACGCCGGCGCCTGCCCCCGGATGAGACTGGACACGAGGGATCACCTCCTACTGGCGGGCACCAGGTGCCGGGGCTGGGAGGAGGACAGTCTGCGGCCGACGACGCGTCGGACGGGGTCTCCATCTCGGCACGGAGGGCAACGAGGCGGGCGATCCCAGCGTCGACCTCGGCCATCCGACGACGCAGCAGGTCCTCGGCGGGCTCGCACGGACACGTGCCGGTGTCCCGGACGGCGAGGAGGTCACGGATGTCGGCCGGGCGGAGACCAAGCCGCTGGGCTCCCTGGATGAATCCGAGCCGGTCGACCGCACCGGCGTCGCAGGCCCGGTCACCGGCCGCTGTGCGGCCGGGCGGCGGGAGGAGCGCGGCGCGCTCGTAGTAGCGGACGGTGTCTGGCGATACTCCGACGGCGGAGGCGAGCTCAGCGACCCGCAGCCCTCGGACGGCCGAGGTGGTCACGCCACTGAAGCTGGACCGTGGACCGCGGACCGCGGTCAAGCACTTCAGTCCACGCAGCAGGCATCGGCGCCCTCGGGCGTCAGCGCGGCGAGAGTGGCGAGCAGCCGCACCGGCCCGGCGAGCGCCTCGCAGCACAGGGCGTACACGTTGCTGCGACCCCGGGGCGTCACCGTCACCAGCCCCTGCTCGCGCAGCGGGGTGAGGTGGTGACTCACGAGGGTCTGACTCATCCCGCTGAGCTCGGTCAGCTCACGCACCGACCGCGACCCCTCGGCGAGGAGCAGCAGCAGGTGCAGCCGATTGGAGTCGGACAACGCCTTCATCTGAGGAGCGAGCAACTGGGCCTGCTCAGCTGCCGAAGCGAGGCCGGCGCGGTCCAGCAGCCTGACACCGAGATCTTGGCTCACGACCCGAGTATGACATAGCTTCATTGCCATCAACAGCAACCGCTGATACGTTTTGCCCATCGATGTGGGTCGATGACCAGGAGCTGGTAGGGATGAGCACGGAGACGTCAGAGCTGCCGGTCGTGGTGATCGGAGCTGGACCGGTCGGGCTGGCCGCCGCTGCACACCTGGTGGAACGAGGGCTCGAGCCGCTTGTGCTGGAGGCCGGCGAACAGGTGGGCGCCGCGGTACGGGAGTGGGGGCACGTCCGGTTGTTCTCGCCGTGGGAGTACGACGTCGACGCCGCCGCACTGCGCCTGCTGGAGGCACACGGGTGGGAGTCCCCCGACCGGGACGCTCTGCCCACGGGCGCCGAGCTGGTCGACGACTACCTCACCCCCCTCGCGGCCACACCGGAGCTGGCCCGACACATCCGTACTGGCACGCGAGTGTTGGCGGTCAGCCGCCAGGGCGTCGACAAGACCCGCACGGTCGGGCGAGAAGGTCGGCCCTACGTCGTCCGGACCATGCACGAGGGCCAGGTCGACGACGTCCTGGCCCGCGCGGTGCTGGACGCCTCCGGCACCTGGGGACACACCAACCCGCTGGGCGCCGCGGGACTGCCGGCCATCGGTGAGGATCAGGCCGGTCCATGGCTTGCCGGTCCACTGCCTGACGTCCTGGGCACCGACCGGAAGCGGTTTGCCGGGCGCCACACACTCGTGGTCGGCATGGG
>NZ_DATMVN010000216.1:0-2841 GCF_035563135.1 Streptomyces sp.
GGTGGTGAGGGCGACGGTCACGGGCGCTCCAGCAGGGTGTCCACCGCGGCACGGAAGCCCGCGAGGCGCTCCGCGGCCTCCTCGGGGCCGATCCGTGGTTCGTACACGGCCGAGGGCCGCCATGCGGGTGTCGCCCGGCTCGGCGGCAGTTTCGGGTCGAGCCCGAGCCTGGCCACCACGCCGGCGCCGAGCGCGGTCACGTCGGGCAGCGCCGAGACTTCGACCGGCCGTTGCAGCAGGTCCGCCTGGGTCTGCATGAGCAGGGAGGAGCGGGTCAGGCCGCCGTCGACCCGCAGCACGGTCAGCGGCGCGCCGAGATCCGACGCGACGGCGTCGGCCAGGGCGACGACCTGTGCGGCGATGCCCTCGCAGAGGGCGCGGACCAGGTGGCCGGCGGTGGTGTCGAGGCCGAGGCCGGTCAGGGAGCCGCGCAGGTCGCTGCGCCACCAGGGAGCGGCGAGACCGGCGAGCGCGGGGACGAAGGTGACTCCTCCGGTGCCGCGGGCCGAGGCGCCCACCGCGTCGAGGTCCGCGGCTCCGGAGATCACCCCGAGACCGGTGAGCCAGCGCACGGCGGAGGCAGCCGTGTAGACCTGGCCGTCGAGGCAGTAGTCCGTACGCCCGCCGAGGCGCCAGGCGACGCAGCTGACCAGGCCGCTGGAGCCGGTGCTGGGCCGGCCGCCGGTCTGGGCGAGGAGGAACGCCCCGGTGCCGTAGGTGCACTTGGCCTGGCCGGGTGTCAGGGCACCCTGTGCCAGCAGGGCGGCCTGCTGGTCGACGAGGAGGCCGGTCAGGGGGACCTCTTCGCCGAACGCGGTGGTGGCGCCGACCGGCCCGGCGCAGTCGACGACGGCGGGCAGCCGCTCGCCGGACAGGCCGAAGATCTCCAGGGCTGCGGGCGACCAGCCGACGTCGTGGAGGCCGAGCAGCTGGGTGCGCCCCGCGGTGGCGGCATCGGTGACGAACGCCCCCGTGAGCTGGTGGACCAGCCAGGAGTCGCTGGTGGTCACCACCCCTTCCCGGGTCAGCTCGCGTCGTATCCACGCCATCTTGGGCGCGGCGAAGTAGGGGTCGAGGGGCAGCCCGGTGAGCTGCTTCAGTTCGTCCCCGCGTGCGGCGAGGTCACCGCAGATGCCTTCGGCCCGCCGGTCCTGCCAGACGACGGCGTCGGTGAGCGGCCGGCCGGTCGCGGGGTCCCAGGCCAGCACCGTCTCGCCCTGGTTGGCCAGGCCGACGGCCGCCACGGGTTCGGCGGCTTCCGCCACCGCCTGCCGGCCGGCGTCGAGGACCGACCCGATCAGCTCGGCGGGATCGGCCTCCACCAGTCCCCCGGCGCCGTACCTCGGGCGTACGGGCGCGGAACCGGAACCGATCACCCCTCGCTCGGGACAGATCACCAGCGCCTTGGTCCCGGACGTCCCCTGGTCGATGGCGAGTACCGGCTCTGTCAAGTGACGCTCCAGCCGTGCGGGCCGCCCGGATCCGGGCGGAATCGTGATCATCTGGTCCCTGCGCCCACAGTCGTGCAGACCACGCCCTGCGTCAACCCCGTCCGGATCATCCTGTGCCCGGCCTCATACGGAGATCAACGTCCGGTGGGAAGGAGCTACTTGAGTAAGATCCGCGGAGTCACCGGATGGCTGCCGCCGAGCGCTCTACACTCACCGCCGAGTGAGCAACCGGACGATGACCACCGGTGGTTCACGACCGAACGGCCCAACCCCCCACGCTCCATGAGGATTCATGACGAGAAGAATCTGTGCCGTACCGCCGTGTCCGGCTCACCGCCCCTCCCCGGCCACGAGTTCAGGGGCGGGGCGCGTACATGGCTCCCGGTGACTTCCGGCCGGTCTACCACCCCGCGGGGCACGATCACGATCTGAGGGTGGCGTTACAGGACCTGCGTACCGGCCGTTGGCTGGCCATGCGGAACCTGCTGGAGAGCACGCCCGACTGGGCGTCGTGGACTCGGCGGACCCAGGTCCTCGCGGCCGTGGCGGCGGGCTCCGACGCGGTGCACGCCTGGCTCGCCGAGGAGCCGAGGAGCGTGGCGGCGACGGTGATGCGTGCCCGGGTGGCCGTGGAACGGGCGATCCGGGCCCATCGGGAGCGGCGCCCGAGCGCCCAGGAGCTGTGGCAGGAGGCGTGGGAGGGCTGCCGCTCCGCCGCGCACGCCTCGCCCGCGGACCCGGTTCCCTGGGTCTGTCTCCTCGCGCTGTCCCAGCTCGACGAGGGGCAGCGCCTGGAGGAGCACCGGCTGCTGCCGCCCGGCCCGATGCTGTTCCCCGGGCCGTGGGGGCTGCTGGCGGAGGCGGACAAACGCGATCCGTTCAACCGCGAGGCCTACCACCGGATGCTGCAGTTCGTCTACGCGAGGCAGACGAGCGGCACGCTCTCCGAAGCGGTCAACTTCGTGCAGTGGGCGGCCTCTTCCGCTCCGGAGGGTTCCCCGCTCCATGTGCTGCCGCTGTATGTCCGGGTGGAGCGTTACCGCCGCGAGCACGGCAACGAGCGGGCGCTGGACCTGCACTGGGTCACCGAGGACGGTGAGCGCGACGCCCGGCGCGCGCTGCACATCTGGTTCGCCGCTGCGGACCCGGCTGCCCGGTCCTTGCTCGATCTCAACCATCTGGCCCACGCGCTGTGGGGTTCGCTCCGGTTCACCGACGCCGCACCGGTCTTCCGGGCGATGGGCCCGTACTACACGTCACTCCCCTGGTCCCACCGCACCCGGACTCCGCAGGACCCGGCCGGCGCCGAGGACGTGTTCCTCCGGGCCCGAAGCCGCTGCCTGGCCGCCGAGCCGGAGGCCGGGAGGAGACCGCCCGGCTGACCGGCCGT
>NZ_DATMVN010000217.1:0-19960 GCF_035563135.1 Streptomyces sp.
TCTACACCTCCGGCTCCACCGGCCGCCCCAAGGGGGTCGTCGTCACCCACGCCTCCCTGACCAACCACATGGCGTGGATGGCGGGCCACCTCGGCCTCACCGGCGACGACCGGGTCCTCGCCCGCACCTCGCCGAGCTTCGACGCCTCGGTCTGGGAGACCTGGCTGCCCCTCCTGCACGGCGGCGCCACCTGCCCCGTGCCGCCGGCCGTCAACCACGACCCCGCCGGCCTGCTGGCCCGTATGCGCGAGGCGGGCACGACCCTCGCCCAGTTCGTGCCCTCGCACCTCGCGGTCGTCCTCACCGAGACGGCTCCCGGCGAGGCGCCCCCGGCGCTGCGTGCCGTCCTGTGCGGCGGCGAACCCCTGCCGCGGAACCTGGCGGAGCAGGTCCGGTCGGCCTGGTCGGCGGAGGTCCACAACCTCTACGGGCCCACCGAGACGACCATCGACGCCACCGCCCACCACTACCGGGGCGGGGGGACCGGCGCCGCAGCGGGGGAGGGGACGGTGCCGCTCGGGCGCCCCGTCGACAACACCCGCGCCTACGTCCTGGACGCCGCCCTGTGCCCGGTGCCACCGGGCGTGACCGGTGAGCTCTACGTGGCGGGCGAGGGCCTCGCCCGCGGCTACCTCGGACGCCCCGGCCTGACCGCCGCACGGTTCACCGCAGACCCGTACGGCCCCGCCGGCAGCCGTATGTACCGCACGGGCGACCTCGTCCGGCGCGACACCGAGGGCCTGCTCACCTACGTCTCC
Source organism: Streptomyces sp. (assembly GCF_035563135.1). GTDB lineage: Bacteria > Actinomycetota > Actinomycetes > Streptomycetales > Streptomycetaceae > Streptomyces. The sequence continues at coordinate 759 of NZ_DATMVN010000217.1, forward strand.
CGCGCCGACGACCAGGTCAAGCTGCACGGCTTCCGCATCGAACTCGGCGAGATCGAGGCCGCCCTCACCGCGCTCGACGGCGTCGCCGCCGCCTGCGCCCTCGTCCGCGAGGACCGCCCGGGGGAGCGGCGGCTGGTCGCCTACACCGTCACCGACGAGCGCGGCGGCGCGGCGCCCCCCACCGAGGGCGAGCTGCGTGCCCGGCTGATGGCGGCCCTGCCGCCGTACATGGTGCCCGCCGTCCTCGTGCCCCTCGACGCGCTGCCGCTGCTGCCCAACGGCAAGACCGACCGGCGCGCCCTGCCCGTCCCGCCGCGTCCCGCCGCCACCGCTCCGGGCGGGGAGCCGCGCACCGCACAGGAGCGCGTCCTGTGCGAGGTGTTCGCCTCCGTCCTGGGCGCCCCCGCCGTCCGTAGCGACGACGACTTCTTCGCGCTCGGCGGCGACAGCATCCTCTCCATCCAGCTCGTCAGCCGTGTCCGCGGGGCCGGCCTCGGCATCACCCCGCGCGATGTCTTCGTCCACCGCACCCCGGAGGCCATCGCGGCCGTCGCCACCGCGCTCGGCCAGGCCACCACCGCGCCGGCCGGGCAGGGCACCGGTGAGATGCCGCTGACGCCCATCGCCGCCTGGTTCCTGGAACGGCCCGGCACCACGGACGGCTACAACCAGTCGGGAGTGCTGCGCACACCCGTGGACGCCGACGAGGACACCCTCGTCGCCACCCTCCAACTCCTCATCGACCACCACGACATGCTCCGGCTGCGGACCGGCCGGGCGCCCGACGGCTCACCCGTCCTCGAAGCTCTGCCGTCCGGGGCCGTCCCGGCCCGGCAGCACTTCACCCGGGTCGACGTCGCCGGGCTCGACGCCGGCGCCGTCCGTGCCGCACTCACCGAGGCGGGCGAGGCGGCGCGCAGACGGCTGCGGCCCGCCCACGGCGAGGTGATCGAGGCGGTCTGGTGCGACGCCGGGCCCCGCCGGCGCGGGCAGCTGCTGCTCGTCGTGCACCACCTGGCCGTCGACGCGGTCTCCTGGCGCATCCTCGCCACCGACGTGGCCGCCGCCTGGCGGTCCGTGACCGCCGCCGGACGGCCGGCGGCACTGCCCCCGGCCACCACGCCCTACCGGCACTGGGCGCAACTCCTGGCCTCCCAGGCGCACGAGCCCGCGCGCCAAGCCGAACTGCCGTTGTGGCAGGACGTGTTACGGACGCCGGATCCGCAGCTGGGATACCGGCCGCTCGACCCCTTCCTGGACACCGCCGACCGGACGCGCACCCTGGTCACCCGCCTGCCCGCCACCTGGACGAAGCCCCTGCTCACCACCGTCCCGGCCGCCTTCCACGCAGGGGTGGACGACGTCCTGCTGACGGGCCTCGCCCTCGCCGTCCGCTCCTGGCGTGCGGAGCGAGCCGCCGCCCTCGGCGGGCCCCGGCCGAGCAGCACCGCCGTCCTCCTCGACCTGGAGGGCCATGGCCGTGAGCAGATCGCCGACCACCTCGACCTGTCCCGCACGGTCGGCTGGTTCACCAGCCTCTACCCGGTCCGGCTCGACCCCGGACCGGCCGGCACCCGCGACCCCGGACGCTTCGACGCGGAGCTGGTCGAGCAGGCCCTCAAGCGGGTCAAGGAGCAGTTGAGGACCATCCCCGACCACGGTGTCGGCTACGGAATGCTGCGCCACCTCGACCCGGCCACCCGCCCTCTGCTGGCCACGGCGCCCCACCCCCAGATCGGCTTCAACTACCTGGGCCGGTACGCCTCTTCGCCCGGGACGGCGGACGGGAGCGGCGACGGCGCCGACTGGGACGTGCTGCTCGACGGCGGCGGGCCGCGCAGCCAGGACCCCGACATGCCCGTCCACCACGTCCTCGACATCAACGCGCACGCCGAGGACCTGCCGGACGGCCCGCACCTGGTGATCCGCTGGACCTGGCCCAGCGACCTCCTCAAGGAGGAGGACATGGAGGCCCTGGCCGAGACCTTCTCCCGGGCCCTGCGCGCCGTCGCGGAGCACGCCGAACGATCCGACGCGGGCGGCTGGACGCCGTCCGACCTTCCCCTGGTCTCGCTCGACCAGGCCCAGCTCGACCGACTGCAGAACAAGTGGGGTGGACGCAAGTGACCGGGTTCAGACTGGAAGACGTACTGCCGCTGACGCCGTTGCAGGCGGGCATGCTCTTCCACGCGCTGTACGACTCCCGCGACGTGGACGTCTACACCGCACAGTTCGTCTTCGGCCTCGAAGGCCCCGTCAGCGTCCCCGCCCTGCACGACGCCGTCGGCGGCCTGCTGCGGCGCCACGCCAACCTGCGGGTCGGCTTCCTCCACGAGGACCTGGACGAGCCCGTGCAGGCCGTGGCCGCCGAGGTGCCCGTACCGCTGGAGGAGCTGGACCTGACGGGTGCGGACGGCGCGAGCGCGACGCAGGAACGCCTCGCCGCGTTCCTCGCCGCCGACCGCACCCGCCGCTTCGACCTCACCACCCCGCCGCTGATGCGGTTCACCCTCGTGCGTACGGGGCCGCAGGCCCACCGGCTCGTCATGACGAGCCATCACATCCTGCTCGACGGCTGGTCGATGCCCCTGCTCGTGCGGGAGCTGTTCGAGCTGTACGCGCGACGGGGCGACGACAGCGCCCTGCCGCGCGTCGTCCCCTACCGCACCTACCTCGCCTGGCTGGCCCAGCAGGACCGCGCCGCGGCCCTGGACGCCTGGCGCACCGCCCTGGCCGGCATCGAGGCGCCGACCCTGCTCGCCGGGCGCGCCGGGGCGGACGTGCCGGGCGCGGGCGACCTGCCCGAAACCCTCGTCCTCGACCTGGACACGGCCACGACCCGCCGGCTGCGTGAGACGGCCCGCACCCACCGGCTCACCCTCAACACCCTCGTCCAGGGCGCCTGGGGGCTGCTGCTCGCCCACCTCACCGGACGCCCCGACGTCGTGTTCGGCACCACCGTCTCCGGCCGCCCGCCGGAGATCCCGGGCATCGAGTCGATGGTCGGCCTCTTCATCAACACCGTGCCGGTACGGCTGCGCCCGGCACCCGGCGAAACCCTGGCCGCGCTCCTGACCAGGCTCCAGGAGGAGCAGGGCCGCCTCCTCGGCCACCAGTACGTGGGCCTGACCGAGATACGCGGCGTCACGGAGCTGGACGAACTGTTCGACACCCTGGCCGTGTTCGAGAACTACCCCATGGACGCCGAAGCCCTGCGCACCGCGCAGCAGGGGCTGCCCGGCCTCGCCGTGACCGGGTTCAGCGGCTCGGACGCGGCCCACTACCCGCTCACCCTCACCATCGCTCCGGGCGACGCCCTGAGGATCACCTTCGGCTACCGGGCCGCCGCCCTCGCACGTGACGAGGTGGCCCGCACGGTCGCCCGCATGCGCCGTCTGCTGACCGCGATGGCGCAAGGACTCGACCGCCGCGCCGACACCGTCCCCGTACTCCTCGACGGGGAGCGTGAGTCGCTGCTCTCCCAGGGGAACGGCGCCGCACTCCGGTGCGCCACCCTGGACGAGAGCATTCCCGCCGCCGTCGCCCGGCGTGCCGCCCTGCACCCGGACGCGGTCGCCGTGTCCGGCGCCGGCGAGCAGCTGACCTACCGGCAACTCGACCGCGTGGCAGCGGAATCGGCCGGGGTCCTGACAGGGCTCGGCGTCGGCCCGGAGGACGGGGTCGGCATCCTGATGGGCCGGTCCGCCGCCCTGGTCACCGCGTCCCTGGCGGCCCTGCGCGCCGGCGCCGCCTATGTGCCGCTCGACCCGCGCTGGCCCGCCGAACGGCTCACCCGCGTCGCCGAGGTCTCGGCCCTGCGCGCCCTGATCGTCGACGAAACCACCCGCACACACCCCTGGGTGCGGCAACTGGGGCCCGACGTACCCGTGGTGAGCGTCGACACCGCGGGCCGGGTCCGGCAGGGCGGCCCAGCAGCCCCGGGCGTCCTGCCCGCCGTCACCGGCGGAGCCCGGCTCGCCTACGTCATGTTCACCTCCGGCTCCACCGGCCTGCCCAAGGGGGTCGGGGTCACCCACGCCGACATCACCGCCCTCGCGTCCGACCGGACCTGGGGGGACGGCGCGGCCGACGCGGTCCTGATGCACTCGGCGTACGTCTTCGACGCCTCCACCTTCGAGATCTGGGCGCCCCTCCTCAACGGGGGCCGCGTCGTCGTGGCCCCCGAGGGCGCCCTCCAGCCGGCGGTGCTGCGCCGCCTCGTCACCCGGGACGGCGTGACGGCGGCGTTCTTGACGACGGCCCTGTTCAACGTCATCGCCGAGACCGACCCCGAGGCCCTCGGCCTGCTGCGCCTGGCCGCCTCCGGAGGCGAGGCAGCGGCACCCGGCGTTCTCCAGCGCCTCGCCGCGGCCCATCCCGGCACCGCCTTCCTGAACGTCTACGGGCCCACCGAGACGACCACCTTCGCCACCCTCCACCGCGTCCGCCCCGGCGACGCCCCCGGCGGTGTGCCCCCGATCGGCCGGCCGCTCGACGGAATGCGCGCCTACGTCCTCGACGCGGCGCTGCGTCCCGTGCCGCCCGGTGCCGAGGGCGAACTGTACGTCGCGGGCGCCGGTGTCGCGCGCGGCTACCTGGGGCGCGCCGGTCTCACCGCCACCCGGTTCGTCGCCGACCCGTTCACCGGCACCGGGGAGCGGATGTACCGCACCGGCGACCTCGTGCGCCGGGACGCCGACGGCACCCTGCACCACGTCGCCCGGGCCGACCAGCAGATCAAACTCCGCGGCCACCGCATCGAGCCCGCCGAGATCGAGGCGGCCCTCTGCGCCGACCCGTCCGTGCGGGCCGCCTGCGTCCTGGTCCGCGAGGACCTGCCCGGGGACCGCACGCTGACCGCCTACGTCGTCCCGGCCCCCGGACGCACCGCGGACCCGGACCGGCTCGCGGCCCTGGTCGGCCGGCAGCTGCCCGCCTACATGGTGCCGACCGCCATCCAGCCGCTCGACGCGCTGCCGCTGACTCCCAACGGCAAGCTCGACCGGGCGGCCCTGCCCGCGCCCGCCACCCTGCCCGGCGAAGGAGGCGGACCGCCGCGCAGTGCCCACGAGGAGATCCTCGCCGGGCTGTTCGCCGACGTGCTGGGTGTGGCCCGCGTCGGTATCGACGACAGCTTCTTCGCCCTGGGCGGCCACTCCCTGCTCGCCACCCGCCTGGTGGGCCGCGTCCGTACCGCCCTGGGTACGGAGACCGAGATCCGCACCCTCTTCGAGAACCCCACCGTCGCCACGCTCGCCAGGGCCCTGCAGGAGGCGGACCGTCCCGCCCGGCCCGCTCTCGTGCCGCAGGAGCGGCCCGCCGTGCTCCCGCTGTCCTACGCCCAGCAGCGCCTGTGGTTCCTCCACCGCCTGGAAGGCCCCTCCGCCACCTACAACATCCCCTTCGCCCTGCGCATCGACGGGCCGCTCGACACGGAAGCCCTGCGCCAGGCCCTGCGTGACGTCGTCACCCGGCATGCCGCGTTGCGGACCGTCTTCCCCGAGCACGACGGCCGGCCGCGTCAGCACATCACCGCCCCGGACGACGTCCGCCTCCCGTTCACCGTCGAAGCCGTCCAAGCCGCCGGAGCCGCCGCCGGGGAGGACCTCGCCGGCCGGATCGCAGCCGCCGCGGCCGCGCCGATCGACATCGAGCACCGCCTCCCGCTCCGGGCGACCCTGCTGCGCCTGGCCGGTGACGCGCACGTACTGGTCCTCGTGGTCCACCACATCGCCGCCGACGGATCGTCCCTGGCCCCCCTCACCCGCGACCTCGGCACCGCCTACCGCGCCCGCACGCGTGCCGAGGCACCGGTGTGGACGAAACTCCCCGTCGACTACGCCGACCACACCCTCTGGCAGCGCCGTCTGCTCGGTGACGAACACGACCCCGAAAGCCTCGTCTCACGACAGCTGGCCCACTGGAAGGGCGCCTTGGCCGGGCTGCCGGAAATGATCGAACTGCCCTGGGACCGGCCGCGCCCCGCCGTGCCCCGGCACACCGGTGCCACCCACGACTTCGCCCTCGGCCCCGCCACCGCCCGAGGGGTCGCGGACCTCGCCCGCACCACCGGATGCAGCGTCTTCATGGTCCTCCAGGCCGCCCTGTCGGCCGTCCTCTCCCGGCACGGCGCGGGCGACGACATCCCGCTGGGCACAGCCGTCGCCGGACGCACCGACGAGGCGGCCTCGGACCTCGTCGGCTTCTTCGTCAACACGCTCGTGCTGCGCACGGACCTGACAGGCGACCCCACGTTCCTCGAACTCCTCGACCGCGTCAAAGAGTTCGACCTCTCCGCGTACGCGCACCAGGACGTGCCCTTCGAGCGCCTGGTGGAACTGCTCAACCCCGCGCGCTCGCAGAACCACCACCCGCTCTTCCAGACCATGCTCATCCTCCAGAACCACGCCCCGGCCGAGCCCCTGGACCTGCCGGGCCTCACCACCGGCGGCGTGCCGGTCGATCCCGGGGTGAGCAAGTTCGACCTGTCGTTCACCTTCACCGAGACGTACGACGCCGGCGGCGGACCCAGCGGTATGCGGGCCACCGTCGACTACGCGACGGAACTCTTCGACGCGTCCACGGTCCGCGGCCTCGCCGAACGGCTCGTCCTGCTGCTCGGCTCCGTGGCGGCCGGGCCCGACCGCCCGCTGAGCACGTATGACGTGCTCACCGCCGGGGAACGCGCCTGCCTCACCGCCTGGGGGACCGGTCCCGTCGAGAACCTCCCGGAGTCGACCGTCCCCGCCCTCTTCGCGCAGTGGGTCCGGCTCACCCCGGACGCCCCCGCGGTCCGCGACGCCCGCACCACCCTCACCTACGGAGAGCTCGACGCCCGCGCCGAAGAGCTCGCCCGGCACCTCACGGCACGGGACATCGGCCCCGAGGACCGGGTGGCCGTCGCGCTGCCCCGCACCCACGACCTCGTCGTGGCCCTCCTCGGAGTCCTCAAGGCCGGGGCGGCGTACCTGCCGCTCGACCCGGACTATCCGGCCCAGCGTCTGTCCTACATGCTCGACGACGCCCGGCCGCGCCTGCTCCTCACCACACCCGCCGTCCACCGCGCACTTCCCGAGTCCCCGGTGCCCCACCTGTACGCCGGCGACCTCAAGGAGAGCGCCGCGACAGCCGCGCACGACGCCGCCCGCACGGGCCGCGCCCCGGCCCCGCTGCCGGCGCATCCCGCGTACGTCATCTACACCTCCGGTTCCACGGGCCGCCCCAAGGGCGTCGTGGTCACCCACCGGGGCGCCGGCGCCATGGCCAGGACCCAGAGCGAGCGGCTGCGCGTCGCCCCCGGCAGCCGGGTGCTGCACATGGCGTCCGTCAGCTTCGACGCCGCGTTCTGGGAGCTGTGCATGGGGCTGCTCTCCGGAGCCTGCCTGGAGATCGACACACGTGAAGCCCTGCTGCCCGGCCCCGCCCTCGCCACCCTGGTCCAGGAGCGCGGCGTCACCCACCTCACCCTGCCGCCCGCCGCCCTCGCGGTGATGCCGCCCGGCTCACTGCCCGCAGGGGTCACGATGGTCCTCGCCGGCGAGGCGTGCCCGCCCGGCCTCGTGCACACCTGGGCGCGCGACCGGTTCCTCGTCAACGCCTACGGCCCGACCGAGACCACCGTCTGCGCGACCATGAGCACCTTCCAGCACGCGGACGGGCCGCTCGCCCCCGGCCGCACCGTGCCCATCGGCGTCCCCGTCAACGGCACCCGCGTGCACGTCCTGGACGGCCGACTGGCTCCCGTGCCGCCCGGCGTCGTCGGCGAACTGTACGTCTCCGGCGAGGGAGTGGCCCGGGGCTACCACGGCCGGGCCGCCCTGACCGCGTCCCGTTTCGTGGCCGATCCGTTCGACCGGGCGGGGGGCCGGATGTACCGCACCGGTGACCTGGTGCGCTGGACGGCCGGCGGGGAACTCGTCTACGTCTCCCGGGTCGACGACCAGGTCAAACTCCGCGGCTTCCGCATCGAACCCGGTGAGATCGAGGCAGCGCTCACCACCCTGCCCGGTGTCGCCGCGGCCTGCGCCGTCGTCCGCGAGGACCGGCCAGGCGACCGGCGTCTGGTCGCGTACACCGTGCCCGTGGACGGCGCGGCGGGACCGGACGACGCCGAGGTGCGCGCGCACCTCGCCGCGACCCTGCCCGACCACATGATCCCCGCCGCGTACGTACGGCTCGACGCCCTGCCCGTCACCCCCAACGGCAAGACCGACCGGCGCGCCCTTCCCGCGCCCGCCCAGGCGGCGCCGGCCGGAGGCCGCGCCCCGGGCACCGCTCTCGAACGCGCCCTGTGCGAGGCCTTCGCGCAGACGCTCGGCGTACCCGAGGTCGGCGTCACGGACGACTTCTTCGTCCTGGGCGGCCACTCGCTGCTCGCCGTGACCCTCGCCCAGCGCATCGAGGAACGCTGCGGCCGGCGCCCCTCCCTGCGCGCCCTGTTCGCGGCGCCCACCGCCGAGGGCGTCGCCCGTCTCCTGGAGAGCGAGGCGGGGGAGGAGAACCAGGAGGACACCGGCGCACCGGACCTCGCCGCCGAGGTCCGCCTGGCGGCGGACATCACGGGTGCGGGCCGGGCCGGAGCGGCCCAGGTACCCGCCCCCGCCTCCGCCCGCAGGCCGTCGCGCCCTTCCGCCCGGCCCCTTCTCACCGGCGCCTCCGGCTTCCTCGGCGCCTTCCTCCTGCGCGACCTCATCGAGACCACCGGCGGGCCGGTCGACTGCCTCGTACGGGCCGGGGACGAGCAGCGCGGCGCGCACCGGCTGCGCGCCAACCTGGAGCACTACAGGCTGTGGCACCCCCGGTACGCGGACCTGATCCGCCCCGTCCCCGGGGACCTCGCCGCCCCCGGCCTCGGCCTGTCACCCGAGGACCGGGCCGCCCTGGTCCGTCGCCTCGGCCCCGTCGTCCACAACGGCGCACGCGTCAACTTCGCCGCAGGCTACGGCGATCTGCGCGCTCCCAACGTGGCCGGCACCGAGGAGCTCCTGCGTCTGCTCGCCGACTCCGCCTCACCCGGGATGCACTACGTCTCGACCACGAGCGTCTACGCCCCGGTGCCGGGCTCCGATCCCCTCACCGTCACGGAGTCGACCCCGACGGGCCCCGCGTCCGGACTGCCCGACGGATACGCGCAGAGCAAGTGGGTCGCCGAGCAGCTCGTCGGCCTGGCCCGTGAGCGCGGCCTGCCGGTCTCCGTCCACCGGCCCGGCCGTATCAGCGGTGACACCACCACCGGCGCCTGCCAGGAGCGCGACCTGCTGTGGCAGCTGATCAAGGGGTGCCTCCAGGCCGGCGCGGTACCGGACCTGCCGCACGGATCGACCGACTGGGTGCCCGTGGACCACGTCAGCGCGGCGGTGGTGGCGCTCGTCCTGTCCGGCCCGGCCGGCGGCGAGACCTACCACCACACCAACCCGGACGCACCCGGGCTGGACCGCGTCTTCGAGGCGGCTGCCCGCCTGGGCCACGAGCTGCGCGCCGTCCCCGCGGCACACTGGCAGGCACGCGTCGCGGCGCAGCCCGACAACGCGGCGCAGCTGTTCCTCGGGGACGAGGGGCAGCCCCGGCACGAGGCGACGGATCACCGGAGCTTCGACTCCAGCCGGACGGCCAAGGAGGCAGCGGCCCTGGGCGTCCACCTGCCGCCCCTGACCGACGACACCCTGACCCGCTACCTGACCTATTTCCAGGAGACGGGCTTCCTGCCCGCCCCGAAGGGCACCACGGGGGGTGATCTGCCGCCGGGCCCCGCTGTCAGCGCCCCGGCGTAGGGTGAAACCGTTCCTCGGGGAGCTCGTGCGCTGAGCCGCCCCGGTGACCGGGATCACCGCCCCTGCGGCCATGCCGCTGATGCGGCCCGGCCCGCCGTCCGCCCGTGCGCCGACCTGCCCTCGGGCGGGGCGGGTGCACCGTCGGCGCCGGGCGCGGTGCATTCGTGTGTTTCCATGTTCGGGAAAGCTGCATCGGGTGGGAAAAGGGGCGCGGTATGCCGAGGGCGGGAAGAACGGCGGCGCCCCCTGGGCGGGTGCCGTCCGAGGGACGCCACTCCAGCGTGGTCTTCTCCGACGACCGGCAGTGGGCCGAACACCTTGCCGTCTTCGTCCGCGCCGGACTGGGAAAGGGCGAGCGGATCCTGTACTTCGCGGACACCACCGCCCCCGGACGGGTGCTGCGGGCGCTCACGGATGCGGGCATCGACGCGGAGGGCGCCGTGGCGCGCGGGCAGCTGTCCGTGTCGGCCGCCGCGCAGACGTATCTCGCCGGTTCCGGCTTCGATCCCGACGAGATGATCGGACTGTGGTTCGACGCGACCCGGGAGGCCTCGGCCTCGGGGTACCGAGGGCTGCGGGCGGTCGGCGAGATGTCCTGGGGCGCGAGGGGCATCACCGGTGCCGACCGGCTGCTCGAGTACGAACTGCGCATACACGAGGAGGTCTTCGCGCACCTGCCGCTCACGGCGTGGTGCTTCTACGACCGCCGCCTGATGTGCGACGAGTACGTGAGCGTCCTGGCGGACGCCCACCTGACGCACAGGGGGGAACCGCACCCCGGGCCTGCTCTGCGGGTGTCTCCGCTGGTGGACCGGCCGGGGCTGCTGATGTCCGGGTCCGCCGGATACGACACACGGGACGCGGTCGCCGCCGCGGCTGCCGCTCTCTCCGGCGCGGCAGCTCCGCAGATGGAGCTGGACCTCGCGGCCCTGCGCCACATCGACGCGGCTTCACTGGCCCTGCTGGCCGACGCCGCGGCCGGGCGGCGGGACGGCCCGCCGCTGAAGGTCCGACAGGCCCCTTCGCCCGTGCGGCGACTACTGCAACTGTTCCCGGAGCTGGACTCCGTGGTGGAGGTCGTGGACCGATGACAACGTACGGGCCCATCCCGGCCGGTCCCGGCCGGCAAGCCGCCTTCTACCATCCGGCACTGTTCTACGGCACCGAGGAGGAGTACCTCGACGGAGTCGGGTCGTTCGTCCGGGACGCCGTCTCCCAGGAGCATTCCGTGCTGGTGGCCGTGCCCGGCCCGAGCCTTCCGCTCCTGCGGGAAGCCGTCGAGGGCAGTGAGCACGTCCGGTGGGTGGACATGCACCAGGCGGGACGGAATCCGGGACGCATCCTGTCGATGCTCCAGGAGTTCGCCGACCAGGCAGGGGAGCACACCCAGGTGTCGATCGTGGGGGAGCCGATCTGGGTCGGCCGTACGCCGGCGGAGGCGTGGGAGGCGACCCGCCACGAAGCGCTGATCAACCTCGCTTTCGACGGGCGCCCGGTCAGCATCCTGTGTCCCTACGACACGGCATTGCCCGAGGAGGTGCTGGCACAGGCCTACCGCACCCACCCGGTGGTGGGTGATCCGGGGGCCTACCGTGCCAGCTCCCGCTACACCGATCCCCATGAGGTCTGCCGCGACTGCGACATGCCGCTGCCCGAGCCGCAGGACGCGGTGGTCGTCCCGTTCGGCGAGCGGGGACTGGCGCTCGCGCGCGACCGGGCCGACCGCTGGGCGGCCGCCGCCGGTCTGTCCCCGGCCTCCCGCACGGACTGGCTCCTCGCCATCGGTGAGGCGACCAGCAATTCGGTGCGCCACGGAGGCGGCCGCGGGACCCTGCGCATGTGGCGTGCCGACGGGGAGCTCGTCGCGGAGATCCGCGACGAGGGCCTGCTGGCCGATCCCCTCACGGGCCGCCGCCGGCCCGACCCCCGGGCGACGACCGGCGGCCGAGGAGTGTGGATCATGCATCAGGTGTGCGACCTGGTCGAGATCCGGGCGGCGGCACAGGGACTGGTGCTGCGTCTCCACATGCGACTGGAGTGAGCCGGGGCAGCTGTCCGGGCGGGGCGCCCCTGACCCGGCTGCCTTCACCGGGCCCCGGCCACCCGGCGCAGGGCGGTGAGGAGTTCCCGGTTGCTCGCGCCTTTGAGCACGTACTCGAGAACGCCGGCGCTCGTCATCTGTTCGACGGAGCCCTTGTCGTCGTACGCGGAGAACGCCACGATCCGGCTGGCCGGTGAACACCGTCCGATGTCCCTGGCGAGGGTGGGGCCGCCGCCGGGGAAACGGATGTCCAGGACCACGAGGTCCGGTCGGTGCTGCTCTGCGAGCCGGAGTGCCTGCTCGCCGCTGCGCGCGGTGCCCACGACCTCCAGATCGGGCTGTGCCTGGACGACCTCGCTCAGGGTCTCCAGGAGCAACACGTTGTCATCGCACAGGATCACGCTGAACGGTGAGCCGGGCGGGCCGCCCGGTGGGGTCATGTTCACGGCGCCTCCACCACCGACGCCGCGACCGGAAGCGGGTTCGGCACCCAGAACTCGACCGTCGTCCCTGTTCCGGGGCGGCTGTGCATGGACCACCATCCTCCTGCCGTCTCAGCTCTCTCCCGCATCTCGATGACTCCGAAATGTTCGCGGGTGCCGTCCTCCGTCCGGGGCTCGCCGGTCCCGTCGTCCGCGACACGGGTCAGCAGGCCCCCGTCAGCCGACGTGACGCGTACGTCGACCCTGCTCGCGCGCGCATGCTTGTTCACGTTCAGCAACGCTTCCTGGACGATGCGGAAGATGGTGATGGCCGTCTCGGGCGTGGGCTCACGGTCCATCCGGTGTTCGAACGAGTACGCCATCCCCCAGGAGGAACGGACGACGTCGTCCAGGTGGCTCGAAAGCCCTTCGACCAGGCCATGCCGGTCGATCCCGGGCGGATGCAGCCGGAAGGTCAGACTCCGGAGCCGTGCGATCGCCTCGCGCACCGTCGTGTCCAGGCGCCGCAGTTCCGCGGAGTGCGCCTCCGGCACCCGCTCCGCCATCAGCTCCAGCCGCATCCCGACCGCCACCATGGCCTGGATGGAGTCGTCGTGGACATCCCACGCGATACGGCGTCGTTCCGTCTCCTGCGCCTGGACCAGGTGATCGAACAACCGCCGCCGCTCGCTGAGGGCCTGCTGCGCCGCCCGCCGTTCGGACATGTCGCGGGTGACCTTGCCGAAGCCCTGCAGCACGCCTTTTTCGTCCCACAGCGCGGTGATGACCACGTTCGCCCAGAACCGGGAGCCGTCCTGGCGGACCCGCCAGCCCTCGTCCTCCAGTCTGCCTTCGGCCACGGCGGTCTCCAGCTCCCACTGCGGTTTGCCCGACGACTGGTCCTCGGGCGGGTAGAAGACCGAGAAGTGCTGTCCGAGGATGTCCGTGGCTCTGTAACCCTTGATCCGCTCCGCCCCCGCGTTCCAGCTGATGATGTAGCCCTGTGGGTCGAGCATGAAGATGCCGTAGTCCAGCACCCCCTGGACCAGCAGCGTGAAGGCCGTCTCCGACAGCGGAGCCGCCTGCTTCCGCGCCGGCTTGTGCGGTTGGGGCTCCGGTGTCACGTGAGGAGCCCTTCACGCCGTGCGATCGTCACGGCCTCCAGCTGCGAACGCGCTCCCAGTTTCTCCAGCACCCGCTGGACGTGGTTGCGCCCCGTGTTGAGAGCCACCCCCAGCTGGTCGCTGATCTCCGCGGTGGTGTGCCCCTCCCCCAGCAGATGAAGAGCTTCCCGCTCCCGTGGTGTCAGGTTCGCTCCGGGACCGGGCGCCCTGCCGGTCAGCCGGCCCAGCACGTCGCCCAGCAGGTCCTGGCTGAAGACCATCTCACCCGCCGCCACCCTGCGTACGGCGTCCTCCAGTTCGCTCAGACCGCGGGCCTTCAGGATCAGGCCGGACCCGCCGGTCTCCGCGACGCGCGCGGCGACCGACCCGCTGCCCTCGCCCGCCAGGATGAGCACGCGCGCTCCCGGCACGAGTGCCAGCAGCTCGGCGATGGCGGAGACCCCGTCACCGTCGGGCAGCCGCCGGTCCATCAGGACGACATCCGGCTCACACCGCTTCGCGTCGGCCAACGCCGACGCCACCGATCCCGCGCGCCCCACGACCTGAAGATCGGATGAGCGCTCCAGGGCGAGGCGGATCGCCTCGGCCACCATGTCGTGATCCTCGACCAGCAGGATCCTGACCGGTCGGCTGTGCGGGGAAGGAGAAGGCATCGGTGCATCCTTGCAGGTGGCGGACCTTACGATCATGCCAGAAGGTCCCGGAGGGGCTGCCCCGCCGCGGTCACTGCTTCCGCGTCGCAGCGGGCTGTGACCGAGCCCGGAAAGCGCCGAGCCTGCTCCGCGTCCGCGGGTGTGCCCTTTCCGGTGAGGATGCCGTCGGCCCCGATCAGGGAGAGCAGCCGCGCCAGCTGCGGTCCGACCCCTTCCACGACCAGGGCGGCGCCTGCCCGGAGAGCGGCCGACCGTGCCCTGAGCAAGGCGCTCAGGCCGGCGCAGTCGCAGAAGGTGACGCCGGTCAGATCGAGACAGAGGCTCGTCGGCTGCTCGGCCAGACACGCCAGCACCGCCTCCCGGACGTGGGGGGCGGTGTCCAGGTCGAGTTCGCCGGCGAGAGTCACACGCCCGGCGCCCGAATGAACCACGACATGCGACGTGAACGGGTAAACGGTCACGATGTCTCGCCCTCTTCGTCCTCACGTGCGGCGCGTTCCCGCGCAGCGCGGTCCTGCGGCCCCCGTGGAGGAGCCCCTGTTGTCACCTGTCACAGCACGAGCTCGTAGTGCATGGCCACCAGTGTCGCTCTAGTGAATCTGCACTAGGCGCTGAAGTCAACCCACGCCGACGGAGGGGGTGGCGCGGGGGATGCGAACAGGGAGCAGGGCCGCTCCGGGGCCGCGGCCGGGCCGGTGCTCCGTCCCTCTTCGGTCAGGGCGCATCCGGGCGGACGCCGCCTTCCGGCGCGGTCCGCGCCGGAAGGCGGACAGCGGCCGGCGGCACCCGCCCGGACTGTGCGGACGGGCGGGTGCCGCCGGCCGTGAGGTTCACTGCGCCTCTACGACCGCGCGGACGTTGTCGATGCTCCCGCAGTCGGCCTTCAGGTGCTTCTCCCTGTCCCGGAGGAAGACCGCACCGAGTTCGGCGCGCCGTTCGTCCGGAACGTTCTCCCGGGCCCCGTTGAGGATCGTGCGCTCCTCCTCGTCGAGGTGGTGCGTGATGGCCGTCACGAGCTCCTCCAGTTTCTCGTCCCACTCGTCGGAGCCGACCTCTTCCACCTCCATGAGGGCCAGGAGTGCCTCGTTGCCCTCGTGGTGCTCCTCCTCACCGTGCTCGACTTCCTCGTTGTCCACGTTCCGGAACCGCTTGAGCGCGGGGTACACCTCGGCCTCCTCCGCCTCTCCGTGAGCGATCAGGAGTGCGGCGAAGTCCCGCAGGGCCGCCTCCCGGTCCTCCTCGACGCTCCGCATCCGCCGGAACAGCTCCTCCATGGTGCGATGGTCCTCAAGGATCACGGCCACCACGTCACGTGCTTCGGACACCACAAGCTCCTTCTCTCGGCCAGTGTTCCGCTGGTACCCCCGGGAGGTGCGGACAAGCGGGGCTGTGCGCCCGGCACCCGGGTGGACCGCAGTGCTGTCCCCCGGAGCGGTGACATGTCGGCGGTGACACGCCCAGGTTTTTGAAAGTCGTTTTCATCTGGCTAATCTGAGGGCCTCCGGTGGAAGGACCTCCCGATGAGTCACACCCTGCCCGTCGGCTACGCCGTGCGTCCCGCGGCACCGGCGGACGTGGACGGCGCCCGCAACGTCATGCTCGACACGTTCTACAAGGAGTTCGGATACGGGTACGTGCCCGGGTGGCACCGCGATGTGGTGGACATCCAGGGGACGTACCTCGACGATCCGCGGCACCTCCTGCTCGTGGCCGTCCATGACGGTGAGGTGGTCGCCACCACGGGGGTGCGGTCCCAGGGTCCCGCGCACCCGCCCCATCCCCGCCGGCTGGCCGAGCGCTATCCGTCCGGCACCACGGCCCAGCTGGTCCGTGTCTACGTGCGGCCGGAGCACCGGCGCCGGGGCCTCGCCCGCACGCTGGTCGACACCGCACGCGAGTTCATCGCCGGCACGCCCGGCTACGAGTGCATCTACCTCCACACCAACGTGGACGTCGAGGGGGCGGAGTCCTTCTGGCGGAGCATGGCCAAGGAGGTGTTCGACGCCCGTGCGACGGGGGAGCACGGGCCGGGTGTGGCCACCGTGCACTTCGAGATCCCCTTCTGACCGGAGGGCCTCGCGCGTCCGTCGTCACAGGCGGCCCCGCCGTCGGCCCCTCCGTCCCTCGCCGGGCGTCCCCGGTGCCGGACGGGCCCTCAGCCCGGCTGCCAGACACGGGCGAGCGTCGACGGGGTGAGGAGCTGCCCGGGGTGCCCCTGGCCCACCAGACGTCCCTCGCGCAGCAGCAGACAGGCGTCGGCCGAACGGGCCGCGTCCAGATCGTGTGTGGCGTGGACGACCGTCACGCCGTCGGCGACCAGCTCCGTCAGCAGGGTCGCCATGCGTTCCCTGGCCTCGGGGTCGAGCCCCGTGGTCGGCTCGTCCAGCAGGAGCAGGTCCGACTCCTGGGCGAGCCCCTGCGCGATCAGGGTGCGCTGCCGCTGTCCACCGGACAGCTCTCCGAGCTGACGTGACGCCAGGCCGGCGATGCCCACGCGTTCCAGGGCCGAGTCCACCGCGGCCCGGTCCTGACGCCTGAGGCGGCGCCACGGACCTCGCTCGCCCCACCGTCCCATTTCCACGGTCTGCCGGACCGTCAGCGGCAAAGCGTCGCCGACCGCCCCGCGCTGGGGGACGAACGCCGGCGGCCGGCCGCCGGCGTGCTCCAGCACGCCTGTGATGGGCCGGATCACTCCGGCCAGCACGCCGAGCAGCGTGGACTTCCCGCTTCCGTTCGGACCGACGAGCGCGGTGGTGGTCAACGCGCCTATCCCGGCACTGAGTCGGTGGAGCACCGGGTGGCCCGCGTAACCCGCGGACAGCTCCTCGATCCGAACGCGAATCGTCGTACCCGTGGCGCTGTGAGGCGGGACGCGATGTTTTTGAACATGATTTTCATTGTAGTATGCTCGGCATGGAGTGATTGACAGGCCCCTTTGAGGTGACCTTCGTGCAGCGCGCCCTGTGGGGCGGAGTCCTGGTGTCGGCGATCTGCGCCCTGGCAGGGACCTGGGTGGTGCTGCGCGGTATGGCCTTCCTCGGCGACGCCATGTCGCACGGGCTGCTGCCCGGTGTCGCGCTCGCCGCGCTGCTGGGAGGAAATCTTCTGGTGGGGGCGCTGGCGAGCGCGGCCGTCATGACGGCCGGTGTCACGGCCCTCGGCCGCAGACCGCGGCTCTCCGAGGACACCGGCATCGGTCTGCTCTTCGTGGGGATGCTGTCGCTCGGCGTCATCCTCGTGTCGCGCTCGCAGTCCTTCGCGGTGGACCTGACGGGTTTCCTCTTCGGCGATGTCCTCGCCGTCCGCGCACAGGACCTGGCACTGCTCGGCGGGGCCCTGCTTCTGGCGCTGACCGTCTCGGTCTTCGGCCACCGCGCCTTTCTCGCCCTGGCGTTCGACCCGCGCAAGGCGGAGACACTCGGCCTGCGTCCACGCCTGGCCCACGCGGTGCTGCTGGGACTGCTGGCGCTGGCCATCGTCGCCTCCTTCCACATCGTGGGAACGCTGCTCGTGCTGGGCCTGCTCATCGCTCCGCCGGCAGCGGCGCTGCCATGGGCGCGCAGTGTCCGGGGCGTGATGGTGCTCGCGGCGCTCCTCGGTGTGACCGCCACGTTCGGCGGCCTGCTGCTGTCCTGGCACCTGAGCACCGCGGCCGGAGCGACCGTCTCGGCCCTGGCGGTGGGTCTGTTCTTCCTCTCCCACCTGGCATCAGGCATCCGCCACCGCCGCCGCGCGCACCCGGTCGGCATCCGCCTGTCGACAACCGACTGAGAGAAACCTGAGGCGATTTCCTTGTCCGTCCCGCCCGTCCCTTTCCTCCGAAGAAACGTCACTTCCTGGGTACCGCCCGCCTTCGTGGCCGTCGCTCTGCTCACCACGAGCTGTGCGGGGCAGGACGGTGACGCGTCCGCCCCGAAGACGGGCCCCTCGGCCCCCGCCGCTCCGCACGGTTACGTCGAAGGGGCGCAGGAAGCGGCCGAACAGCAGTCCCGGCTCCTGCTCAACGACCCCGGCACGGGCGCCACCCGGGTACTCGACCTGATCACCGGCAAGGTGAACCAGGTGCCCGGCACCACCGGTACCTCAGGACTCACCACGGACGGCCGGTTCGGCTACCTCCACACCGCGAGCGGCACCCGGGTCCTCGACGCCGGTACGTGGACGGTGGACCACGGCGACCATGTGCACTACTACCGCGCCGCGATACGCGACGTGGGCCGCATACCCGCAGGCACCGGTGCGGACGTCCATCGTCTCCACCGACGCCGGCTTCCGGGTGCTCGACGCCGCCGCACAGAACCTCACCGACATCACCTACGACGGCGCCAAGCCAGGGCACGTCGTGCGGCACGCCGGCAAGACGGTCCTGTTCACCGACGGCACCGGTGAGGTCAATGTCTTCGACCCCGCCGGCCTCGCCGGAGGCAAGAAGCCCGAAGGCCGCACCTACGCCTCCGCCGAAGCGCACCACGGTGTCGCCATCGAGCTGAGCAACGGCGAACTCCTCAGCACCCTCGGAACCGAGGAGAAGCGCACCGGCGCACTGGTGCTGGACAAGAACAACAAGGAGATCGAACGCAACGAACAGTGCCCCGGTGTCCACGGAGAGGCCGCCGCCCAGGGCGAAGCCGTCGCCGTCGGCTGCGAGGACGGCGTCCTGATCTACAAGGACGGGAAGTTCACCAAGGTCGACGCTCCCGACGCCTACGGCCGCATCGGCAACCAGGCGGGCAGCGACGCGTCGCCGGTCCTGCTGGGGGACTACAAGACCGACCCGGACGCCGAACTGGAGCGGCCGACCCGCGTCTCCCTCATCGACACCGGCACCGCGAAGCTGCGCCTGGTCGACCTGGGCACCAGCTACTCGTTCCGCTCGCTCGGGCGCGGACCGCACGGCGAGGCGCTCGTCCTGGGCACCGACGGTGCTCTGCACATCATCGACCCGGCTACCGGAAAGGTCGAGAAGAAGATACCCGTCGTGGACAAGTGGCAGGAGCCGCTGGACTGGCAGCAGCCCAGGCCCACCCTCTTCGTCCGCGACCACACCGCGTACGTCTCCGAACCGGGCAAGCGCCAGGTGCACGCCGTCGACATCGAGTCCGGTGAGAAGATCACGTCGGTGACACTGCCGAAGGGCACGAACGAACTCTCCGGCGTCACCGCCGGCCACTGAGATCCGGTTCGGCAAAGCC
>NZ_DATMVN010000218.1:0-8749 GCF_035563135.1 Streptomyces sp.
CGGGAGCTGTGGGCCGCGACACCGCCGCTGACCGGGTTGGCGGGCCGGGCGCCGCCACCGCCTCCGCCTTCACCGCCGCCGCTGCGGCCGCTGTGGGTCTTGATGCCCTGGGAGACGAGAGCGGCGGGCGAGCTGATCATCGCGGCGGCCTGGGAGCCGTCGGTGGCCTGCTTGCGGTTGGTGCGGGCACCCTGGATCTCGTCACCGAAGCCGGGGACGAAGCGGTAGATCATGGCGGAGGCGAAGATGGCCAGCAGGATGATGGCGAGGCCGGAGACGACGGCCGAGAAGGCGTTGGGCCCGTCGTCCGCGGAGAGCGCCCCGGCCAGCCCGAGCACGATCACGATGACGGGCTTCACCATGATCACGGCGATCATGATGCCCGCCCAGCGGCGGACGTGGCCCCACATGTTCTTGTCGACCAGCCCGGAGTACACGACGACCCCCAGCAGGGCGCCCACGTAGAGCAGGGCGGCCCGGATCACGAGCTCCAGCCAGAGGATGCCGGCCGCAAGGATCGACACGAGCGAGACGACGATCAGCATGATCGGCCCGCCGCCGATGTCGGTGCCCTTCTTGAGCGCCTCGGCGAACGACCCGAAGAAGACGTCGCTCTGCCCGCCGGTCGCGGCGGAGATGACCTCGGTGACGCCGTCGGTGGCCGAGACGACCACGTAGAGGATGAGCGGGGTGAAGGCCGAGGCCAGGACCGTGAGCCAGAGGAATCCGATGGCCTCGGAGACCGCGGTGGTGAACGGCACGCCCCTTATGGCGCGCTTGGCCACGGCGAAGAGCCACAGGACCAGGGTCAGGATGGTGGACGCCGCGAAGACGACGGCGTACTGGGTGCGGAAGGTGGGGTTGGTGAAGTCGACGGTCGCCGTGCTCTCCACGGCCTCGCTGAGCTTGCCGACGAGGTAGGCGGCGGCGTCGGCGCAGCCGCGGGCGAGGGAGGTGAGGGGGTCGAGGGCGTCGTCGGTGGTGGGCGTGCTGCGGGGGGCGGCTTCGCCGCCATCGCAGTAGTCCCTGGCAGGGCCGACGATGAGATCGCACTTGTCCTGGTCGGACGGGGTGGGAGTCGGTGAGGGAGCTGCTGCTGTACCGGTCGCCAGAACGATCAATGTTGCTTGGAGACTCGCGAGGACGGCGCCGACCTTGAACGCGAGGCGCGAACTACCGGGCATACGTGAACCCTCCGTACTGCTCGACGGCCTTGGCGATCTCGTCGGCGTTGGAGGCCGTACGGTCGGTGTTCACAGGGGCCGGACCGTCTTTCTGAGAAAAGCTGTCGACCTTCCAGTCACCCTCTGCCCACCGGAGCGTAAGTGTCATGGTGAACCAGTCATTGCTCACTGGGTTGGTCGAGCTGACACCAGCCGTGCCGAAGAGGCCGGTGCACCACACCTCTACCGATGCTGAGCTGTCCGAGTACGTAATCGTTTTCGTCCCGACGGGAGCAGTTCGGGAGACATAGGTCATGCCCGGTGCCGCAGTGCCCTTTTCGTCAAGGCCGACCTTGTCAAGAAACGCCTTGTCGTAAGCCTGATTGAACCTGGTTTCCAGCTCGCCGACTCGGTCTGCAACGAAGATCTGCTGCACGATCTCACCGCGACGGTCGGGCTGGAGAATTTCTGCAGAAACCAGCGCCACCGCGTAGTTCGCTGCCGCGCTCTGCGCCCCCTGCTCGTCATGTGCGAAACCCGAGGCGATCGTGCCGTTCCCGCCCTGGACCGGTTTCGTGCCCGTCGCGGCCGTGGGGCCGGCTCCTGCCGTGTCCGGCTTCTTCTCGCTGTCGGTGCCCGAGGCCCCGCCTCCGCCCTGGTTCGCGAACGCGATCGCCGCGATCAGCAGCACCACCACGCCCACCACCATGATCAGCGAGCGGGAGCTCCGTGCGGGCCGGCGGCCGTAGCCGTCGCCGTCGTCGGTGCCGCCGGGCAGACGCGTGCGCGTCTGGCGCGTTCCGCCGAGGGTGCTGTACGGATCGTCCGCGCGGATTCCCGGTTCGTTGTCGCCGTATCCGCGCTCATCACCCTGGCTCATGCCGCGTACGCCCCCTCAGCCGTGTGCAGTTCCGCGTGGTACGACGGTAGCGGTGCTGGTTTCCGCGTGGACGCGGTGTGGTGACTCGACATCAGGGGACGCAACCTCTGCCGGTGGGCACGACGGACGGGTGGTGGGGGGCGGACGGGGACGGGCCCGGGACAGGGTGGGCGGGGTGGCGCCGGGTCAGACAGCCATCCCGTACACAATGGTGAACAGTGTGCCCAGCGATCCGATGATGAAGACGCCGGTCAGCCCCGCCACGATCAGGCCCTTGCCCTGTTCCGCGCTGAAGGTGTCGCGCAGCGCCGTCGCGCCGATGCGCTGCTTCGCGGCGCCCCAGATCGCGATGCCGAGGCAGAGCAGGATGGCGATCGCCATCACCACTTCGATCATGATGCGTGCTTCGTTGCCCAGGGTCCCGAACGGCCCCCAGTTCGGGGCGATTCCGCCGATGATGGTGGTGATGTCGCCCTTTTCCGCTGCCAGGATCATGTAAGTCACCGCCCCTGTTGGGTAGTTCGCAGCCCGTGCCGTGTGACGCGGGTCGGTCTCTATCTTCGCTGATGAAACCGGCATCGCACGACGTCTTCTCGGGTCTCTTTACCCGAATCTCGCACGTTTGACCGGAGGAGCTGCCCTGACCTGCGACTCGTCCTGAGATCTGCTTGCATGTGCATGGTTACTCTGTGTATCACGCTCCGTGACGGCTAGCAACGACGGTGGCCAGTGGTTCCGGGTGCGGTTGGTGCGTTCACGGGAGGCGGAGGATTCGTACGCGCTGTTCGAGAGCCGTGGGTGCGCCGGTGGCTTCGGGCCGACGCGTCATCAGGGGGCGTGCGGGGAAGGCGACGAGGTCTCCATGGCCACAGCCCTGTGCGCGCGGGTGCCCGGCCTGGAGGTGGGGGTGCTCGATGGGACGGTGGCTTGAAGTCGTGCCAGGGGCCGTGGGACGGAAACGCTTTCGATTCGGCGGGGCGGGCACCGCTCGCCCTCGGTGCGGATGACCACCACCGCCTGCGAGGGCCTGCAGGCGGGGTGCCCGGCCCACCGGGCGAACGACCGCTCGTCCTTCCATCGTCGGCTGCGGCCCGCCGCCGCGGTGGCGTCCAGCACCGAAGAACCCGAACGCCGCGTGTCCGGACCTGCTTCCTTACCCGTTCGTGCCCCCGTGCACGGTCATCGTGCGAGGAGGGCCAGGTCGTCGGCGGTGAGCCGCAGGGCTCCGGCGGCCACGTTCTCGGTGAGGTGGTCCGGGTTGCCGGTGCCGGGGATGGCCAGTACGTGCGGCCCCTGGTGGAGTGTCCAGGCCAGCCGTACCTGCGCGGGTGTCGCCCCGTGGTCACGGGCGACGGCCGACACCGCCCCGCTACGGGCGGCGCCCGCCGCACCCTCCTCGCGCCCCTCACCGGCGATGGCGAAGAACGGCACGAAGGCGATGCCCTGCTCGCCGCAGGAGCGCAGGAAGGCGTGGTCTCCGGCCGGGGAGCCGATGCCGTACGCGTTCTGTACGCAGACCACGGGTGCGATGGCCCGTGCCTCGGCGAGCTGCTGCGGCGAGGCGTTGGAGATCCCCAGGTGACGGATGAGTCCGGCCTCGCGGAGCTCGGCGAGGGCGCCGAAGTGGTCGGCTGCGGACGCGGAGGCCTGGCTCGCCGCGAGGCGCAGGTTCACCACGTCCAGGTGGTCGCGGCCGAGCTGGCGCAGATTCTCCTCGACCTGGCCGCGCAGCTGCTCCGGAGTGGCCCACACCCATGCGCCGGAGGGATCCCGGCCGGGGCCGACCTTGGTGGTGATGACCAGGTCGTCGGCGTACGGGGCGAGAGCGCTGTTGATGAGCTCGTTGGCGGACCGCAGTGGTGAGAAGTAGAAGGCGGCGGTGTCGATGTGGTTCACGCCGAGCTCGACGGCGCGGCGCAGGACGCGCAGGGCGCGGCCCCGGTCGCTGGACGCGCCGGCGGCGAATGCCGCTCCGTCCTGGGGGAGGCGCATGGAACCGAAGCCGAGTCGGTTGACCGTCAGGTCGCCCAGCTTCCAGGTGCCGGACGCCGATGCGTCGATCGTTTCCGATGATGAGGGCATCATCGGATTCTTCCACCCGTTTCCCCGTCGCCCCGGTGGGCGCCGGTCACGTCGTCGGTGAGCCGGTCGGCGGTGGGTGCGGTGCCCGGAAGGTGAACGCCCCGGGACCCTCGCCGGTGCTGCGGATCAGTGCGATGCGGTCCATCGCCTCGTCAACGCCCGGGCGGTGCCCGGCGGGGACCCACCACAGTGCGTGGTGGAAGTCGGCGAGGCGCTCGAACCATTCCCGGCGGCGCGCGAGCACCTTCAGGTGGGCGCTGCGGTAGGTGTAGTCCTGCAGGGCTTCGACCGATTCCCAGACCGAGCAGTTGATCAGGAACAAGTCGTCGTCGTCCTTGGGGCGCAGGCCCGTGGAGTCCGCTCCGCCGTCGTCGACCATGCGCCAGACGAACCCGGGGGCCTGATCGGCGAGGGCGTTGATCTCCGGGAGATGTGCGACGAAGTCGGCCAGCTGCGGGCTGCCGAGCGGGGCGATGATGCGCCCGACGTTGACCTGGGCGAGGTGGAAGTCGTTCACGGGGCCAAGCATGCCCGGGTGAACCTTCTAAAGTCAACGTTTGCTGTTTTTAGATGTCCTCGGTGACTTCGAGAGAGACGCAGCACCCCCGGGGAAGCGGATCCATCGCCGCCCGCCAGCTCCGGCCCTCCGGCAGTCCCTCGAGCAGGCCCTTGATCCCGGCCAGGTTCATCCCGCAGACCAGGGCGGGGAACTGATCCGCCAACGCGTGGAAGGGGCAGTTGTTCAGACGCAGCGTCCCGCCGTCCCAGAACGGCTCGTAACCACGCTCCCGCAGGGCCTCGACCGGATCGGCCCCGCTGTCGGCGGCGCCCCCTTCGGCCTCCCAGGCCGCCTTTGCCGCCGCCTGCAGTTCCCCGTCGAGCCCGGCCCGCTCCACCACCTCGGCGAGCAGCCGGCTCACCGTGTCGTAGGAACGGGGCGGCACGGAGACCGCGCGCTCACCCTCGGCCCGCCGGTACATCTTCGAAGGCCGGCCGGCCCCCGGACCGCTGCGCCCCGAAAGCCGTCGGAAACACACTTCGAGCAGCCCGGCCTCGACCAGCTTGTCCAGGTGGAACGCGGCCAGTGAACGGGAGATCCCCGCCGCCTCGGCCGCGGCGTCACGCCCCACCTCGCCCGGTGTCCCGGTGACGTGCCGGTACAGTCCGCGCCGCACCGGATCACCCAGCACGACCAACGCATCCAGGTCGCAATCCTCGCTGCTGCTCACGGCACGATTCTATGACCAACGGTGATTGCTGCTTCCAGGAAGCGGCGTTCGCCCACGTCCGGGCCGGCTCTCTCCCCGCAGTCGGGCCGGTTCCCTCCCCGCGTCCGGCCCGGTCCTGTCATGGCCTCTCACGCAGTGTCGCCGTGAAGCTGCGGCCGTAGGCGTGATGGGTCGTGACATCGAGACGGGTGCCGCCGGGGACGCGGCGGACGCGGATTCCGGAATCGGCCGAGACCTGCCGCAGGGGCCGGCCGCGGAGGGTGACGGCCACGGAGCGCCGTGCCGTCGTGGGGTCGGACACCGCGACGGAGTACGTGCCGTCCCCGGTCCGCCGCAGCATGACCGACGCCGGGCCGTCGACCCGGAGGTGCCCTGCCCGGTGCGTCCCCGGGGTGAAGGCGTTGACGGCGGTGATGCCCAGGCGGCTGTGGGCCGCGGCCTGCAGCCGGTCGGTGTTGGACAGCACCGTGAGCGGGCCGCGGGCGTAGGACGCCAGTTGCTGTGCGGAGGCGTTCGGGACGAGGACGTGTGCCATGGACGTCGGACGCCCTCCGGCAGTCTGTTCGTAGGACAGCGTGAAGACCTGCTTGGTCACCGCTGTGTCCGCGTTGGCCAGGCGCACGAGTCGCCGGCTGCGCGTGACCGTGTCCAGTGCCACGACAGGCGGCGGACCGGACAGGAAGACGTACCCGACCGCGGTCCCCTGCCCCTCGTCGGCGTACCGCAGCCAGGCCGGCGGGGCGGACCCGGTCCTCTGCCAGGGCGCCCCGTCACGGAGGCCGCCGGTGAGGACGACGGGGGAGGAGGGGGTGGCGATGCGGGTGTCGACCGTCGTGGTCACCGCGCGGTCCGCGAGGCCTGCCACGCCCGCGGAGAGCACGAGGATCTCGTCGTCGAACATGAACCACGACCTGGTGGCACGGGCCGCCCGGTAGGCGACGAAGTCCTCGGGGAGGATCCCTGCCTGCTGGGCGGCGTACGCGGCGTCGTCGGACTGTACGAGGCCGGCCACGCCGTAGGCGCCGAGGCGGGCGCCGCCGGAGAACGCGTGGGTGGCACGGGGGAAGTAGACGTACGTGTTCTGCGACTCGGAGGACGACGTGAAGCCGCGTTCGGGATTGTCGTACCAGAGGGTGCCGTAGAGCTCGGGGACGGTGCGCCGTGGCTCGACGGGTGCGGTGACGCCTGCGAGGCGGTGGGGCTCGACGGCGGTGAAGTAGTCGATGCCGAACGCCTGCCGCTGGTCCGCGCCGGACAGGTAGAGGTAGTGGGCGCCGGTGCCCTGGAACCAGGGCATCAGGTTCTCGCCATTCATGTACTCGTACATGCTGATGCGCGCGGAGCTGCGGGCGAGGGCGAAGGCGTAACCGGGGCGGCGGTGGACGGTCCGGTCCATCGCGTTGAACGCGGAGTGGGAGGCGGCGGGGACGAGGTCCCTGGCAGGTGTGGAGGAAGCCAGGATGTCGGCGTAGCGGGCGATGCTGACGGGGGAGACGAAGGCCGTGGTGTCGAGGCTCGCCTTCGAGGTCTGCCGGACGAATGCGGCGTAACCCGCGAGGGCCTCGGCTTCGCTGCCGGCCGTGTGCGCGGACAGGTCGACGACGGCCTCCACGACGGCGGTGACATCCGCGTATCCCGTGCCGGTCCGCGAGACGGCACGTCCCTTGACGATCTCCATCATCCAGCCCTCGAAGATCAGCGGGGCGAAACTGTCGGTGACCCAGCCCTGGACGACACCGGCCAGGCTGTCGCCGGGGAGGTAACCGGTGCCGTCGAGGATCTTGATGGTCTGGACGATCCGGGTGAGCAGTCCTTTGCCGTAGGAGCCGGTGTACGCGACGGAGGCGTGCTGGACGAAGGAGCCGTCGGCGTAGAAGCCGTCGGTGACCCCGTGGCGCGGCTGGTAGGGGTCGATCGTGGAAAAGACGGTCAGCTGGTCGGCGAGGGCTTTGGTGATGCGGGCGTCGTCACCGAGCAGGGCGCCTTGCAGGATCCGGTTCGTCGTGATGTCGGCGAGGTTGGCGCCGGTGTGGAAGCGCGAGTCGAGATCGACGTCGCCGTCCTTGCCGTTGCGGAGATACGCGTCCATGGACGCGATGTACGCCGCTGTGAGCTCCGGCCGGTACGCCGCGACCTCGTCCCTGAGGAGGACCAGGGTCCTGGTCACGTGGGCGGGGATCCCGATCTCCCAGTGGAACCAGTTGCCGTAGTAGCCCTTCGACTGGTCTTTGAACCAGCCGTCGTGGAGGCGGGCCAGGCCGTCGACGACCCGGCGCCGGAGCACTGTGCTGTTACGCAGGCCGGCGGCATCGGTGCTGACGTCGGTGTCGGTTTCGGTGCCGGGGAGGCAGGTGGCCAGGGCGATCTCGTAGAGGTACTGGTAGGACGTGCTCAGGTTGGGGTCACTGGTGCCGAGCGGGAGGCCCTTGAAGAGCTCGTCCTGCCCGGCGCCGTCCATCGCTGCGAGCCGGGCGCGCGCCGTCGCCCGTAGGGAGGCGAGTTTCGGGGCGACCTCGGGGCGGGCGTTGGACGCGTCGGTGCCGGCGAAGACCGCGACGGTATTACGGAGGAGGGCCGCCCGATCCTGGTCCGCGGAGGCCGAGGAACGTGGAGCGGCAGGCCGGTCGGGCCGGGGCGTGGCCTCCGCCCGCAGCGCCTGGGACAGCGCCCAGAGGGTGGCGGCGGGAATCACGGACAGTGCAGAACGACGCGAGAGCTCCACCAGCACGCTCCAAAGTCCGGCCTGTAAGCGCTTGTTCCCGTGTGGACGTGTTCCCCACACAAGCAACGGTTTCTCACCCGTGTCAACGGCCGGGGGCGTTGTTCACGGTGCTCGATCATGCACCCGGCGTCAGGGCGCCACCGCCCGGGCCGGCCGGGCCGACGGGCATTAGAATCTGCTCCCATGTCGAAGCCTGACGAACTGCTCGTTGATGTTGCCACGCTGGTGGAGTCCGGGCACAGCAATCAGATGTCTCTGACCGTGGTCGCCGGCGGTGCTGTCATCACCGGTCGGCTGGCTCCTGAAGCAGTCTGGCGGCAGCGGGTGTCGGAGGTACTGGCGGACTCGGCCAGCCTGAGCGATTTCTCCGCCGTCTTCACCGCTACGAAGCGCGAGAAGGAGCCGCCGACCCATCTGCATTTCCATGTCGCGCGGATTCTGCAGGGCACGGTGGGGATCCCGGAGACCGGCGGGATGTACCGCGTGGCGATCGACGACGTCAGCGCCTGGACCATGGGCGACTTCAGCTACTCCGACCACTGACTCCACCGCAGGCGCCGGGGGCCGTCGGTGCTGCCGGAGGTGTGGCACCCGGCGGGCGGTCCGGCGCCTGCGCGTCCGACACGGGGCGGGTCCGGCCTATGGGGCAGTCGGGGCGGGCGTCCTCGTCATC
>NZ_DATMVN010000219.1:0-4343 GCF_035563135.1 Streptomyces sp.
CCCGCGCCCCTCGGTGTCGCACGCACCCCCACCGGGCACGCCGGCGTCGACGCGCGGCTGGAGCGGCTGGCCGAAGCGGACCACCTCGCGGCGGACGGCCACACCGAGGTGTACGAGGATGTACACCGTGGGCTGCGTGACGAACTGGCCGCGCTGGACGCGCGGCCCGCACCCGCACCGACGCCCGCGCACGACCTCAGGAGCTGAACCGAACGTGGCAGGAGTGGCACGTCGCCGTCTCGACGCCGAGCTGGTACGCCGCAAGCTCGCCCGCTCGCGCGAACACGCGAGCCAGCTGATCGCAGCGGGGCGGGTGACCGTCGGCGGGAACACCGCGACCAAGCCCGCCACCCAGGTCGAGACCAGTGCGGCCGTCGTCGTCGTCAAGGACGACAGCGACCCCGAGTACGTCTCGCGCGGCGGGCACAAACTCGCGGGCGCCCTCGCCGCCTTCGCGCCCCTGGGGCTGAAGGTCGAGGGGCGGCGGGCACTGGACGCGGGGGCCTCCACCGGAGGCTTCACCGACGTGCTGCTGCGCGCCGGCGCCGGCCACGTCGTGGCCGTGGACGTCGGCTACGGGCAGCTCGCCTGGTCACTGCAGTCCGATGAACGCGTCACCGTCAAGGACCGTACCAACGTACGTGAGCTGACGGTGGAGCAGATCGACGGCGAGGAGGTGGACCTGGTGGTGGGTGACCTGTCGTTCATCCCGCTCGGTCTGGTGCTGCCCGCCCTCGCGCGCTGCGCCGCCCCCGACGCCGACCTGGTGCTCATGGTCAAGCCGCAGTTCGAGGTGGGCAAGGAGCGCCTCGGCAGCGGCGGAGTGGTCCGCAGCCCCGAGCTGCGGGCCGAAGCGGTACGGGAGGTGGCGCGCCGGGCCGGTCTGCTGGGCCTCGGCGTCCAGGGCGTCACGGCGAGCCCGCTGCCCGGCCCGTCGGGAAATGTCGAGTACTTTCTGTGGCTGCGGGCCGGCGCACCTGAGCTGGATCCCGCAGACGTCGACCGTGCAGTGGCGGAGGGGCCCCGTTGACGACGCATGCGGCACAATCCGGGAACGCGGAACGCACCGTCTTCCTGCTGGCGCACACCGGCCGCCCGGCCGCGATCCGCAGCGCCGAGCTCGTCGTCCAGGGCCTGCTGCGCCACGGCATCGGCGTCCGGGTGCTCGCCGTGGAGGCGCAGGACCTGCCGCTGCCGTCGTCCGTGATGACGGTCACCGACGCGACCCCCGCAGCTGTGGACGGCTGCGAACTGCTGATCGTGCTCGGCGGGGACGGGACGCTGCTGCGCGGCGCCGAGATCTCCCGCGCCTCCGGCGTACCGATGCTCGGTGTCAACCTCGGACGGGTCGGCTTCCTCGCCGAGGCCGAACGCGACGACCTCGACCAGGTGGTCGACCGGGTCGTCACCCGCGCCTACCAGGTCGAGGAGCGGATGACGCTCGACGTCGTCGTGCACAGCAACGGCGATGTCGTGCACACCGACTGGGCGCTGAACGAGGCCGCCGTCCAGAAGGTCTCGCCCGAGCGGATGCTCGAGGTCGTCCTGGAGATCGACGGCCGCCCGGTGACCGGCTTCGGGTGCGACGGGATCGTCTGCGCCACTCCGACCGGGTCGACCGCGTACGCCTTCTCCGCGGGCGGCCCCGTCGTCTGGCCGGAGGTCGAGGCCCTGCTCATGGTGCCGATCAGCGCCCACGCGCTGTTCGCCAAGCCGCTGGTGACCTCGCCCGACTCCGTGCTGGCCGTGGAGGTCCAGCCGCACACCCCGCACGGGGTGCTGTGGTGCGACGGGCGCCGGACCGTCGAGCTGCCCGCGGGGGCCAGGGTGGAGGTGCGGCGCGGCGCCGTGCCCGTACGTCTCGCGCGACTGCACCAGGCATCGTTCACCGACCGTCTGGTGGCCAAGTTCGCGCTGCCCGTCCAGGGCTGGCGGGGTGCTCCGCACTGATTTCCGGGGGTGCTGCTCACACCCGCGTGAGTGAATCCGCGACCGGGGCCCGTCGCACACCGGGCCCCGGACCTCGTAAGGTCATGTCCGTGTTGGAGGAGATGCGGATACGGTCGCTCGGAGTCATCGACGACGCGGTGGTGGAGCTGTCACCCGGTTTCACCGCGGTGACGGGTGAGACCGGCGCGGGCAAGACCATGGTCGTCACGAGCCTCGGGCTGCTGCTCGGCGGGCGCGCCGACCCCGCCCTGGTGCGGATCGGCGCCAAGGCCGCGGTCGTCGAGGGGCGGATCACGGTGTCCCGGGGCGACGCGGTGGCGGTACGCGCCGAGGAGGCCGGGGGCGAGATCGAGGACGGTGCGCTGCTCATCAGCCGTACCGTCTCGGCGGAAGGGCGCTCCCGCGCCCATCTCGGGGGCAGATCCGTGCCCGTGGGAGTGCTCGCCGAACTCGCCGACGAGCTCGTCGCCGTGCACGGCCAGACCGACCAGCAGGGACTGCTCAAGCCCTCGCGGCAGCGCCAGGCCCTGGACCGTTACGCCGGGGGCGGTGTGGAGGGCCCGCACACCAAGTACGCGGCGGCCTACCGGCGGTTGCGCGCCGTCGTCACGGAACTCGACGAGCTGACCACCCGGGCCAGGGAACGCGCCCAGGAAGCGGACCTGCTGCGCTTCGGCCTCGACGAGGTCGCCGCCGTGGAGCCGCTCCCCGGTGAGGACACCGAGCTCGCCGCGGAGGCCGAGCGGCTCGGCCACGCCGAGGCGCTCGCCTCCGCCGCCGCCCTCGCCCATGCGGCGCTCGCGGGCGATCCGGAGGACCAGGAGGGCGTGGACGCCACCACGGTGGTCGCCGCCGCCGGACGGTCCCTGGACGCCGTGCGGGCGCACGACCCCGCCCTGGCCGCGCTCGCCGACCGGATCGGGGAGATCTCGATCCTGCTCGCCGACGTCGCCGGTGAGCTCGCCGGGTACGCCGACCAGCTGGACGCCGACCCGCTGCGGCTCGCCGCGGTGGAGGAGCGGCGTGCCGCGCTCACCGCGCTCACCCGCAAGTACGGCGAGGACATCACCTCCGTGCTCGCCTGGGCCGAGGACGGCGCTTCCCGGCTGGCCGAGCTGGAGGGCGACGACGACCGCATCGGTGAACTGACGGCGGAGCGCGACGCGCTCCGCAGCGAGCTCTCCGTCCTCGGACAGGAGCTGACCGACGCGCGGACGGAGGCGGCGGCCCGCTTCGCCGCGGCCGTCACGGAGGAACTGGCGTCGCTCGCCATGCCGCACGCCCGGGTCTCCTTCGCCATCCGGCAGACCGAGGCGCCGGACGAGGAGTCCGGCATCGACATCGGCGGCCGGAGCGTGCTCTACGGGCCGTCGGGCGCCGACGAGGTGGAGCTCCTGCTGGCGCCGCACCCCGGTGCCCAGCCCCGGCCGATCGCCAAGGGTGCCTCGGGCGGTGAGCTGTCCCGGGTGATGCTCGCCGTCGAGGTGGTCTTCGCGGGTTCCGATCCCGTGCCGACGTACCTCTTCGACGAGGTCGACGCGGGTGTCGGCGGCAAGGCGGCCGTCGAGGTCGGCCGGCGGCTGGCGAAGCTCGCCAGGACCGCTCAGGTCGTCGTGGTCACCCACCTGCCGCAGGTGGCGGCCTTCGCCGACCGGCAGCTGCTGGTCGAGAAGACGGTGGACGGTTCGGTGACCAGGAGCGGCGTCACGGTCCTGGAGGGCGAGGACCGGGTGCGGGAGCTCTCCCGGATGCTCGCCGGGCAGGAGGACTCGGAGACCGCCCGGGCGCACGCGGAGGAACTGCTGGAGACCGCTCGGGCCGACGGATAGCTCCCGACGGTCAATTCTGGGCCGCCCGCCTCACTCGTACGGGTGGGGTGGGCCGTCCCGTCCCCGGCGTGAGGACGGGAACAACGTTTCGGCGGTCCCGGAACGTGCGTACGGGCTGGCATTCTTGGCGCTGTACATTCCACCGACTCGGGATCCCCGGGGAGTCATCCAACGTGTCACAGCTGCGTACGGTCCAAGTCCTGGGCGGCGGTGCCGGAAGCAGCGCTCATGTCAGCTCGCTCGCCGCGGGCCTGGTCGCCAGGGGCGTGCAGGTCACCGTCTGCGCTCCGGCGGGTTCCGGCCGCGCCCACGGCCTCCACGCCACGGGTGCCCGTTTCGTCGCGGTGCCCCGGCGCAGTGACCCCGCGGCCGTCGCCGCACTCCGTACCGCCTGCGCCGGGGCGGACATCGTCCACGCCCACGGGCTGCACGCCGCCGTACGCGCCGGGATCGCTCTCAGCGGCCGGAGCACCCCGCTGGTGGTGACCTGGCACACCCGCGCCCATGCCGAGGGCGCCCGCGGCCGGTTGCTGCGGCTGCTGGAGCGGAGGGCCGCCCGCGCGG
>NZ_DATMVN010000220.1:0-15521 GCF_035563135.1 Streptomyces sp.
GCCCAGGCCGCCGCGGCGGAGCGGGGCTCCCCGAGCCGCCCTTCGTGGCCGAGCAGCAGGAGCTCGGCGCACTCGATGTCGTAACACCGCTCGACCCGCACGCCTGCCGCGAGCAGCCGGGGATAGATCGCGGCGGTCGAGCGCCAGACCCAGCGGGCCACTTCGGGGCGGGAACGGACGGCCTCGACGAGGTCGGGCTCGGCCAGGACGGGACCGGCGGGCAGGCCGTCGCGTGTCAACGGCGCGAGGAACGCGCCGCCTTCCTCCGCGCTGGCCAAAGCCCAACGTTCGGTCATGTGCCGAGTCTTGCACCCGGCACTGACAGCAGCCGGGAGGTGCGGGGTGCGGGGTGCACCGGGGATCCGGCAGGCGGTGGCGGTGGCGGTGGAGGAAGTGGTGGAGGAAGCGGTCGTGTACGAGGAGTCCGGTGCCCCGAGGCCCTGCGCCGGGCCCAGGCCGAGGGCCTCCACGCCGGCCCCGGCAGATCAGGATGGAGGTCAGGGCCCCCGGGGGTGGTCCGGCCGCAGGGCCCTCAGCCCGGCGAGGCCGGACATGTACGCGGCAAGCGCGTCCCTGCTCCCCGGGGAACGCTGGAGACCCTGCCGCCGCCTACCCTGGCCCGATGGAATCGGTGATCGACCGGGCATGCGCCGCAGCCCTGTACTCGGACGGCGACGCGGGCCTGGACACCGGCGCCTCCCTCCTCGCCGCGGACCCGTCCGCCGACGAGGAGCTGCACCGCCGGGGCGAGGAGTTCGTCCGGCGGGCCTGGGCGCGCGGCTGGCAGCCCGCCGACGTCGTACGGACCGTCCGCCGCGAGCTGGACGAGACCGGGGCGGCGCTCGCCGCCGCACTGATCACGACGGAGACCTCGGCCTACGGACAACTGCCTCCGCGCTGGGCGGACCAGCTCGCCGCGATGCCCGCACCGCCGCCCCGCAACCGGCCCGACCGCTTCACGTACGCCTCCGCGCTCCTGGAGCTGTACCGGCTGCTGCTGCGGCTCCCGGCCATCGAGCCGGCCGGGCCGCCGCCCGGTACGGCGGCCGATGCTCCGTACCGGCCGCCGGCCCACGGTGAGCCCCGCATGCTCACCAGGATCCGGGCGCTGCTCGCCAAGGCGGAGGCGACCGGTTTCCCGGAGGAGGCCGAGGCGTTGACCACGAAGGCGCAGGAGCTGATGGCCCGGCACAGCATCGACGAGGCGCTCCTCGCCGCCCGTACGCACAGCGCCGATGTGCCGGGGGCTCTCCGGATCGGGGTCGACGCACCGTACGAGAGTGCGAAAGCCGTCCTGCTCGACTCCGTCGCCTCGGCGAACCGCTGCCGTGCCGTGTGGAACAGCGACCTCGGTTTCACCACCGTCGTGGGCTTCGAGCCGGACCTGGAGGCCGTGGAGCTGCTGTTCACCTCCCTGCTGGTGCAGGGCACGGCCGCGATGACGAAGGCGGAGGCCGGGCAGCGGGCCGGCGGACGCAAGCGGACCAAGACCTTCCGGCAGTCCTTCCTGATGGCGTACGCCCAGCGCCTGGGCAGCCGTCTCGCGGCGGACACCGCGCGGGTCACCGCCGCGGCCGGCTCGGAGGCCGGCACCGAAGGCCGCGAGGATGGCGCCGGGGCCCTGCTGCCGGTCCTGGCTGCCCGGGACGTCGCCGTCACCGGCGCAGCGGAGCGGATGTTCCCGAAAACCACCACGGCCCGGCTGCGGGGGGCGACGGACGCCGAGGGCTGGACCCACGGCACGGCCGCTGCCGACCGGGCCAGGATGGGTGGAGGAGAGCCGGAAATCCGCCGTCAGTCCGGCGGAGCGGCATAAGCCGGGATTGCCGGGTGAATCCCGCTACGCTCGGTCCATGAGCTGGCTCCGGGCGCTGAAGGAGACCGCCCGCTCGGGGCTGACGATCGAGCGGCGGCGTCTCGAACCGCTCATCGCGGTGCGCGGCGCGGCGGGTCTCGCCCTCGTCGTCGGGGGGAGCCTGGCGCTCTTCGGCCCGGTGATCGCCGCGAGTTCGGCGTTCGGCGCGTTCCAGGCGGCCATCGCCACCTTCCAGCGCAGCTGGCGGCCCCGGCCCGTGCTCGCCCTGGTCTCCGGGGCCAGTCTGGCCGTGTCGACCTTCGTCGGCTACCTCACCGTGACCCACACCCTGCTGTTCCTGGCCCTCCTGGTCCTCTGGACGTTCGCCGCCGGGATGACCTGGGCGGCCGGTCCGACGGGCGGCATCATCGCGGGCTCCAACGTCGCGATCATGCTGGTCACGATCACTCTGCCCACCTCCGTCGCCGACGCCGCGGCCCATGCCGCGATGATGGCGCTCGGCGGGCTCGTCCAGGCGGCGCTGATCGTGCTGTTCCCGGTCCGCAGATGGGGCGCCCAGCGCGACGCGCTCGCCGACGCCCTGGCCGGCGAGGCCGACTACGCCCGCAGGCTCCGGCACGACCCGGTCGCGCCCTTCGACCCCGTACCGCTGATGACCGCGCGCAACGCGGCCGCCGTCACCCCCCGCCAGGCCCGGCACCGCCCCGCCGACCTGCACGGCGCGCGCGGGGTCGCCGAACGGCTGCGCCCGGTCCTGGCGTCACTGGCGGATCCCGCCCTCGGGGTCCCGGCCGAGGGTCCCGAACGCTACTGGGCGCGGGAGATCCTCGGCGCCGCCGGGTCCCTGCTCGACTCCGCGGCCCGGGCGGTACGCCACGGCGACCCGGTACGGCTGGACGAGACGGCACTCTCCGTGCTGAAGTCCCCCGACACCGAGGTCATCCTCACCGGACCGCCCCGCCGGGCCGCCGACCGGCTCGTCTCCCTGCTCGCGGATGTCGTCGAGATCGCCGAGGGGACCGGTACGGACGACAGGACGCCCGGTGAACCCCTCGTCCCGCACCGCCGCCGTCCCACCCTGCTGCGGCTGGTCCCCGTCATCCACCGCTCCATGCGCCGCGAACTGCGCCGCGGATCGACGATCCTGCGCCATGCCGTCCGGGTGTCGGCGGTGGCCGCGGCGGGCTACCTCCTGGGGGCGGTGCTACCGTTCGGCCACGGCTACTGGGCGCCGATGACCGCCGTGATGGTGATGCGCCCGGAATTCACCCAGACGTATTCGCGGTCCGTGGCCCGCTTCCTGGGCACCGTGCTCGGCGTCGCCGTCGCCACCGGCATCGTGCAGGGCGCCCATCCGAACGCGGAGCTCTCCGCCGTGCTCGCGGTCGTCAGCGCCGCGCTGATGTACCTGCTGATGCGCACCGGATACGCGGTCAGCCAGGTCTGCGTCTCCGCCTACGTCGTCTTCCTGCTCGGCATGGCGGGTGACGACTGGTCGCAGACCGTGCCGGAACGGGTGGTGCTGACCCTCCTCGGCGGGATCATCGCGATGGTGGCGTACGCCCTCTACCCGGCCTGGGAGACCCCGCGGCTGCGCGACCGGCTCGCCGACTGGGTGATCACGGACGGGCGTTACGCGGCCACGGTCCTCGACCGGTACGCCGATCCCGCCTCCAGGAGCCTGGAGGACGTGCGCGCCGCCCTCCTCACCACCCGGGAGGCCCGCGTCGCCTGGCAGGAGGCGCTGGAGACGGCCCGGCACGAGCCCGTACGCCACCGGGGCATCGCCCGGACCTCCGCCGCGGACGCCCAGGACGCGCTCGCCCAGTTCGGCCGGGTCGCGATGCTCATGGAGGCCCACCTCCCCGCCGCGTCCGCCACGCCGGTGCCCGAGGCCGCCGGGCTGGCCGACGCGCTGCGCCGGGCCACCGAGGAGGGCGCGAAAGCGGTGCGGGAGCGCCGCGTCCCGGACTGGGAGCAGGTGAGGGAGGCACTGGCGCGCGGGAACCCGGCCCCGGGACCCCCGCCCGACCCCTTCGTGCGGAACGGAGCCACCCTGCTGCTGCGCGCGCTGGAGGACTTCTCGCGGGCACTGGAGATCAGCAGCGGGCGGGCTTAGAGGCGTCGGCGCATTTCTGCCCGTGACGTGAAAGACCGCACCGGGACGTCGGCACCGGATGAAACAACTCCCGGAAGCGGGAGCCAAATTGGCGTGCCGTTCGTCTCTTCCTCATGGAGAGTGGGGGAAGGGCGGACGGAACACGGGCAAAGCTGTAATCGGGTGCGCACCGCCCGTGCACGTGCATCTGCTCATGCATTGGCATATGAACACAGCTATGATCCGAGCTCGTTGACATTTGCACCTTGCAACTCGGGGAGCGTCCTGTGCACCACGTGTACAACGGCATGGCGGCCACAGAGCTTCGCGGGGTCGTCTGGCAGAAGAGCAGACACAGCAACTCCCAAGGATCATGCGTGGAGTTCGCGAAACTGCCCGGCGGAAATGTGGCGATGCGGAACTCGCGCCACCCCGACGGGCCCGCCCTGGTCTACACACCGGCCGAGATCGAGGCGCTGCTGCTCGGCGTCAAGGACGGGGAGTTCGACCATCTGGCCGCAGGCGCCTGACCGCCCGGGGCTCATGGCGGTCCGCGCGGGCCGGGCCGCGCGTCATGGCGCGCCCGGGTGCGGCGCACGGCGGCGCCCGTAAGGCCTACAGGGCGTCAGGGAAGGCGTCGAGCGGAACGGAGCGCTCCGGAGCCGCGTGGTCCGTCAGCCGGAAGAGAGCCCAGACCACCTTGCCGAAACCCCCGTCGGGCGGTGTGTCCCCGGCCGGTACGGGAGAGGGGTGCCAGCCCCAGCCGTCGCTGAACGACTCGACGAGGAACAGGCCCCGGCCGGACTCGGCCGAATCCGGCGCCTCGCCGACGACCGGCCCCTTCTCGCTGGGATCGCGCACCGCGCACACCAGCCGCGAGGTCCAGCGCATCAGATGCAGTCGTACGGAACAGTCCTGCCGCTCCCGCGCCACGTCGGCCGGAAGGGCGTGCCTCAGCGCGTTGGTGACCAGCTCGGACACGACCAGGGCGACGTCGTCGAAGCGGTCGCCCAGGTCCCAGGAGGTCAGCGTCGTGCGGGTGAACCGCCTCGCCCCGCCCACTGCTTCGTACCGGGCCGGCAGCGTGCAGGACGCCGAGCCCGCGACCGCCGAGAGGTCGATGGGGGGAAGCCCCTGCCGTAACGGCTCGAGCATCGTCGATCCATTCGTCCCCATGCGAGGCACTCCCGGGATTCGCGGCTGTAGCGGCACTGCTTCTGGCGGGCACTGCGGGTACAGCGGCACAACACGAACGAGCACGCAGGTGCGCGAGGACCATGGTTCCGAATGCGCAGAGCAGATGCAAGGGCAGATGCACGTGCACGCGCAGGTTCTGCCCGATAGCGTGCCGGTTCGGGCTCATTTCTTCCGCTTCCCAGTTTTGGAGCTTTCGGAAAGTCTTGCCATTTCTGTAATCGAATGAGTACGGGCTGAAGCGTTTTGGTGGCAGAATCCGCCTCCGGGGTTCGGGGGAGCTCCGGAGCAAGGGAAGCGATGGGGAGGCTGGGGAGCCGGTGTCGGCAGGCGAGTCGAGTGGTTCTGTGGTGCGGCGCATCCTGCTGGGCTCACAGCTCAGGCGCCTGCGCGAGTCGCGCGGCATCACCCGTGAGGCGGCCGGCTACTCCATCCGTGCCTCCGAATCGAAGATCAGCCGCATGGAGTTGGGACGGGTGAGCTTCAAGGCCAGGGACGTCGAGGACCTGCTCACGCTGTACGGAGTCACGGACGAGGCGGAGCGGGATTCGCTCCTGGGCCTGGCCCGTGAAGCCAATGTGGCGGGCTGGTGGCACAGCTACGGCGATGTGCTGCCCGGCTGGTTCCAGACGTATATCGGTCTGGAGGGAGCGGCCTCGCTCATCCGGATCTACGAAGTCCAGTTCGTCCACGGTCTGTTGCAGACCGAGGAGTACGCCCATGCCGTCGTCGCGCGGGGCATGCCCGGCGCGCCGGCCGCCGAGATCGACCGCAGGGTCGCGCTGCGGCTGGCGCGGCAGAAGGCGCTCGTCTCCGAGCGCGCCCCCCGCTTCCATGCCGTGCTCGACGAGGCGGCGCTGCGCCGTCCGTACGGCGGGCGTGAGGTGATGCGTGCGCAACTGCGGCATCTGATCGATATGTCGGAGCAGCCGAATATCACTCTCCAGGTGATGCCCTTCAGCTTCGGCGGCCACGCCGGCGAGAGCGGGGCATTCACCATGCTGCGTTTTCCGGAATCCGATCTGTCGGACATCGTCTATCTGGAGCAGCTGACGAGCGCGCTCTATCTGGACAAGGCCGAAGAAGTCGCCCAGTACGAAAAGGCGATGACCCGGCTCCACGAGGACAGCCCGGGGCCCGAGGAGAGCCGGGATCTTCTTCGAGGGCTCCTTCAACTGGCTTGATTCGCCAGTACGATGACAGGCCGACAGGAGTCTGTGCCTGCAGTAAGGGATTGCATGTCCTTCCCCAGTGAACTGGCCCGCCAGTACATCGACGGTGAGTGGCTGACCGGCAGCGGTGCGTGGGACATCATTGATTTCAATCCCGGCAACGGCGAAAAACTCTGCTCCGTCACCGTGGCCACCGCGGAGGAAGTCGATCTCGCCTACCGGGCTGCCGAACGCGCGCAGCGGGAATGGGCGGCCGTCAGTCCTTATGAGCGCCGTGCGGTCCTCGACAACGCGGTGCGGCTCGTCGGGGAACGCAGCGGCGAAATCACCGAGCTGATCATCGAAGAGCTCGGCGGTACCCGGGAGAGGGCCGCATACGAGGTGGAGGCCGCGCAGGAGCTCCTGCGTGAGGCCGCCGGGCAGGCGATGTCCCCGGTGGCCGGGCTGCTGCCGTCGGCCGCCGGCGGCAGGGAGGACCGGGTCTACCGGCTGCCCGTCGGGGTCGTCGGAGTGATCGGTGCCTTCGATTTCCCCCTCCTGGTGACGATGAGGACCGTCGCCCCCGCGCTCGCACTCGGCAACGCGGTCGTGGTGAAACCCCATCAGCACGCCCCGGTCACCGGTGGTGGACTGGTGGCCCGGGTGTTCGAGGACGCCGGGCTGCCCGCAGGGCTCCTCAACGTCCTCATCACCGACAGCGCCGAGATCGGCGACTCGTTCATCCAGCACCCCGTGCCCGAGGTGATCTCGTTCACCGGCTCGGCCCGGGTCGGCCGCCATGTCGCCGCCGTGGCCGCCGGGCTCCTCAAGCGGACCGTCCTCGAACTGAGCGGCAGCAGCGCCCTGGTCGTGCTGGAGGACGCCGATCTCGACCATGCGGTGCGGGACGTCGTCCACAGCCGCTTCCTGTTCCAGGGGCAGGCCGGCGTGGCCGCCCGCCGCATCCTGGTGGCCCGGTCGGTGGAGAAGGAGTTCACCGAACGGCTGACCGCCGCGGTGTCCACCCTCCCGCCAGGAGATACGGGCGACCCGGACGCCCGTATCGGGCCGGCCCTCAGCGCGTTCCAGGCCGAGGCGCTCACCGCGCTGGTCGACGGGGCGATCGAGGCCGGTGCCACCGCGCTCGTCCGGGGCCGCGCACGGGGGAACCGCGTCGGTCCGACCGTGCTGTCCGGGCTGCCGGAGGGGTCCCCGCTGCTGGAGCAGGAGATCTTCGGTCCCGTGACGCTGCTGGTGCCGTTCGACGGTGAGGGCGAGGCCGTCCGCATCGTCAACGGCACCCCCTGCGGGCTGAGCGGTGCCGTTCACACGGCGGACGTCGAACGCGGAGTGCGGTTCGCGCGGCGGATCACCGGCGGCACCTTCCACGTCGGCGGCGCGGCCGTGCAGGGAGGCCCGGTGGCCGCGTCCGGGTGGGAGGAGAGGCCCGGCACGGGACGGCTGAACGGTGCGGCCGCCGTGGAGGCGTTCACCACCCGGAAGTGGATCTCGGTGCAGCACGGGCGAACGGTCTTTCCCTTCTGAGCGGGCGGACCGAGGCCAGGACCCGGCCTCGTCCTGGCGCCGAAGAGGCGGGCCACGCCGGTCAGAGCCGCATACGAAGGGCGGGCGCTGTGGCGGCGGGCTCACCGGCCACTGCACGCCGCCGGACGGTCCGGAACCGTCCGGGCACCTCGGCGAGGTCATGAACACGTGGGTGCACCCGGCGGCTGCGGGCGCCGAGTGGACCCGCGGCCTGATCGCACGGATCGAAGCGGGGGCCTACACCTTCGCGGGAGAGGGCGAACCGTTCGTCGGAGTGCTCTCCGAGGGGCAGGAGGGCCCGTTCGCCACCGGTCTCCCCGATCCGGACGGCGCCGGACCGCTGTGGAGGCACGTGGCTCAGCGCCGGCCGCCGCCCTGGGGCCGGGGGCAGAGGGCAGAGGGCAGAGGGCCGGGGCGTCAGTGGTGGAAGGCCGTCTGAGCCCCCCGGTCCCGGTGCAGCGGATGCGCCTGACCGCGTAGTTCGGGCAGGAGCCGGCGCAGGTCGTCCATCAGCAGCTCCGCGAGATCCGAGGAGAAGCCGTTGCGGCAGACGACACGCAGCACCGAGAGATCCTGGCGGTTGGCGGGGAAGGTGTACGCGGGCACCAGCCAGCCGCGCTCCCTGAGCCGCCTCGACACGTCGAAGACGTCGTACGCCTCCACCTCGGGCTTCGTCGTCACGGCGAACACCGGGAGTTCGTCGCCCCGGGTGAGGAGCCTGAAGTCGTCCAGGGTCTCGAATTCCGCGGCGAGGCGCCGCGCGATGTCCCGGGAGGCCTGCTGAACGGCCCGGTAGCCCTCCCGTCCCAGCCGCAGGAACGTGTAGTACTGCGCGACCACCTGCGCGCCGGGCCGGGAGAAGTTCAGTGCGAAGGTCGGCATGTCGCCGCCCAGGTAGTTGACCCGGAAGACCAGTTCCTCCGGCAGCTCGGCCGGTGAACGCCACAGCGCCCAGCCCACACCCGGATAGACCAGGCCGTACTTGTGCCCGGAGGTGTTGATCGAGGAGACCCTCGGGAGCCGGAAGTCCCACACCACGTCCTCGTCGAGGAAGGGGGCCACCATCGCGCCGGACGCCCCGTCCACGTGGACCGGGATGTCGAGGCCGGTGCGCTCCTGGAGGTCGTCCAGCGCCGCGCACAGCTCCGCGACCGGCTCGTAGGAACCGTCGAAGGTGGAGCCGAGGATCCCGACCACGCCGATCGTGTTCTCGTCGCACAGCTCGGCGGCCGCCTGCGGGTCCAGACGGAAGCGCTCGCCCTCCATCGGGACCTGGCGTGGCTCCACCTCCCAGAAGGTGCAGAACTTCTCCCAGCAGACCTGCACATTGACGCCCATCACCAGATTGGGGCGGGCGGTCGCGGGATACCGGCCGGCGTTCCTGGCGGACCAGCGGCGCTTGAGCGCCATTCCCGCCAGCATGCAGGCCTCGCTGGAGCCCGTGGTCGAACAGCCCACCGCGGTCGCCGGATCGGGGGCGTTCCAGAGGTCGGCGAGCATCGCCACACAGCGCCGCTCCAGTTCGGCGGTGCGCGGGTACTCGTCCCTGTCGATCATGTTCTTGTCCCGGCACTCGCCCATCAGCACACCGGCCTGGGGCTCCATCCAGGTGGTGACGAAGGTCGCGAGATTGAGCCGGGAGTTCCCGTCGAGCATCAGCTCGTCGTGGACGAGCCGGTAGGCGGTCGACGGGGGCAGCGGGCCGTCGGGGAGGCGGTGCGCCGGCGGCGCCGCGACCATCGGAGCGGTCGGATCGGCCTCCCCGAAGAACGGGTTGAGGGCGAGTCTGCGGTGTTCGTCGGACGGTACGGGCCTGCCGTGGGATCCCTGGTGGAGCGGCATGGACGCTCCCTCTCAGCCCTCGGCGGCGAGTCCGGCCTTCAGGGCCCGGGTGAATTTCACGACGCGTTCGGTCTGGACCCGCGCGGCGGTCAGGGTCTGCTCGGTGACCGGGAGGTCGCCCTGACCCGAGACGTGGGAGGTGCCGTACGGGTTGCCGTCGGCGAACTTCGAGGGGTCCGTGTATCCAGGAGGGACCAGGATGCCGCCGAAGTGGTGGACCGTGTTGTACAGCGCCAGCAGGGTGGACTCCTGACCGCCGTGGGTGGTGCTGCTGGAGGTGAAGCCGCTGTAGACCTTGTCGGCGAGCTGCCCCGCCTGCCAGAGGCCTCCCAGCGTGTCGAGGAACTGCTTCAGCTGGGCGGCGACATTGCCGTACCGGGTGGGCGTGCCGAGGAGCACCGCGTCCGCCCAGACCATGTCGTCCGGCGAGACCTCGGGGATGCCGGCGGTCGCTCTCGCGTGCTCGGCCCAGGCCGGATTGGAGTCGATGGCCGCCTGCGGGGCGAGCTCGGCGGCCTTGCGCAGGCGTACCTGCGCGCCGGCGTTCTCGGCGTCCTTCGCCATGGCCCTGGCGATCGTGGAAATGGTGCCGGTGGAGGAGTAGTAGATGACGGCGACGTTGACGGACACGGGCATGAGGGAACCTCCTGGAGCGGGATCGGGGGATCGGGGGATCGGGGGATCGGGGGAGCGGGAAGCGCCGGTCAGGTCTTGCTGATCACGGCCGCCGTGCCGTAGGCACAGACCTCGGTACCCACGTCGGCCGCCTCGCTCACGTCGAAGCGCATCATCAGCACCGCGTTCGCACCGCGAGCCCTGGCCTGGTCCACGAGCCGCTCCATCGCCTGGCTGCGGGCCTCGACGAGCGTCTTGGTGAGTCCCTTCAGCTCACCGCCGATCATCGACTTCAGGCCGGCGCCGATCTGGCTGCCGAGGTGCCGGGAGCGGACCGTGAGCCCGAACACCTCCCCGATGATCTGCGTCACCTGGTGGCCGGGCACGTCGTTCGTGGTGACGACCAGGACATCCGCCTGGGGTGTCTGTCCACCGCCGTAGTCCTCAATGCCCATGGTGTGGCACCTCCTGGACACAGTTTTGCCCCGGTTCGTCCCGCACGCATCCTTGCCTACGCCAGTGGAACCCAGGCGTCCGCCACAGCGTTGATAGCTTGGGGCGGCCACGCAGCCGCGCACACACCGACCAACCCTGGAGCCCGGACCCTTGAATACGCTTGCGCTCGGCCCGAGCTGGCTGGACCCGGATTATCTGCTCAACACCTTCGGGCTTCCCGGCCTTCTGCTCATCGTGTTCGCCGAGTCCGGACTGCTGATCGGGTTCTTCCTGCCCGGCGACTCCCTGCTGTTCACCACGGGTCTTCTGGTGACCACGGGTGATCTGAAGTACCCGCTGTGGCTGGTCTGCGTCCTGGTGGCCCTGGCGGCGATCATCGGCGACCAGGTCGGTTACCTCTTCGGCCGCAAGGTGGGACCGGCTCTCTTCAAACGCCCGGACTCCCGTCTCTTCAAGCAGGAGAACGTCGAGAAGGCCCACGACTTCTTCGAGAAGTACGGCCCGAAGTCGCTGGTACTGGCCCGCTTCGTGCCCGTCGTCCGGACCTTCACGCCGATCATCGCCGGTGTGAGCCGGATGGACTACCGCTCGTTCATCACGTTCAACATCATCGGCGGCATTCTCTGGGGCGTCGGGGTGACGGTGCTCGGCGCGGCCCTCGGCAAGATCGACTTCGTGCACGAGAACATCGAGATGATCCTCATCCTGATCGTGCTGGTCTCGGTACTGCCGATCGTTTTCGAGTTCCTGCGGGCCCGCAGCAAGTCGAAGAAGGAAGGCGTCGCGCAGCAGGGCGACGACCAGGACCACTCGGACGGCTTCCACGAGGGAGCGGGACCCGACAGCCAGGTGCCGGCCGCCCACGCCTACCCCGGAGAGCGGACGGCCCCGTACGGCGGCGGTCAGACAGGTCAGTACGGCGGTCAAGGCACGCAGTACGGCCACGGTCAGGCGGGTCCGT
The DNA here is from genome assembly GCF_035563135.1 of Streptomyces sp. Classification (GTDB taxonomy): domain Bacteria; phylum Actinomycetota; class Actinomycetes; order Streptomycetales; family Streptomycetaceae; genus Streptomyces. The sequence continues at coordinate 11,679 of NZ_DATMVN010000220.1, forward strand.
ACGGCGGCGGTCAGGCGGGTCAGTACGGCGCTGCTCAGGGCGGCCAGTACGGCGCTGCTCAGGGTCAGTACGGCACCGATCAGAGCGGTCAGTACGGCGGTGGCCAGTACACGCCCTCCCAGGATGGTCAGTACGGCGGTGGTCAGTACGGTGCCGCGAACCAGGGTGGTCAGTACGGTGCCGCGAACCAAGGTGGTCAGTACGGCGGTGGTCAGTACGGTGCCGCGGACCAGGGTGGCCAGTACGGCGGCGTGGACCAGGGTGGCCAGTACGGCGGTGGTCAGTACGGTGCCGCGAACCAGGGTGGCCAGTACGGCGGCGCAGATCAGAACGGCCAGTACGGCGGCGTGGACCAGAACGGCCAGTACGGCGGCGCAGATCAGAACGGCCAGTACGGCGCCGTGGACCAGAACGGCCAGTACGGCGGCGATCAGGCGGCCCCGTACTACGGCCAGGAGGACGACCCGGGCCAGCACGGGTGGCAGCAGCACAGGCGCTGACCCCTCCACGCACCCGACGAGTGGCGCCCCGGCCCCCCACAGGGGCCGGGGCGCCACTCGTCGCGGGAGTTGTCAGAAGCCGCGGGTCCGCTTGGCCGCACGGCGGGACGCGCCCTCGACCGCGCCCGGCACCCGCATGAACAGCCGCGAGATCTCGCTTCCCAGATTGACCCCGATGGCGATCGCCAGCGCCGTGGCGACAGCGGTGAAGAGCGAGGTGAGCCCGGAGTCCACCTCGTTCTGCGCGACGCCCAGCAGACCGAAGTAGGTCGCCGAACCGGGCAGCAGCGGCCCGATCGCCGCCGTGATGTAGGGCAGCGACGAGGTGTAGCGGTAGCGCGAGAACAACTGGCCGAAAAGCCCCACCAGACCGGCCGCCACCGCCGTCGCCGCCACCGGCGAGAAGCCGCCCTCGCGGGCCATAGCCCCGTAGATGACCCAGGCCACGCCTCCGTTGAGGGTCACGGCGAGGACCGTCGACCGCTCCTGCTGGAGCAGGATCGCGAAGGCCAGCGTGAGCGCCATCGAGGCCAGGATCTGGAGCACCGGCCTGTCATTGGGCTCGAACCGCGCCTCCGGGTTGAGCTCGGCCCCGAGCTGGACCCCCAGATAGAGCATCAGCAGCACGCCTGCCACGATGCCGATGAAGAAGTACATCACTTCCAGGAGCCGGGCACCCGCGGTGATGTAGTAGCCGGTCAGGCCGTCCTGCACACCGGCGACGAGGGCCCGCCCGGGCAGCAGCGCGAACAACCCACCGGTGATGACCGCGGACGGCCGCACATCCGTCGAATGGGTGAGGGTCAGCGCGATGCCCATGGCCGCCGGGGGCATGGCCGCGGCCATGAACTGGTAGAACTCGGGCAGCCCGCGACCGGCGCAGAGCCAGGCCAGCCGGTCGCCGAGCATCGCACCCGCCGCCGCCACGATGAAGACCAGCACACCACCGCCGACCAGCACCGATGCCGAGCCGGCGAGCAGACCGGCGGCGGCCGTCAGGACCCATCCCGGATACGGGTGCCGGTTACGGCGGATCTCGGCCAGGCGGCGGTAGGCCTCCTCCAGCGAGACCTCGACGTGTTCCGCCGTGGTGATGTCGTCGATCAGCCGGAACACGGCTGCCAGCCGCGTGTAGTCGGTGCCGCGGCGGCGTACGGTGCGGCTGGCCGTCACGGGGTCGTCGACCAGTGACGGCTGGTACGAGATGGACAGCAGGGTGAAGGTGACCGTCGGCTCGGAGCGGTCGAGTCCGTACGCGGGTGTCACCGCAAACATGGCCGCTTCGACGTCCTCGGCGCCCTCGCCGCCCGCGAGCAGCAGTTCCCCGATACGCAGGGTCAGGTCGAGCACGCGCGGTACCGCAGGACCCGAGTCGTCGGTCCTCTGCACGCTCTCCGGCGCCGGACGCTCGGTCACCGGCATCCGCAGCATGGTGCGCATCCGGTCCTGCCAAGGAGCTTCCTTGGTCAGCCGGACCATCGGGATGCCGTGCGCGGGAGTGAACGTGGGCGGCTGGTGCTGGGCGCTGTATCCGCTCGGCGGGACGAAGGCGCTGCGCGTCTCGTCGGGCCCCGGACCGCTGCCCCCCGGCCCGGAAGCGGAACCCGGGCCGGACCCGGGCGACGCCGACGGATCGGTGTGCAGACCGGCCGGAAGGGCGAATTCCGATGTCGGATGGTCGTCCTCGGACGGGCCCGTCGGCTGCTCCACACCGGCCGGCGGGACGAAGGCACTGCGCGCCTCGTCGGACTGGGGCTTCTGGTCCTCGGGACCGCCCTGTTCCGCCACCACTCGACCTCGTTCCTGCTCGACCGCTCGTTCCGGGAGCGCTTCTGCCCAGTATGGGCACGGGCATGGGCCGCCACACGCAACGGGCGGCGCACCGGTGAAGGTGCGCCGCCCGTCGTCCGTACGGTCAGCCGGGCCGATGGGCCCTGTGTGCCGCGATCCGCGCCCTCCCGCTGTCAAGCGGAAGCCGGAGGGGTGGCGTCAGTGCGCGCCGCCCTGCGCCTCGAGGCGCTTGTAGGAAGCCTCGATCTCGGCCTCGGCCTCGGCGCGGCCGACCCAGTCGGCGCCCTCGACGGACTTGCCCGGCTCCAGGTCCTTGTAGACCTCGAAGAAGTGCTGGATCTCCAGGCGGTCGAACTCCGAAACGTGGTGAGTGTCGCGCAGGTGCTCCACCCGGGGGTCGGACGCCGGGACGCACAGCAGCTTGTCGTCGCCGCCGGCCTCGTCGGTCATCCGGAACATGCCGATGGCGCGGCACTTGATGAGGCAGCCGGGGAAGGTCGGCTCGTCCAGGATGACCAGCGCGTCCAGCGGGTCGCCGTCCTCGCCGAGGGTGTTCTCCACGAAGCCGTAGTCGGCCGGGTAGCTGGTCGAGGTGAAGAGTCGACGGTCAAGGCGGATCCGACCGGTCTCGTGGTCCACCTCGTACTTGTTCCGCGAACCCTTCGGGATCTCGATGGTGACGTCGAACTCCACGGGTGGCTCCTCCATGATCAACACATACGACTGGTGGTTAAGTGTCCCTCACGCAGATGAGTGCTCGCGAAAGGGGCTGGTCAACGGTGGCCGAGCCGGTGGACAGACCGACGGACGAACCGTTGAACAGGCGGGGCAGGTGGAACACCCCGAAGTACCTGAGGCGTGGGAGCGGACCGCGTGACCTCCGGCTCGTCGCAGGATCCGCGCTGCTCGGCCTGGTGGTCGCCGCCGGTGCCGTCCTTGCCGCCGGTCCCTGGGACTCCGGTCAGCGTAAGGCCGAGCGGGACCGAGCAGTCGCCCAGCAGCGCGCAGGTGGCGCACATCACGAAGGGACCGGGCCCGAGCCCGCCCCCAGCGCGCCCGCCGTCCTGGGCGTCCTCGGTGCCACGGCCGGCCTCACGGCCCCGGCGGGCGCGAGCGGCCTGGAGGCCGCGCTCACGCCCCTGCTGGACGCGCCCGCCCTCGGCTCCGTGCGCACCGCCGTGGTCGTCGACACGGCCACCGGCAAGCAGCTGTACGCGCGCGGCGCGGCGACTCCCATGACCCCCGCGTCCACGGTGAAGATCGCCACGACAGCGGCCGCGCTCTCCGCGCTGGGCCCCGCCCACCGCATCGCGACGACGGTGGCGCTCTCCCCGGACTCCCGGACGCTCACCCTCGTCGGCGGCGGCGACCCCACCCTGGACAAGGCGGCCCTGCGCGCCCTGGCCGCCGGCGCCGCGCGTTCCCTGCGCGGCGGCGACGCCGGCCCGGTGCGGCTGACGTACGACACCTCGCTCTACTCCGGACCGGCCCTCCACCCCATCGGCCCCAACGAGAACATCACGCCTGTCAGCGCGCTCATGGTCGACGAGGG
>NZ_DATMVN010000221.1:0-5746 GCF_035563135.1 Streptomyces sp.
CGACGCGGGGGCACTGGCCGCCGCTCTGGGCCGGCTCCTCGGCGACAGCGGCCTGCGGGCCCGCCTCGGCCGGGCCGGCCGCGCCCGGGTGCTGGCCAACTTCACCTGGGCCAAGGCCGCCCTCGGCACCGTCGAGCTGTACCGTCAGTCGATCGCCGCCCGGGGAGCCCGCAGGTGAGCGCCCCCGCGGCAACCGGAACCCGTACCTCCGACCTCGAAGGCAGGCCCCTGTGCTGACCGTCGACTTCACCCGCTTCCCGCTCGCCGCAGGCGACCGGGTGCTCGACCTGGGCTGCGGCGCCGGCCGGCACGCCTTCGAGTGCTACCGGCGCGGCGCCCAGGTGGTGGCCCTCGACCGGAACGCCGAGGAGATCCGCGAGGTCGCGAAGTGGTTCGCCGCGATGAAGGAGGCCGGTGAGGCGCCCGCGGGCGCGACGGCCACCGCGATGGAGGGCGACGCGCTCAACCTGCCGTTCCCCGACGCGTCCTTCGACGTCGTGATCATCTCCGAGGTCATGGAGCACATCCCCGACGACAAGGGCGTGCTCGCCGAGATGGTCCGCGTGCTGAAGCCCGGCGGCCGGATCGCGATCACCGTGCCCCGCTACGGCCCCGAGAAGGTCTGCTGGACGCTCTCCGACGCGTACCACGAGGTCGAGGGCGGCCACATCCGCATCTACAAGGCCGACGAACTCCTCGGCAGGATCCGGGAAGCCGGACTCAAGCCCTACGGCACCCACCACGCGCACGCCCTGCACAGCCCCTACTGGTGGCTGAAGTGCGCCTTCGGGGTCGACAACGACAAGGCGCTCCCCGTGCGCGCCTACCACAAGCTGCTGGTCTGGGACATCATGAAGAAGCCCATGGCCACCCGGGTCGCCGAGCAGCTCCTCAACCCGGTCGTCGGCAAGAGCTTCGTGGCGTACGCGACCAAGCCGCACCTGCCGAAGGCCGAGGCGTGAGCACGCCGGAGCAGACCGAACACCTCGTCCTGCCGGGCGTCCTCACCGCCGAACAGGCCGTCGAGACCGTGGCCGCCCTGCTCGCCGTGCAGCGCGAGGACGGGGCGCTGCCCTGGTTCCGCGGCCACCACCTCGACCCGTGGGACCACACCGAGGCCGCGATGGCGCTGGACGCGGCCGGTGAGCACGAGGCCGCCGCCCGCGCTTACGCATGGCTGGCCCGCCACCAGAACGAGGACGGCTCCTGGTACGCCGCCTACCACGACGGTGACCCCGGCAAGCCGACCGACCTGGGACGCGAGACCAACTTCTGCGCCTACGTGGCGGTCGGCGTCTGGCACCACTACCTCGCCACCGGCGACGACGCCTTCGTCGACCGGATGTGGCCGACGGTCTACGCGGCGATCGAATTCGTGCTGCGGCTCCAGCAGCCCGGCGGCCAGATCGGCTGGAAGCGCGAGGCCGACGGCACCCCTGTCACCGACGCCCTGCTGACCGGCTCCTCCTCCGTGTACCAGGCGCTGCGCTGCGCGCTGGCGCTGGCCGAACAGCGCGAGGAGGCCCAGCCGGACTGGGAACTGGCGGCCGGTGCGCTCGGCCACGCGATCCGCAGCCACCCGGAGCGCTTCCTGGACAAGAGCCGCTACTCGATGGACTGGTACTACCCGGTCCTCGGCGGCGCGGTCACCGGGCCCGACGCGACACGGCGCATCCAGGACGGCTGGGACAGCTTCGTGGTCCCCGGCCTCGGCGTGCGCTGCGTGCTCCCCAACCCGTGGGTGACGGGCGGCGAGAGCTGCGAACTGGCCCTGGCGCTCTGGGTGACGGGGGAGTCGGACCGCGCACTGGAGATCCTGCAGTCCGTCCAGCACCTGCGGGCCGAGGGCGGCCTCTACTGGACGGGATACGTCTTCGAGGGCGAACGGGCCGTGTGGCCGGAGGAACTCACCACCTGGACGGCCGGATCACTGCTGCTCGCGGTGGCCGCGCTCGGGGGGGACGAGGCGACCACCGCGGTCTTCAGCGGCGAACGGCTGCCGACGGGACTGGAGCCCGACTGCTGCCGTGAGAGGCCGGTCCGCTAGAAGCGGCGGACCCGGCCCGCCACGGCGTGACCGATGAACAGATAGACGACCGCGGCCAGTCCGTAACCGGTCACGACGCGCGCCCACGCTTCATCGAAGGTGAACAGGTCGTACGACCAGCCGGCCAGCCAGTGGGCGGAGTCCTGGACCCACTGGACCAGGTCGTTGCCCCGGTTGGCGTCGAGCAGGTACATCAGGATCCACAGAATGATGATGAAGGCCATGATGTCCGCGACGACGGCTATGACACGTGCAGCGGTACTGCTTCCTGTGCCTGTTCTGGGAGACATGCTCTCCGGATTGCCGCTCCACCGTGAGTGAAACCCGTACGGAGTGCACCGGGTGGCGGGCCGTCCCCGCACGGGTGAGCCTGGCGGAGAGTGCCGGACCACGGCACCCACCGTGAGAATCCCGGCCAGGGAGGCCCGTCGTGCCCCGATCCGTACCGCTCCACCGGCTCCTCGTGGCGCTGCTGCTGTCCTGCACCGTGCTGGCGGGGACCACGGCCTGCGGCGGGGACGACGGCACCCGGGCGTCGAGCAGCTCCGCGAGTCCGAGCCCCACGACGTCCGCGCAGAAGCAGAAGTGGGCCAAGACGAGGTTCGTGGCCAACGCGGGCCTGGCGGCAGGGGCGACGTACCAGTGGATCGTGAAGCCGTACAGGGCCGGGAAGTTCAAGAAGGGCGCGAACGGGCGGACCGTCGCCATGGTCAAGGCGGGAGTCGCCGGTGTGTTCGCGTACAACCGGCTCCAGGCCGCGGCGGACAACGCCAAGGGCGACCCGCTCCTGTCGAAGGCCGTCGCACCCCTGACCGCCGGGATCGACTCGCTCAAGGACGTGGCGACCAGGATGGGCAAGGGGCAGACGGGCGCCGGTGACGTGGATGCCTTCGAGAGCGTCATCGACAGCGTCAAGGACGCGGGCAGGAGCGCGGGCGCCGAGGTGGTGGACAAGGTCCCCTCGACCTCGCAGCTGGGCGGATAACCGGCTGGGGAAAGCGGCGTGTCCCCCGTAGTGTGCGAGGGATGACCCTCCTGACGTACACGCGCTACTGCGACGAAATCCTTGCCGAGACAGGCCGGTTGGCGGAACTGGTCAAGGACGCGGACCTGACCCGACGCGTCCCGGGCTGCCCGGACTGGAACCTGCGCGAGCTCGTCCTCCACGTCGGCAGGGCGCACCGCTGGGCCGGTGAGATCACCCGCCGCCGGGCGGCCGAAGAGATACCCGGAGCCCAGGTCCCGGGTTCCGGCGGCCCGGCCGGTGACGACCCGGCCGCTCTGGCGCAATGGCTGACCGCGGGCGCCGCCACCGCCGTCGACGCCCTGCGTGAGGCGGGCCCGGACACCGAGGTGTGGACCTGGGGATGGGAACGCCGTACCGCCTTCTGGGCCCGGCGCATGACCCACGAGACCGTCGTCCACCGGGGGGACGCGTTCCTCGCCGCGGGGGCGGCATTCGAGGTGGCGCCCGACCTGGCCGCCGACACGATCACCGAATGGCTGGAGATCGTCGCCTTCGTCCAGGCGCAGGGAGACCCGGAAGCAGCACAACTGCGCGGTGACGGAAGGTCCTTGCACCTGCACGCCACGGATGTGCCGGGGGCGGAGTGGCTGATCGGCCTCGGTGAGGACGGCTTCACCTGGCGCCACGCCCACGAGAAGGCGACCGTGGCGCTCCGGGGCCCGCTGACCGAACTGATGCTGGCCTTCAACCGCAGGCAGGAACCGGACGAGGGCGGACTGGAGGTCCTGGGAGACCGGGAGCTCCTGGACTTCTGGCTGGAGCGGACGTCCTTCGGCTGAGGACCGGCCGCCACGCACACGACAGCGGCCCCCGCCCTTCCGGGCGGGGGCCGCCGAGGCGTGCGCGGGCTCAGCCGCGCTGGATGCCCGTGGTGTCCTGGAGGACGCCACGACGGCCGTCCTGCGTCTGGGCGATGAGCCCGGGGCCACGCTGCTCGACCGCGAGGTACCACGTACCGGGCGCGAGTTCGGCGATCGGGTTGGGGGAGCCGTCCTCGCCGTACAGCGGACGGGCCACCGGCACCGCGAACCAGAAGGGCGTGAAGTCACCGGCCGGTGCCGGCGCCCCACCGCCCTGCGAGGCCTGCTGCGCCGCCTGCTGGTGGTGCTCCGGCTGACCGGGGCCGGGCTGGGCGCCGTACGGCTGGGGCTGGCCGGGCTGGGCGCCGAACTGCTGGCCACCGGGGTAGCCGTAGCCCTGGCCGGGCTGCTGGCCGTAGGCGGGCTGCACCTGCGCCGGGCGCGGCGCGCCCAGGAGCGGGGCCTTGAGCGCGGGAACCAGCGGAGTGGCCACGGCGCCGGCGGCCAGCACGAGCGCCGCGAGCAGTCCGAGGATCAGGCCGGCGCCGGCGTCACCGGCGTCGATGATCGTCCAGAACATGGTCCACAGGGCGTACACGGTGAACGCGGCGCCGAACTGGCCGAGTTCGAAACCGGCGACCTTGCGGCCCGGCAGCGCACGGCTGACGATCAGCAGCGCGGCGCCGATGATGCCGGCCAGGTAGATGCCCATCAGGACGGACAGCGAGTCCCAGGCGTTCGCGCTGTAGCCCGAGCAGTCCACGCCCGAGGGGCACTCGTAGCCGGAGAGGTCGAGGAAAGAGGCGATGAACAGCACGACCGCTGCTCCGATCACCACGCCGTCGCCTCGAGTGAGGGAGCGGATATTCACGTGAAGGTCCTTAGTCGGTCGTCTCGTCGGGGCGGTCGTCGATGCCGCCTGAACGGCGGGTACGGAACGGAGCTCGGGGGCGGCCCCCCATCGTACGGATGAATCTATCGTCTGCTCGGCCGGGTTGTGATGCTGCCCGGACCCCGGACCGGCCATCCCTCCGGGGCCGCCGCCCTCCCCGCGGAACTACCTCTTCAGATAGCTGCTGATGCCGTCGGCGATCCCGAGAGCCGCCTTCTGGCGCCAGCCCGCGCTGGTGAGCAGGGCGGCGTCCGACGGATCACGCATGTTGCCGCACTCGACGAACACTTTGGGCACGGTCGACAGATTCAGGCCGCCGAGATCATCACGGGTGTCCAGCCCGGTGCCGCCGCCGATGTAGTTGGAAGGGGTGCTTCCGGTAACGCGTACGAAATTCCCGGCAATCCGTTCCCCCAGTTCACGCGAAGGGGCCACGATCTTCGCGGTGTCCGCTCCGCCTCCGCTCACCGCTGCGGGGAGAATGACGTGGAATCCCCGGTTCCCGGTCGCGGAACCGTCCGCGTGCACCGAGACGGCCGCGTCGGCCCGCTCCTCGTTGCCGATCCGCGCCCGCTCGTCGACGCACGGGCCGAAGGCGCGGTCGCCGTCCTGGGTGAGGACGACCTTCGCCCCCTGTGCCTCCAGCAGCGTGCGCAGCCGGCGCGAGACATCGAGGGTGAAGCGGGCTTCGGCGTAACCCGAGTCGGTGGCCGTGCCCGTGGTGTCGCACTCCTTGCGCCCCGTGCCGAAGTCCACCTGGCTGTTGATCTCCCGGGTGTGGTCACGGTTACCCGGATTGTGCCCCGGGTCGATCACCACGGTGCGGCCCGAAAGCGGGCCCCTGGGCAGGGTTTTCGCGGAGGCTGCCCCGGCGGACGGGCTCGCCGCCGGAGCCGACGGCGGCCGGGGCGAGGGGGCGGAGGACGGTGCGGACGAAGCCGGGCGGGACGCGGCCCCCGGTCCGGCGCCGGTACCCGGCC
>NZ_DATMVN010000222.1:0-4524 GCF_035563135.1 Streptomyces sp.
CGGACGGCACCACCCAGATCGTGGACCCGGCGACCGGTCAGGCCACATCGACCGCCCCGGACGGGACGACCACCACCCAGAACCTCGGCAGCCTCGGCAGTCTGAACGGCCCGAACGGCCTCGGAGACCTGGGGGACATCGGCACCGTGAACGGCCTGGAGTCGCCTACCGGCGGCCACACCGCGCTCGTGAACGACGACTTCGCCACCACGTTCGCCGATGGCAGCAAGGGTGTGTTCGACCCCGAGAGCGGGATGTTCACCAGCACCGGTCCGGACGGCAGCACCGTGGAGACCGACCTCACCCACGGCGCGAGGGTGACCAACCCGGATGGTTCCACCACCTTCCTGGACAACGGCCGCCTGAACACCATTTCTCCGGACGGCACCCTCCAGAGCATCGACCCGGACACGGGCATCGCCACCGTCACCGACCCGCAGGGCAACACCGAAACCGTGGATCTGAAGGACCTCAACACGTCGCTCGGCCGCCTGGAAAGTCCGGGCGTGCTCGACGGCCTGGACAGTCTCGACGAGCTCGGCGGGGCCGGTGGCCTGGACGGGGCGGGCGGCAACGGTGGCGGCGGCACCACCAGCAGCGACGTGCCGTTCTCCGAACTCGGCATCGGCGGTGGCCAGGTGAGCGGCGGAGCCTCCGGCGGCGGCCTCTCGGAGGCAGGCTCCGTCTCGCTGGACAGCACGGGCACGGCCGGGGTCGCGCCTCTTTCCGACAGTGCTGCCGCCGGCTCCGGCACCCCGCTCGCCTCCGCCGCAGCCGGGGGAGCCCCCGGTGCCCCGGGCATGCCCGGTAGCCCCGGTATGCCGATGGGCGGTGGCGCGGGCGGCATGGGCGGGGCCGGCGAGAAGGGCAACGGCGAGCGGGTACGTGCCGTCCTGGTCGACGCGGCCGAGGAGAGCGAGCGCCGCAACCGCCGCCGGCGCAGCCCGTGGAACCGGCAGGAGGACAGCGACACCTTCCTGGCACCGGCGTCCCGGGTCACGACCACCGGCGGTGACTCCCCGGAGGAGGAGACGGAGCCGGGGCGCAGGCCCACCACGTCCGCCGACTACCTGGAGGAGGACGCGGACGTGTGGGGCACCGAGGAAGGCGGCACCCCGTCCGTGATCGGCCGGTGACCGCCCCTCAGCTCCGGTGCACCGCCGCGCGGAGACGAACCTCACCCGGTCCCGGCTTCCGTGGCGGGACCTGCACCGGGCAAGATCAACAGAGCAGTTGACGGGCCGGGGACCGGAACCGGACGCACCGTCCGGGGACGCGGACGTCCGGACATACGAAGAGACCGACGGAGAGGGAGGGAGCGAGCATGACGGAACCGCTGGAGAAGCGCCTGGAGAAGGCCATGGCCGAACTGCAGGCGGCGCAGGAGGCGGTCGCGCGCACCGAACGCGAGCTGCGGACGGCGTCGTTCGCAGCGCTCTCCTCCGACCGCGCGGTCCGCGCCACCGCAGGCCCGCAGGGGGAACTGAGCGGGATCGAGTTCCTGGAGAACAAGTACCGCGACATGTCCCCGCAGGAGCTCGCCGCCAGTGTCCTGGAGGCGGCGAACGCGGCACGCGTGAAGATGAACCGGCATGTGATGAAGGCGATGGCACCCTTCGCCGAGCCCAGCAGCGACGTGCCGGAACTGAAGGGTTTCGAACTGGACTGGGAACGCATCTTCGGACCCGAAGTGCTGCGCGAGGACGACGGATCGGCACGCGGCGGTCAGACCGCCCCCGCCTGGCGGGACGCGCTCGGCGCCGAAGGGGAGGACTGACGATGGGACAGCGGTACTACGTCGATCCGCACCGCATCGAGGCCCTCGCACGGCAGCTGGAGGAGATCGGCACCCTGACCAGGAGCATGACCGAGGAGTTCCTCGACGAGCTGGCGCCCACGGTGACGTGGCCCGGCACGGAGGGCGAGTTCGCGGAGAAGGCCAAGCCGCAGGAGCAGAAGGAGCGGCAGACCACCAAGGACACCATGATGTCCATCCGCGACGCGCTGGTGGGGATCACCGATGCCACGGTCAGCCAGGTCCGGATGATGAAGGACACCCGCGACCGCAACATCGAGGACGTCGAGCAGGGCACCAGCCGCATCGACACCGACGGATTCGGCGCCGGCCCGGGCGGGCATGGCCGCCGCTGACCTCCACGCCGCCTGCCGCTCCCGTGCCACGCCGGGAGCGGCCGGTCCGTCGTGCCCGCGAGGACTCCGGGGCGGCTCCCGATGAGCATCCAGGTATCGCCCGAAGTCAACGCGATGATCTTCATCCTCACCGGCGAGAGACTCATGGACGCCGACGAGGACCTCGCCTACGAGAGCCGTCGGCCCTACTCCGGCCTCGGCCGGAAGCTGGACAGGCTGTCCTCGCTCATCGACAAGTCGATCCACGACATCGGCGAGTCCATGCCGGACGACCTCGCCAAGTCGTACGGCAAGGCGATGGGCATGCTCATCGACGACGGCGGCAAGAACTACCTGCGCGACTTCGCCGAGCAGCTCGACAAGATCGCCGAAGGACGTCGCAAGACCTCCATGGACATCATGGAGTCCAAGTGGCAGGTCATCGCCGAGATCATCCGGCTGCTCATCGAGATCGCCATCTATCTCGCGCTGTCCTTCTTCACCGGTGGCGCCTCGGCCAGCCAGATCATGATGGCCAAGCTGCGCAGCCGCTTCTTCATCCTCACCACGCTCAGCCACCTCCTCCAGCGGCTGCACCTGGCACCCTCGCTGACCGAGGCGTTCGCCGAGGCGTTCACCACCTTCGCGGTGCGGCTGGCCATGATGAACTTCGCCCCCGACGGCCGCCGCCCCGACGGCATCGACTGGAGCGACATCGGGAAGGCCGCCGCGTTCGGCGCCGCGGCGGGCCTCTTCACCAGCATCTTCGACGACTTCGCGAGGAACATCGTCAAGAGCTACGACAACAACTTCCTCAAGGACGGTCCTGACCTCGGCTTCAAGAACAACCCGAACCTGAAGAACAACCCGGACTTCGACCTCGGGAACAACGGACCGAACCCCAAGCCGGACCCCGACCGCGACAGCCCTCTCGACGACCGCCCGGAGCCCACCCCGTACGGGAACGGTCCCACCCCCTCGAACAACGTGCCGGTCACCTTCCGGAACGATCCGCTCTCCTTCCGTAACAACACCGAGCTGTGGCGGAACAACCAGCTCCTGCGCAACAACGCCGACCGGCCCGGTGCGCTGGCCGGGCACTACGGGCTGAAGGGGGTGACCGACTTCCTCGCCGCCGGCTCCGGCGAGGCGCTGGCGGAGATCCTGATCAAGGGCGCCTTCGAGGGCGACTGGTCCACCAGCTGGTCCACCTTCGTCGGGGCGGGCATCAGCAGCCAGGTCGAGGCCACGCTCAGCGACAGCGCCGTGAACAGCGCCGCCGAACTGCGCCACCTCATCGACAAGCTGCGTCACCAGCCGCCCACCGTCTCCAGCGGCGACAGCGACTCCGACAGTTCCTCGCGCTCCGGCGACGGCTCCGACCGCGCCGACGGTCCCACAGACACGCACACGACGGGCGGCGACGGCCCCACGCCCAGCTCGGTCCCGCCGGTCACCTCGCGGACCACCGGGCAGGCCGACGCCACCGGCAGTCAGGCGCCCCCGCCCTACACGTTCGAGAATCCGCCTTCCTTCGCGGAGAACCCGGCCGTCCTTTCCGCGAACCCGCCGCCGTACACGTCCCTGGACCCGCCGCCGTACTCGCCGGGCACGCTGCCCGTGACCGCCGCCGAGAACGAGCTGTGGCAACAGGTCCACCAAGGCCCCGCCGAGGTCCGCGAGCAGGCGCTGCGTGACCTCGCCGCCCTGCGTGGGGCCCAGCCGCCCGGCAGCGCCGAGATCGGTGTCCGTGACAGCCTGCACGGCAACTTGTCGCAGCTGCCCGAGGTCCGGGTGGTGCCCGCCGGAGGCAGCCCCGCCACCCAGGTGGACACCGACGAGGTCCGCCGGGCGCTCGGCGGCCTGGGCGCCCGGGTCACGGTGGACGCCCCGATCACGGTGGGCGCTGCCCCAGGCGTGGGGGGCAGCGTGATCACGGTGGATCCCGCGACCACGGCCGGCGGTACGAGCACGGCGGGCATGCCGGGCGCCTCCGGCAACAGCCCCGTCACAGGCACAGGTGACCCCGCCGCACGCACCCCGGGCAACGGTGCCGGCCCGGTGGTGGACGACGCCCCGGCCGCACCGTCGGACGACACAGCCGACCGGCGGAGTGACGAGAGCGTGGCGCCCCCGGGGAACCCGGCCGTCGACCTGCCGGCGAACCCGGCTGTGACGTCCGAGGAAAGCGACGTCCGGGAGTCCTCGGACAGGAACGCCCCGGATTCTCCGCGGAGCGACGTCCAGGGTTCTCCGCGGAGCGACGTCCAGGGTTCTCCGCAGAGCGATGTCCGGGGACCCCGGCAGGGCGATGTCCAGAGGGCTCCCGAGGAAGCGGCCGGGGAGGGCGACGGTACGGCGGCTGCGCTGCCGGGCCAAGGGAACGGTGCTCCC
>NZ_DATMVN010000223.1:0-14223 GCF_035563135.1 Streptomyces sp.
GCCGCTGCGGTTGTGGTAGAAGTACGCCAGCGCGTCGGAGCGGAGCCCGTCGTACAGGTCACCGCGGATCGAGAACGGCTCGCTCACCTCACCGTCGACCTCCACGGTGTAGCCGTCGCCCGCCTCGGTGAGGTCACCGAAGTCGAAGGTGTGGACGCGCCGGCGTGAGCTGGGGTCCTCGCCCTGCGGGACGGTCCTGCCGGTGGCGGCCGTCGAACCGTCCCCGGCCTTCACGGTCCATGTCAGCGGCGCGTCGGCATCGGTGACCACGGTGCCGCTCTTGGGGCCGTGGGGCAGGTAACCGACCTGGTTGACGCGGACGGGCGACCCGGTGTCCGGTTCGTACACGGGCGGTTCGGCCCCGCCCCGCAGCGACACGTCGTCCAGGCAGAAGGTCGCCGCCCGCTCACCGCCGCCGAGCTGCAGCTGCACCGACGCGGCGGGCAGGTCGGCCGAGGCCGTGAACGTGCGGGTGACCTGGGTGGTCTCCGTACCCACCGGGTCCGCGGTGGCGAGCACCGTGGTGTACGGGTCGACCGCCTCCTGGACCCGGGTCTGGGCGGTCAGGGGCACGCTCGAACTGGCCGTGTAGGACAGCTCGTAGCTCTCGCCCGCCACGATCGGGATGTCGTTCTGGCCGACGATGACGTCCCAGGCGTTGGCCGTGCCGGCGGGCACCTCGGTGCACAGCCGGCCGTCCGTCACGGCCGACGGCGCGTTCGCCGTCCACCACCAGGGGGCGGTACCGGCGGCGAAGTCACCGTTGGTGATCTGCTCGGGGCCTGGTTCGGCTTCCTGGGCACCGGCCGTGCCGGGCACCGCCAGCGCTGCCGCGAACAGCAGTGCGGCGGCTGACATCCCGAACACACGTCTCCCATGCCGGGGGCGGACGCGCACGGGCCGTGCGGAGAGTGGTGAGGCATTCACCGGGAAGGCCTTTCGTCGACAGATGCGGTGGGCAGAGGAGCGGGGCGCCCCGACCCACTGATGGGAGCGCTCCCACACGCATTGTGGGGGCGGAGCCTTCATTCCGCCAGGGTCATGACAGAGAATGGCGGAATCTCCTGGAGGACCGGCTTCCGGCTCCGGCGAGGCCGCCCCGGCATTGAAGGGGAGCGCTCTCTCCAGGGGCGGGCCACGGCGTCCCGGATCGCCGACGGCCGACGGGGTCCGCGGGTCGTCGGCGGGCCGACGGGGTGCGCGAGCTGTGGGCGGACAAGGCCCGCCGGGTCTCCCGGACAGGGCCCGCACGGAGGCCGGCCGCCCCGCCTCCGGGTCCACCCCGGCCACGCCCGTGCGGCGGGTCCCGGCCCGGGAGGCACGGGACCCGCCGCACAGGGCGGTACAACGGGGCCTAGACGAACGGGATCTTCACGACCGCCGCGTCCGTGCCGGTCTGCACCTGGGACGTGCTGCTGCCCAGCGCGTTCCAGATCTCCAGGCGGACTGTTCCGCCCCGGAGGTTGCCCAGGCTTCCGGTCACCGCCGCGGTGCCCACGGCCTGGGTGTACTCCTCCCAGCCCGTGACCGGGTCGGTCGCGAAGTAGCGGAAGGTCTCGGCCCGGTCGAAGGTGCCGTCGCCGGTGAGGTCGTAACTGACCCTGACCTGCGGGGCGAGCCCCACCTTCGTCCCCGCGTCGACCCGCAGGCGGAAGGTGGTGGACGCGCCCGCCGCGAGCGTTCCGTCGACCTTCCTGACCTCGTAGACCGTCGGCCTGTACGGCGTGCCGTCCCGGTTGACGCCGTCGGCCGAGGCCAGCGTGTCGGTTCCCGCCGTGCCGTCCGTGGCGGTGGTGAGGACGCCGCCCGACTTCAGCCGGAAGGTGTTGCCGGTCGAGGGGCCCGGCTCCTCGGGATCAGGGTCGGGGTCGCCGCCGCCGGTCCCCGTGCCGGTGGCCGTCGAACGGGCCGGCACCGAGAGGGTCGCGCCGTCGGAGAAGGTGACGGTGCGGGTGGTGGAACCGTGGTTGTGGGCGCTGTACGTCCGGACGCCGTTCCTGGTGAAGACCGCCGACGTCGGGATGTCCCCGCTGACGGTCAGGTCGGGTGCGCCCAGGGTGTCGAGCGTGGTGATCCAGTGGTACGTGTGCGCCTTGGACTCACCCTGCTCCGGGGTGTAACCCGCGTGGCCCGCGTCCCACTTGGCCTTGGCCGCCGCCGGATCGGCCAGCGACTCGAACTCCCACAGGAGGTCGCGCCACTCGACGGCCGGCCCGCCGTTCTCCCGCTCCATCTCCGCGATGTTCCGCTTGATGGCGGCCTTCTCGCGGGCCAGGTGCAGCGAACCGCCGGTGACGGGCAGGACGTTGATGCCGTGGATCTCCTCCGGGTTCGCGGTCCACCAGGTGGAGTACGCGCCGCCGCTGCCCCACACCATGCCGACCGTGTCGTGCCCGAAGGAGGCCGGGAAGACCTGCTGGCCGGCGTCGAACCAGTACTGCGTGATCGCTTCCGACTCGGTGGTCAGCAGGTAGCTGCCGAGATCGCGCAGTCCGGTGTCACCCGTCGCCGAGCCCCACAGGACGAGTCCCGCGCTGAGGTTGACGGACTCCGACGAGGACTCCTGGTTGTTGCCCGCCGCGAAACCCTGGTGGCCGGAGGCCCAGCTGTGGCCCGCGTACACGTCGAAACCGCGCAGGAACGGGTACGCGGTGTCCGTGCGGCTGGGGTTGGCGGCGTCCCGCACCAGGGTCTTGACCATGGTGCCCCAGGCGGAGTCGGCGGCCCACGCCTGGTCGTACTGGGCGATGACCGCCGCCGCGTACACGTAGTAGCTGTAGTGGAAGTGGTGGTCGTTGAGCTCGGTGTCGCTGCCGTAGGAGGCCGGGTAACCGGTGAGCGTCTTCCAGTTCCTGTCGTAGCTGAACTCGGCCGCGCCGCCCGCCGTGAACCACTCCTGGAGGCGGCCCTTCATCAGGCCGAGCAGCTTGTCCCGGATACCGGTCTGCCCGATCTGGTCGGCGACGGGAACCAGCTGGGCGAGGCGGCCGAGCGCCTTGCCGGTCCAGTACGTGTCACCGGCCCCGGAGAACGGGTCGGAGGCGTTCGCCACCTCGTTGAGGTATCCGGTCAGCCTGGCCCTGTCGACCCCGCTGGACGCGGGGAGGGCGGGCAGCACGCCCTGGTTCTTCTGGCTGGTGGTGAAGGAAGCCGACTCCCGCACCTTCATGGTGCCGCGCGGGGAGACGTACGTGTACGGCGTGAGCGTGTCGGAGGTGTGCAGCCACTGGTGGCGGTACAGCGCCTGGAGCGTGCCGCGTTCGGTGCCTTCCTTGGCCTCCGTGGTCAGGCTGTAGGTCGCCCTGACCGTGCCACCGGTGGACTCCCAGGCCACCTTGGATCCGGTGACGAAGCTGAAGGCGTACTTCCGGTAGGTCGCGAGCGCGTCCGTGGACGGCAGCACGGCCAGCGAGAAGTAGTCCTTGCCCCCGAGGCCCGCGGTGATCGTGGAGCCGGAGACGGTCCAGTCGCTGCCGGTCGGGGCGAAGAGGGCGTAGTGGTGTCCGGCGACCGTGATGCCGAGGACGTTGCCGTTGTCCGCGAAGACGGCGGGGGCGCCCGCCGTGGTGATGCGGGCGTCACCGCCGGAGCCCTTGGCGTACACGAAGGGCATGCCGTGCCCGATGGTCGTGCGCAGGGTGCGGGTGCCGTCGGACCAGTAGGGGGTGACCGTCCAGTCGGACCAGGCGTCGGCCTTGGTGTCCGGGGAGTTCAGACCGCCCAGGCCGACGGTGAGGTCGGCCTTGTGCGCGTACTCGTACTGGCGGCCGTCCCCGACGATCGCGGGCGTGGTCGGGTAGCCGACCTCCAGTCCGCCGGAGGTCGCCTGGTAGGTCAGCGGGTGCCCGTACATCGGGGTGGAGTACGGGTTGTCGCCGTAACGCTGGTAGGCGAGGGAGGACCACCAGTCGTTGGTCGGGACGGGTTTGTCCTTGGCCGCCGCCGTGAGCTTGGGCGTGACGGGGGCGCCGGTGTTGGTGGTGGGGCCGGAGGTACCGGCGGGGCGGACGTCCGTATAGCTGCCGGAACCTGCGGGGATGGTGGCGGCTGCCGCCGGGGATGCGGCAGGGCCCAGGCCCACGGCGGCCAGGGCGACGGCCAGGACCGTCGCCGCTGCTGGTCTGGAGAGGGAGGCTTGCATGGGCAGCACCTCGTCATGGGGGGGGAGCGGAGCACTTTTGAGAGCGCTCTCACGTGCCATGGAACGTAAAACCTCTGAAAGGTACGTGTCAATAGCGCTGACACGGACGGACCTTGGCCTCACGCAAAGTTGCCATGCGTTCGAGTCTTGTCGGGGCAGGGCTCCCGAGAACCGCTCCGGCCACAGATTTCGAGAGCACTGCTCATGCACCGCCCATACGGCGCCTGCGCTCTCCGCTCCTGTGCGTGCCGGCCGGCCGGCACGCACAGGAACGACGTCGGCCCCCGGGACGAATCCCGGGGGCCGACGTCGTACAGGTACTACGGGTGCTGCGGGTACTGCGTGGAGCTGCTGATCCGAGGATCAGAAGTCCATGTCACCGCCCGGCATGCCGCCCGGAGCGGCCGCAGAGGCCTTCTCCGGCTTGTCGGCGATGACGGCCTCGGTGGTGAGGAAGAGCGCGGCGATGGACGCGGCGTTCTGCAGGGCGGAGCGCGTGACCTTCGCCGGGTCGATGATGCCCTCGGCGATCATGTCGACGTACTCGCCGGTCGCGGCGTTGAGGCCGTGACCGATCGGCAGGTTGCGCACCTTCTCGACGATGACGCCACCCTCAAGACCACCGTTGACGGCGATCTGCTTGAGCGGGGCCTCCAGCGCGAGCTTCACGGCGTTGGCGCCCGTGGCCTCGTCGCCGGTCAGGTCGAGCTTCTCGAAGACGGCCGAGGCCTGGAGCAGAGCCACGCCACCACCGGCGACGATGCCCTCCTCGACGGCGGCCTTGGCGTTGCGCACCGCGTCCTCGATGCGGTGCTTGCGCTCCTTGAGCTCCACCTCGGTGGCGGCGCCGGCCTTGATGACGGCCACGCCGCCGGCCAGCTTCGCGAGGCGCTCCTGGAGCTTCTCGCGGTCGTAGTCCGAGTCGGAGTTCTCGATCTCGGCGCGGATCTGCTTGACGCGGCCCTGCACCTGGTCGCTCTCGCCGCCACCGTCGACGATCGTCGTCTCGTCCTTGGTGATGACGACCTTGCGGGCGGTGCCGAGCAGGTCCAGGCCGGCGTTCTCCAGCTTGAGACCGACCTCCTCGGAGATGACGGTGCCACCGGTGAGGATGGCGATGTCGCCGAGCATGGCCTTGCGGCGGTCACCGAAGCCCGGAGCCTTGACGGCGACGGACTTGAAGGTGCCACGGATCTTGTTGACGACCAGCGTCGACAGGGCCTCGCCCTCGACGTCCTCCGCGATGATCAGCAGGGGCTTGCCCGACTGCATGACCTTCTCCAGCAGCGGAAGGAGGTCCTTCACGTTGCTGATCTTGGAGTTGACGATCAGGATGTACGGGTCGTCGAACGACGTCTCCATACGCTCCATGTCGGTGGCGAAGTACGCCGAGATGTAGCCCTTGTCGAAGCGCATACCCTCGGTGAGCTCCAGCTCCAGACCGAAGGTCTGGGACTCCTCGACGGTGATGACGCCTTCCTTGCCGACCTTGTCCATCGCCTCGGCGATCTTGGCGCCGATCTCGGTGTCGGCAGCGGAGATGGAGGCCGTCGAAGCGATCTGCTCCTTGGTCTCCACGTCCTTCGCCTGCTCCAGCAGAGCGGCGGAGACGGCCTCGACGGCCTTCTCGATGCCACGCTTCAGAGCCATCGGGTTGGCACCAGCGGCGACGTTGCGCAGGCCCTCGCGGACGAGCGCCTGAGCGAGAACGGTGGCGGTGGTCGTACCGTCGCCGGCGACGTCGTCCGTCTTCTTGGCGACCTCCTTGACCAGCTCCGCACCGATCTTCTCGTACGGGTCCTCGAGCTCGATCTCCTTGGCGATGGAAACACCATCGTTGGTGATCGTGGGCGCGCCCCACTTCTTCTCGAGGACGACGTTACGGCCCTTGGGGCCGAGGGTGACCTTGACGGCGTCGGCGAGCTGGTTCATCCCGCGCTCGAGACCGCGCCGTGCCTCCTCGTCGAACGCGATGATCTTGGCCATGTGAAGTGGTCCTCCCGGACAGGGGTGGATTTCTCCGGACCGAGTGGCGCCCGCGACGGACGGCCAGCGTGCTCAGCGGTTCCTTGCACCACTGGGCCTGCGGGCCTCACCGGCCCGGTCCAAGTTCTGTCACTCTCACCTGGAGAGTGCTAACGCCAATGATTAGCACTCGACCCCTGAGAGTGCAAGCGTCCCTCTCCGGATGTGGACGGACAGGAGGGGCGCGCGGACAGCGGAAGGGGCGCGCGGACACACGTGAGGCCCGTACCCCGGTGGGAGGTACGGGCCTCGCGTGTGTGAGTGGTGTCGTTGGCCGACCGCGCCGAACTCAGCCGACGGCGAGCTTGACCATGTCCGCCTGCGGCCCCTTCTGGCCCTGCGAGATCTCGAATTCAACTCGCTGACCCTCTTCGAGGGTGCGGTACCCGTCCATCTGGATCGCGCTGTAGTGGACGAAAACATCCGCACCACCGTCGACCGCGATGAAGCCGTACCCCTTCTCCGCGTTGAACCACTTGACGGTGCCCTGAGCCATGCCTAACTCCCCTATTACTGGCCCTTGCACGAGACCGCACTTCGCGGGCCCGGGTCAGAACTCACCCTCCGACAGGAGAGGGTGGCGTGCGCCGGAACGCGTCGACCGCGGCTGAATGTATCTGCCCAACTGCCCTCTGCAACAGGTCAATCGGACGAGAATTCTGGGCGCACGCGACCGCACGCATGGGAGGAATCCGCCATGTTCCAGGGCAAGTCGGGCCCGGCAAAGGCCACTTATGCCGCAAGAAGTGCACGTACTTTGGCTGCTTCTTGTCACGGCCGGGCGCATTCACATATGCGGGCGGCATGGGCAGCGGCGGGGACTTCCCCAACTCTACCGCGCTCAACCATGCAGAATGACCCCTTCCGTTTCTCTCGCGGAGGGGGTCATCGTGGTCACGCTGTGGATTCGGGCAGCCAGCCGGCCCGCCGCCCGCGCCCGTGCGGCGCTCAGCCTCCGGCGACGGCCGGGATGATCGAGACGCCGGCGCCGTCCGGGGTCGCCGCGTCCAGTCCGCCCTCGAAGCGCACGTCGTCGTCGTTGACGTACACGTTGACGAAGCGGCGCAGCTTGCCCTGGTCGTCCAGCACGCGGGCGCCGATGCCCGGGTGGTTCTGCTCCAGGGACGCGATGACCTCGGAGAGGGTCGCGCCCTCGGCCGGGACCTCGGCCTGGCCGCCCGTGTAGGTGCGGAGGATGGTGGGGATACGGACCTTGACGCTCATGTGGGTGCCTTCCTTCGGTCTCGGGTGGTCAGTTGGCGGCGGCGAGGCCCGCGTCGCGGAACGCGTCCAGGCTGGGCCGGATCGTCGCCGACAGGCCGGTCGTGGGAGCGACGGCGTCGAGCGTCTTCAGCCCGTCGCCGGTGTTCAGGACGACGGTGGTCAGGGCCGGGTCGAGCAGGCCCGCGTCGATCAGCTTCTTCGTCACACCGACCGTCACCCCGCCCGCGGTCTCCGCGAAGATGCCCTCGGTGCGGGCCAGCAGCTTGATCGCGTCGACGATCTGCGCGTCGTCGACGTCCTCCACGGCACCGCCGGTGCGCCGGGCGATGTCCAGGACGTACGGACCGTCGGCCGGGTTCCCGATCGCCAGGGACTTGGCGATGGTGTTCGGCTTCTGCGGGCGCACCACGTCGTGGCCGGCCTTGAAGGCGGTGGAGACCGGGGAGCAGCCCTCGGCCTGGGCGCCGAAGATCTTGTACGGCTTGTCCTCGACGAGGCCGAGCTTGATCAGCTCCTGCAACCCCTTGTCGATCTTCGTGAGCTGCGAGCCGGACGCGATCGGGATGACGAGCTGGTCGGGCAACCGCCAGCCCAGCTGCTCGCAGATCTCGTAGGCCAGGGTCTTGGAGCCCTCGCCGTAGTACGGCCGCAGGTTGACGTTGACGAAGCCCCAGCCCTCACCGAGCGGGTCGCCGATGAGCTCCGAGCAGAAGCGGTTGACGTCGTCGTAATTGCCCTCGATGCCGACCAGCTCGCCGCCGTACACCGCGGCCATGACGACCTTGCCCTGCTCCAGGTCGTGCGGGATGAACACGCAGGAGCGGAAGCCGGCGCGGGCGGCGGCGGCACCCACCGCACCGGCGAGGTTGCCGGTGGAGGAGCAGGAGAGGGTGGTGAATCCGAAGGCGCGGGCGGCCTCGACGGCGATGGCGACGACACGGTCCTTGAAGGAGTGCGTCGGGTTGCCGGAGTCGTCCTTGACGTACAGACCGCCGGTCACGCCCAGCTCGCGGGCGAGGTTGTCGGCCTTGACCAGCTTGGTGAAACCGGGGTTGATGTTGGGCTTGTCCGCGACGTCGGAGGGGACCGGCAGCAGCGGCGCGTAGCGCCAGATGTTGTCCGGGCCCTCGGCGATGCGCTTCTTCAGCTCTTCGGGGGAGCCGCTCGGCAGGTCGTACGCCACTTCGAGCGGCCCGAAACAGGACGCGCAGGCGAAGATGGGGCCGAGTTCGAAACGCTCGCCGCATTCGCGGCAGGAAAGCGCCGCGGCGGGACCGAGGTCCACGGCGGAAGAATTGGTGTTCGCTGCAACTGTCTGCACGGCCATGATGGCGGAGGCCCTTTCTCCTCATCTTCCTTGCGACGTATTTCGCCGCAAGACGGAATTGGCACCTTCCCCACCGTGACCTCGCGGTCGGCAGGAGGGTTGCCGGGACTTCAACGGGCCGTTCCCTCAGTCCCTCTGGATGAGCGCTGTGGCACCGGACCACGGGTCCGGGCATTTGTCCGCGGACCCACCCCGACGTGCGAGGCTCGTCCGCGTTGCTCAGACTGTAACCGACACATCGGACGTCGGAACCAGTCGTCCGTACCGCGAGATGGATCACACCCAGGGAGAACCGACCGTGCTGGAAGAGATGGAACGCTGGTTGAGCAGGCGTTCCTGGTCGGCCGCCGATCGCCCGCTGGACCGGCTCGTGGCCGCCAGGACGCTGGACCCGCACCGCACGACCGTGAGCGTCGTGCTGCCCGCACTGAACGAGGAAGCGACCGTCGGAGCGATCGTCGAGACGATCCGGCACGAGCTCATGGAGCGCGTCCCCCTGGTGGACGAGCTCGTGGTGATCGACTCGGGCTCCACCGACCGCACCTCCGCCGTCGCCCGCGAGGCGGGCGCCCGCGTCGTGCACCGGGACGAGATCCTGCCGCGCATACCCACCGTCCCCGGCAAGGGCGAAGTGCTCTGGCGGTCACTCATGGTGACCAGCGGAGAGATCGTCTGCTTCGTCGACGCCGACCTCAAGGACTTCTCCCCGGACTTCGTCTCCGGCACCGTCGGCCCGCTGCTCACCGAACCCGACGTGCACTTCGTCAAGGCGATGTACGACCGGCCGCTCCACGGATCCGCAGGTCAGGGCGGCCGGGTCACCGAGCTGATGGCCCGCCCCCTGCTCAACCTGCACTGGCCGCAGCTGGCCGGCTTCGTCCAGCCGCTCGGCGGGGAGTACGCGGTACGGCGCTCCCTGCTGGAACAGCTTCCCTTCCCGGTCGGTTACGGAGTGGAGCTGGGCCTGCTCGTCGACGCCCTGAACACCGTGGGGCTCGACGCCCTGGCGCAGGTCGACGTCGGTGTGCGCAAACACCGCCACCAGGACGGCCAGGCGCTGGGCAGGATGGCGGCGACGATCTACCGCACGGCGCAGCTGCGCCTCTCCCGGGCCGCCATCGTGCGGCCCGAGATCACCCAGTTCGAGCGGGGCGAGAACGGTTTCGTACCGCACACGTACGCCGTCGACACCGAGGAGCGTCCGCCGATGCTGGAGATCACGGAGTACGTGGACCGCCGCGCGGCCTGATCTCCCACGTTTGGCACCCTCCGGATCGGGCTAGGTTCCGCTCATGGTCTCCGAGCACGCCGCCCAGGTTCTCGTCGCGTCCAACCGCGGCCCCGTGTCGTACGCACTGCGGGAGGACGGAACGCTCGATTCGAAACGGGGCGGGGGCGGGCTCGTGTCCGGCCTCAGCGCCGTCGACGACAAGCTGTGGGTGTGCGCCGCCCTCAGCGACGGGGACCGCGAGGCGGTCCGGCGCGGGGTGTCCGAACCGGGTGTCCGGATGCTCGACATCGACGCAGGGGTCCATGCGGACGCGTACAACGGCATCGCGAACTCGGTGCTGTGGTTCGTCCACCACATGATCTACCAGACGCCGCTGGAGCCCGTCTTCGACGCGGAGTTCCGCCGGCAGTGGGCCTCCTACGAGGCGTACAACCGGGCCTTCGCCGAGGCGCTCGCCCAGGAGGCGGCCGAGGGTGCCGCCGTCCTGGTGCAGGACTACCACCTCTCCCTGGTCCCCGGCATGCTGCGCGAGCTCCGTCCCGACCTGCGGATCGGGCACTTCTCGCACACCCCCTGGGCCCCCGTCGACTACTTCCGGCTGCTGCCCGACGACATCGGTGAGCAGCTGCTCAAGGGCATCCTGGGCGCCGACCGCGCCGCGTTCCTGACCCGCCGCTGGGCGGACGCCTTCATCGGCTGCTGCACGGAGGTCCTGGGCGGCACCGGCCGCACCCGGATCGGGGTGCACGGGCTGGGCGCGGACGCCGACTTCCTGCGCCGCCGCTCCCGCGAGGCGGATGTGGACGACCGCATGGAGATCCTGCGGGAGCAGGTGGGCGCGGACCGGCGCACGATCGTGCGGGTGGACCGCACGGAGCTCTCCAAGAACATCGTCCGTGGACTGCACGCCTACCGGGCGCTGCTGGAGCAGCGTCCCGAATGGCGTGAGCGCGTGGTGCACGTCGCCTTCGCCTACCCCTCGCGCCAGGACCTCGCGGTCTACCGCGACTACACGGCGGAGGTCCAGCGGGTCGCCGACGCCATCAACGCGGAGTACGGCACCGAGGGCTGGACCCCGGTCCTGCTGCACGTCGACGACGACTTCGCCCGCTCCCTGGCGGCGTACCGGCTGGCGGACGTGGCCCTGGTCAACCCGATCCGCGACGGCATGAACCTGGTCGCCAAGGAGGTCCCGGTCGTCTCGGACAACGGCTGCGCGCTGGTGCTCTCCCGGGAGGCGGGGGCGTACGAGGAGCTGGGCGAGGACGCGATCGTGGTCAACCCGTACGACGTGTCGGCCACGGCGGCGGCGCTGCACGAGGCGCTCACGATGGAGCCCGACGAGCGGAGCGCCCGCACGAAGCACCTGGCCGCCGCCGCGACCGCGCTGCCGCCGCAGCAGTGGTTCCTGGACCAGCTGGACGCGCTGCGGGACGGGGACGTCAGCCCCGGGTGAGCTGCCGGGCCAGGCCCCCGAGCAGCTCGGCCACCGCTGCCGGGCCCGGCAGCAGCAGGTCGGCGCGCTCGGCGAGGGCGGGGACCCCGGTGCCGCTGCACACCAGCAGACCGGCGGCGCCCTGGGTGCGGAGCTTGTCCACGGCGGCGTACGCGGCGAGGTCGCCGAGGTCGTCGCCGGCGTACAGCACCGTCTCGGCGCCGACCTCCTTCACGTATTCCTCCAGCGCCACACCCTTGTCCATGCCCGACGGGCGCAGCTCCAGGACCAGGCGGCCCGGTTCGACGATCAGGCCGTGCCGGGCGGCGAGGCCGGCCAGCGGGGCGCGCAGGGCCTCGAAGGCGGCCTGCGGGTCGGCGGCGCGGCGGGTGTGCACGGCGACCGCGCGGTCCCCCTTCTCCTCGACCCAGATTCCGCTGCCCGTGCCCGCCGCCTCCAGCACTGCGGGGAGCTCGGCCCGGACGGCTGCCACACCGGGGTCCGGGGCGGGGGCGCGCACGGTGGCGGTGGCGGCGTCCCAGCGTTCGGCTCCGTAGTGGCCGAGGACGACGAGGTGGTCCAGGCCGGGCGCTCCGGCGAAGCCGCCGTAGCGGACGGCGGTGCCGGCCGGGCGGCCGGTGATCACGGCGACGGCGGCGACCAGCGGCGCGAGCGCGGAGAGGGCCGGGACGACGCCGGGGTGGGCGCGGGACTGTTCCGGGTCCGGGACGATGTCGGCGAGGGTGCCGTCGAAATCCAGCGCGACGACCGCCCGGGAGGGGCGGGCGAGGAGTGCGGCGAGGCCTTCGCGGCCGGCCTGGGTGGACGGGGTCGGGAGAGGGTGTGCCAGGGTGCCCATGGTCCGAGCGTATCGGTGACCGGGCGGGCGGCGGAGCCCGCGCCGCGCCCGTCCGCGGCGGTCACCCCGAGGCCAGCTGCTCCGCTATCTCCTGGATCCAGGCGGCGGTCCTCGCCGGGTCGTTGAGGGACTCGGCCCATGCTTCCGGCTCCAGCTTGTGCTTGGCGGGGCCGGATTTGAGAGCGATGAGCAGCGCCCTGGCCGACTCCCGCATCTCGTCCGTCGTGCCGCCGCTCCCGGAGATGTCGGGACCCGCCGCCAGGGCGTAGATCTCGCGCGCCATGGCCTGGCGTTCGCCCTTCGACACCTTCTTCCAGAACTTCAGGGCGTGCTTCAGCGACTCCTTGCGGGACTTCTCCTCCAGGGTCTCGCCCTCCGGCGCCCAGCGCCCGGGGTGGCGGGCCTCCTCGTAGCGCTTCGTGGCGGCGCGGAGCGCCTTGTACATGGTGACGCCGAGGACGAGGCCGGCCCCGGCCCCGGCGAGGCCCCATCCGACCGGGTTGCTCGCCAGCCCGGCCGTTCCCGCCGCGACCGCCGTCACGACGCCGGCCGCGGCCTTGGTGGACTCGCCCCCGCCGCTGACCGTCTCCTTGCCCATCTTGGTGAGCTGCTTCTTCTTCGCGTACTCCTGCGCCGTGCGCAGCTTCTCCACGTCCCTCTCGGCGCGCTGGAGGCTCTCGGCGGCGTCACGGGCTTCACCCATCGCCTCCCAGGCGGCGTCGATGGCCTCGGAGACGAGCTCCAGCCGTCCCTCGCCCTCCTGCTTCCAGTAGGCGTCCAGCGCGACGTACGCCTCCGCCGCGGCCCAGTCGGCCTGCTCCCGCGACTCGTTCAGCCGGGCCAGTGACCCCGCGTGGACGAGGTGGGGATCTCCCAGCTCCTTGATCTGCTTGTACTTGCGGGCCGCTCCCCCGACGCGGAAGGCGGACCGCATGCCCTTGACCGCGCCGACGGAAGCGCTGGCGATACCGCTCGCCTCGGACGCCACCGCGGCGTCCGCCGCCTTCTGGAGCTTGGTCACCTCCTTGGCGATGGCGGCGCTGTAGCTTCCCGAACCGGCGGCGCCGACGACCGCGTCGGCCCCCTTGGTCCTGGCCTTCTTCTTCGCCGTGTGGTGACCGGCCCCGGTCTCCTGCTTCTTGGCGTCCTTCATGTTCTTGTACGCGTCCATGCCGCTGACCACGGTGCCGGCGGCCTCCGTGAGGAGGTTCCCCGACGCCGCGGAGGTCCCCGAGGCGGCGGCGGAGTGCTTGAGGCCCTCGTTGGCCGCGACGGCGGCCTGCTGGGTGAAGGCCGCGTTGGTGGGGGTCTGGAAACCCTTGATGAAGGTGTCGATGGGTTCGAGGTTCTTCTTGAACCTGTCGAGGAGTCCGGCGATCCGGTCGCGATAGTTCTTCTTCGCTCCGGCGGACGCGCCGCCGTTCTCCGCCGCCCCTCCTCCCCCGGTGTCCCGGGCGCGCTGTACCGCCGTGGTCACGGCCCGGTTGCCGGCGCGGGACTGCATGTCGAGAAGGGCGTGCTCCGGCGGGCGTGCGGGCGTGCTCCCGGCCCGGCTCCCCTCCCGGCGCTGCCGGGCCGGCACCAGGGCGGCTGCGGACCGCTGGGGCGAGGTGCGGTGGACCGGAGTGCTCATGGGCGTACTGCCTCTCCTGTGACGGACCGGGCGTCGGGAGAGTAGCCAGGCACGGCCAACAGAAGGGGTGCGGCGGGGAAATTCTGCGAGTGGCGCGGAACGCGCCGCCGCGGCTCGCTCCCCTGCGCCTCAGCGGCGGCCGCGCCTCGCCTCGCGGACCCGGCGCAGGCGGTTCACCGTGACCGGGTCCTCCTCCAGGGCGCGGCGGTCGTCCAGGAGCGCGTTGAGCAGCTGGTAATAGCGGACCGGCGAGATGCCCAGCTCCTCCCGGACCGCCCGTTCCTTCGCACCCGGACCCGGCCAGGAACGCCGCTCCAGAGCAAGCACGGCACGTTCCTGGCCGGTGAG
>NZ_DATMVN010000224.1:0-11653 GCF_035563135.1 Streptomyces sp.
GCCCAGCGTTCGACCACGCCGGCCTCGACCTCCATGCTCAGGCCGCAGTCACGGCAGACGAGATAGTGGCGGTGCCCGTCGGCGGGCCGGGGTCGGTACAGCCGCTCCCCGTTCTTCTCTCGTACGACGTCGAGCTGTCCAGACCGGTCCAAGGCGTGGAGAGTCCGGTACACCGTGGTCAGGCCAATGGTGATGCCGTCGGCTTCCAGCGCCTCGTGCAACTCCTGCGCGGAGGTGAAGCCGGCTCGCTGGTGCAGTGCGGTCATCACGGCCTTCCGTTGGCGTGTCGGGCGCAACGGGGCCGGCAGCTGTGTTGCGGATGTTTCGCGCAGGCTGCCCACCTCCAAAGTGATGATGCACATGGTAATCATTTCCATAAGAGATTCAAAGAACGGTTGGGGCTTTGGCGGATGGAGTCCTGGGGTGTTCGCGGGCGGAGTGTAGGGCTAGTTGAATATGGAAGTCATTACCGACTACTGTCTGACTGTCGAACAGGTGGTCGCGTGGACGGCGGCAGGGGAGGGGTCCTCATGACCGTGGTAGGCCGGGCGTCCGAAGCCCGGAAGATCAGTGTCGAGCGGGATCGGTGCGTGGGGGCGGGGCAGTGTGTGCTCGCCGCGCCGACCGTCTTCGACCAGGACGAAGAGGAAGGGCTCGTGCTGGTCCTGGACGGGGAGCCTCCCGCGTCCCAGTCGGATGCGGTGCGTGAGGCCGTGTGGGCCTGCCCGTCTGGCGCCCTGGCCTTGCGGTAGTCCGCAAGATCGCGGTAGTCCACGAGCGCTGCGGGACGCTCCAAGCGCCCAGACGTGACGGAAGCGATACATCTCGCGGCCGAGCGCGCTGCTGACCTACTGGTCACCGGCTCCCGCTGGGCCCTACTTCACACGCCGTGCATGTGCCACGGCTTCTTGATCAGCTCAGCAGAACGTCAAGGAGAAGCATGTCCAGACAGATCGATCGCCGCGCCTTCCTCCGTCGCGGTGCTGCGGGGGCCGCGGCTATGGCGGTGGGCCCCGGCCTGCTGGCGGCGTGCTCCACCGACGAGCCCGCATCCGACCGCAAGACCGGACCGGGTTCGTCGCCCCGCTCGGGCGGCACGCTGCGGGCCGCCTTCGTCGGAGGCGGCGCCTCGGAGACGCTCGACTTCTTCAACGGCCCGTCCGCTCTCGACCTGGTGCGTGCCCGAGCCTGGCACGGCACCCTGGGCAACCTGGACCCCAGCGGGCCCGACGGGGTGCGCTATGGCGTGCTCAAGGGCATCGACATCGCCGACGATCTGTCGGCCTACACCCTGCACGTGCGGCCCGGCGTCCGCTTCACCGACGGCTCCGAGCTGACCGCTGCCGACGTCCTGCACTCCCTCAGCGCCCTCGCGGCCAACAGCAAACTGCCCGTGTACCGGCTCGCCGCCGCCAACTTCGACCTCGCGCACGCCAGGGCCGACGGTGACCTGAAGGTCGTACTGCCCACCCTGCGGCCCATCGCCGACGGCCGCATGATCCTCTGCCAGGGCAACTTCCTGGTGGTCAAGGACGGAACCAAGAACTTCCGCAAGGGCATGCCGAGTTGCGGCCCCTTCCGGCTGACCGAGTTCACGGCCGGGCAGGGTGCGGCGTTCGAGCGCTACGACGACCACTACGGCCACGTACCCCGCCTAGACGGATTGGAGTTGCGGTCGATCGCCGACTCGACCGCCAGGGCAGGAGCGCTCACCGGCGGTGAGATCGACTTCGCGCACGACCTTTCACCCGTTACCGCGCGCACACTCGGGGACAAGGGGAACGTCGAACTCGTCCCCACGGAGAGCCCGTACCTGGTCGGCCTGTCCTTCCAGATGAACATGAAGGCCAAACCTTTCGACGACCCCAGGGTGCGCGAGGCGTTCAAGCTCGCGGTCGACCGGCAGGCCATGGTGGATACGGTGTTTTACGGCAACGCCGAAGTCGGCAACGACCTGCCCTCCATCGGCTTCCCCGACTACGCGGAGGGCCTGCCCCAGCGCGCCCACGACCCGGAGCGGGCTCGGGCGCTGCTCAAGGAGGCCGGAGCCGAGGGGATGAAGGTCGCGCTGACGACCGGGCCGGAGACGCCGGGCATGGTCGAGATGGCCACCCTCTTCGTCGAGGACCTGAAGAAGGTCGGTGTCCGGACGTCTGTGCGTGAACTGCCGGCGGGACAGCTTTACGCGGACTTCCCCGCCTACGCGGCGCTGCCGTTGGCTGGCTCCTACCAGATGCCCATCCCCGCGCTGTCGACCTACCAGATGAGCACGGCGGGTGGATCGCCGTCGGCGTTCGGCTGGAAGGAGTCCGCGACCGACACCCTCGTGGCGAAGGCCCGCGCCGAGAGCGACCAGGCCGAGGCCAGGAAGTTGGGAACACAGGCGCAGCGCACACGCTGGGAGGAGGGCAACCAGGTGCTGCCGGTCTTCAAACCGAACCTGAACGCCCAGGCCAAGGGGGTCCGTGGGATACGTGACGATCTCTTCGAGCAGTTCCCCGGCTTCTCGCAGGCGTCGCTGGCGTGAGCCTGATCGCGTTCGTCGGCCGGCGCCTCATGGGGGCGGCCGTCCTGCTCGTCGTGCTGTCGGCCGCCATCTTCGCGGCCACGGCGGTCCTTCCGGGCGACGCGGTCAGCGCGGTCGCCGGGATGGACGCCTCCGATGCGCAGCGCGCCGAGGTCCGCGCCGAACTAGGGCTGGACCGGCCGGTCGCCGAACGGTACGCGGACTGGGTGGCAGGCGCGGTCCGGGGGGATCTGGGCCGTGGCTTCGTGGGGGAGCGGCCGGTCACCGACGTCCTCGCCACTCGCCTGCCCAACAGCCTGCTCCTCGCCGGGCTGACGCTCGCGGTCACCGCGCCACTGGCAGCGCTCCTGGGCCTGTGGACCGGGCTGCGCGGGGGCGGTGCCGACCGCTTCGTCTCGACGGCCGCCCAGGTCCTTGCCGCCGTACCGGAGTTCGTCATCGCCGCGTTGCTCGTCGCGGTACTGGCGGTGTGGCTGGAGCTCCTGCCGCGTGTTTCCGTCATCCCCCTGGGCGGTACGCCGCTCGATGTGCCGCACGCGCTGATCCTGCCCGTACTGACGCTCAGCGCCGTCGGGCTGGCGGTGGCCACCAGGCTCCTGCGGGTCTCCGCCGCAGACGTGGCGGCCACCCCTTATATCGAAGCCGCACGGCTCAACGGAGTGCGCGGGGTACGGCTCGCTGTCCGTCACATCCTGCCCAACGCCGCGGGGCCCGCCGTCCAGGCGCTGACCCTCACCACGGGGGCGCTGGTGGGATCCGCAGTGGTGGTGGAGAACGTCTTCGACTACCCGGGTATCGGCCGGGAACTGCAACTGGCCGTCGCCGCGCGGGACATACCCATGGTGCAGGGCATCGCCACCGCGCTCGCCGGAGTGATGCTCCTGGTGCTGCTGACGGGGGACATCTGCGCGCGGCTGCTCGACGCGCGGAAGGGACACCAACGATGACGACGGTCCTCACACCGTGGGCGAGACGGACACGTACCGGTGGGCTCGGTACGCCCCGACGTCACAGGCCGCCGCTGCTCATCGGGGCGGGCACGCTGCTCGTCCTCCTGTTCGCGCTGGCCGGCCCGCTGGTGGCGCCGCACAGCCCCACCGCGCAACTCGCCGCCCCCTTCCAGCAGCCCGACGGCCGGTTCCTGCTCGGCACCGACGTGCTGGGCCGGGACGTGGGGAGCCGGGTGCTCTCCGGCGGACGCACGATCGTGCTCACCGCGCTGGCGGGCACGGCGGCTGCCGGAGTGGTCGGCATCACGGCGGGCGTCCTGGCGGCCCTGGCCTCGCGCCGACTGGGTGACCTGCTGCTCCGCTGCGTGGACGCCCTGGCTGTTCTTCCCGCCCTCCTGGTCGTCCTCGTCCTCGCTGCCGGGTTCCCCGGCAGCCACACCGCCCTGGTGGCTTCGGTCGCCCTGGCCACCGTCCCGTTCTCCACGCGTGTACTGCGTGCCGCTGCCGACACGGTGCTCTCCAGCGGATACGTCGAGGCCGCGCTGGCCCGCGGCGACACCCGGTGGGCCGTACTGCGCCATGACGTGCTGCCCAACATCGCCGGACCGGCTCTCACGGACACGGCGCTGCGTCTGGTCGCCTCCCTGCACCTCACCGCCACCGCGGGATTCCTCGGTCTCGGACCGGGCGGGGCGACTCCCGACTGGGGGCGCATGGTGAGTGAGAACGTCCCCGGAGCGACGCTGGCCGCCACACCGTTCCTCGCCCCGGCGCTGCTGCTGGTGCTGCTGTCGGTCTGTGTCGGCCTGCTGGCCGGGCGGCTGGCGGACACGGTGGGGCGAGGTGCCGGATGACCGGCCTCTCGACGCCCCCGCCGCCGGCCGCCGAGACGCTCGCCGATATCAGCGGGCTGACCCTGGGCCCTGTGGCCGGAGGGCCGCCCGTCCTGCGCGACGTCTGCCTCTCGCTGTCGGCCGGGCAGGTACTGGGGGTCGTCGGCCGGTCGGGATCGGGTAAGAGCAGTCTGGCGCACGGCCTCCTCGGACATGCGCGACCGGGCCTGGAGGTCCGCGCCGGAACCGTCCGGGTCGTCGGCCTCGATCCCTTCGACCGGGCGGACGCCCGCCGGCTGCGTGGCCGGGTGGTTTCCTTCCTGGGCCAGGACCCGGCCTCCTCGCTGAATCCCGCGCTGCGGATCGGCGGCCAGATCGCCGAGGCGGTACGGCTGCGCTCGTCCGAGAAGGACAGGGAGGGCGTCCGTGCCCGGGTCGGTGAACTCCTGCTGTCCGTAAGGCTTCCGGCCGATCCGGAGTTCCGCGGGCGGCTGCCCGGGCAACTGTCGGGAGGGCAGGCCCAGCGGGTGGCCCTCGCGCTGGCGTTGGCGGGCCGGCCCAGGCTGCTGGTCCTCGACGAGCCCACCAGCGGGCTCGACCCGGTCCTGGCCGACGGGATGCGCGCCCTGCTGGCCGACGTCCTGCGCCAAGGGGACCGCGCCGCACTGTTGGTCAGCCACGACCCGGCGTGGATCGGCTCGGTGGCCGACGACGTGATCCGCCTCGAAGCGGGTCGGATCGCCGGGCGCGGGATGCCGGTGGCGCCGCTGCCGGTCCAACGGCCCCGGGCTGCCCCGGGCGGCGGCCTCCACGGCGAGGTCGCCCGCGTCACCGCCGCCGAACCCCCCGTCGCCGGTGGGCTCTCCGTGCGGCGACTGCACGCCGTCCACGGGCGCGACCCCGTGCTGCACGACGTCTCCCTCACCGTCCCGGCGGGCTCCTGCACCGCGGTCGTCGGGCCGTCGGGATCGGGGAAGACCACCCTCGCCCGCTGTCTCGCCGGGCTGCACCCCAAGGCATCGGGGATCATCGAGTGGCGGGGCGACGCTGCGAGAGGGGGGCGTGGGGCTCCGGTGCAACTCGTCGCGCAGGACGCCCGCGGGGCCCTCAACCCGCGCGAGTCCGTGGGCGTCGCGCTCACCCGTCCACTCAGGAGAGTCGGGCAACTGCCGACGCGGGCGGCGTCCGACGAGGCGGTGCGGTTGCTCGGGTTGGTCGGGCTGGACACGGACTTACTGGGCCGCCGGCCGGGGGAGTTGTCCGGGGGGCAGCGGCAACGCGTCGCGCTCGCCCGGACGCTGGCCGCCGAACCGCGCGTCCTCGTCTGCGACGAGATCACCTCGGCTCTCGACCCGGAGACGGCGGGCAGGGTCCTCGACCTGCTGGGCTCCCTGCGGCGGGCGCTCGGTCTGACCGTCGTCATGGTGACGCACGACCTGGCCGCGGCGGCCAGTCACGCGGAGCAGGTCGTCGTGCTGGACGAGGGGCGGGTGGTGGAAGCCGGCCGGGCCGACCGCGTACTGGTGAACCCGGAGCATCCCGTCACCCGGAACCTGCTCAC
Organism: Streptomyces sp.; assembly: GCF_035563135.1. Taxonomy (GTDB): domain Bacteria; phylum Actinomycetota; class Actinomycetes; order Streptomycetales; family Streptomycetaceae; genus Streptomyces. The sequence goes on from NZ_DATMVN010000224.1 coordinate 5,872, forward strand.
CCGTGAGGGCGGTCCGGTCCTCACGGCGCCCGAGTAGGCGCGGGTGCGTGGCTTCGTACGGTGGGCAGGAGGGGCACCCGGCCGGGTGGCGGGTGCCGCTCCGTACCACGCGTCACTGACGCGGCATCTCCCGCGCGAGAGTGGCCTTGTCGACCTTTCCGACGGCGGTGAGCGGGAGGTCGGTGACCTGGACGACCTCGTCCGGCGTCTTGTACTCGGCGAGTCCGCGCTCCTTCAGATGCACGGCCACCTCCCGCGCGCCCGGGGCCTCGCCGTCGCAGACCACGAAGGCGACGGTCCGCTCACCTCGCTGCTCGTCCGGCACACCCACCAGCGCCGCCGCTGTGATCGCCGGATGGGTGAGCAGCTGCTCCTCCACTTCGACCGCGGCGATCTTCTCGCCACCGCGGTTGATCTGGTCCTTGATCCGGCCCACCACCACGAGGTGCCCGGTCGGCAGCCGTCGCACGACATCGCCGGTCCGGTAGTAGCCGTCCGGGGTGAACGCCGTGCGGTTGTGGTCCTCAGCGCGGTAGTAGCCACGCAGCGTGTACGGCCCGCGGGTGAGCAGTTCCCCCGCCGAACCGTCCGGCACGGGCCTGCCGTCGGCGTCCACCACCAGGATCTCGTCGTCCGGCGAGACGGGCCGGCCCTGGGTGGCGCAGACGAGGTCCTCGGGGTCGTCGAGGCGCGTCAGGTTGATCAGCCCTTCCGCCATGCCGAAGACCTGTTGCACGGTCACTCCGAGTGCGGGACCGAGTTTCCTGGCGTGCTCCTCGGGCAGCCGAGCCCCGCCGACCTGAACCACGGCGAGGCTGTCCAGGTCCCAGGTGCCGGAGGCCGCCTCGTCCACCCAGTGAGGGACGAGCGGCGGAGTGAGAGAGGTCAGGGTCACGCCCTCCTGCTCGATGAGCGCGAACGCCGTCTGAGGGCTGGGGTCGGGGGCAACGACGACCGTTCCGCCGGCCATCAGGGTGCCGAGCACGCCGGGGCAGGCGAAGGTGAAGTTGAACCCGATCGGCAGCACCGCGAGGTAGACGGTCCGTTCGTCGAGGGCGCAGACCTCGGCGCAGGCGCGGGCGTTGTACGCGTAGTCGTCGTGGGTGCGCGGTATGAGCTTGGGAAGGCCGGTGGTGCCGCCGGAGAGCAGCAGGAGGGCGACGTCGGCCGGGTTGGCTCCGCCGTCATCGGTAATCGACCCCTGCACGGTGTCCGGCGAGGTGTCGGCGGGCGTCGAGGAAGAAGCCGTCCGCAGCGCCTCGAAGGAGACGAAGCTGCTCTCCGGGCCCGGATCGCCGACCACGACGACGACCCGTGGCGAACGGCCCGGCCCGTGCTCCGCCCGCACCGAGCGCATCAGCTCCCGGTGGTCGAACCTGGCGTGCCGGTCAGGCACCACACAGGCCACCGCATCCGACACGCGTACCAGGTGACCTATCTCCCGGCGCCGGTGGCCGGGCATGGCGTGCACCGGCACGGCGCCGAGGCGCTGCAGGCCGAACCAGACGAGCACGAACTCGGCGCGGTTGGGGAGCTGGACCAGGACGCGGTCGCCCCGCCCGATACCGAGACCTCGCAGTCCATGGGCCACGCGGTCGGCCTCGGCGTCCAGGTCCGCGTAGCTCCACCGGCGGTCCCCGTCGACGAGAGCGACACGGTCGCCGTGGTCGGCCGCTGATCGGCGCAGCCGCGCGCCGAACGTCACTCCCTGCCAGTGGCCCACGGCTCGATAGCGCGCCGATTCCGCCTCGGACCAGGTCTGTTCGGTCTCGGTCATGGGGCCCTGCCTCTCATCTTCGGGCCTCGGGCTCTGGCGCCACGGACCCTTGTGTGACTAGGATGTGAAGTATAGAAATGATAATCATTTTTACCTAGGTGTTGCGGTCCCCCGCCGAAGCCCCGCCTCCGGCGCCAGTCACCCCACCCGCCCCCTCCGACCGGAAGGTCCCATCAGTGAGCGATGAAGCAGTCGTCCAGACACGAGCAGCGGCAGACGAGGGGGCCCATCACGTGTCCGGCGCGGTGCAGGAAGCGGTGGCACGCGCCCTGGAGCTGGCGCCACACGAGCTGGACGACGACCGGGACCTCTTCGAACTGGGTCTCGACTCACTGAAGTTGATGTCCCTGGTCGGTACCTGGCGGCGGGCGGGCAGCACGGTCACCTTCCAGGACCTCACCCGCACTCCGACACTCAGCGCCTGGACGGCCCTGCTCGCACACGAGCGTGCCGCCGAGGAAACCGCCACGACACGCCCCGCCACCCCCGGCACGCTCGCCTCCACCGACGCGCCGGGTTCCGACACGGAACCCTTCCCGCTGGCGACGATGCAGCACGCCTACTGGATCGGACGCCAGGACGGCCAGCCGCTCGGCGGTGTCGCCGCCCACTTCTACGTCGAACTCGACGGCCACGACGTCGACCCCGTCCGGCTCGGCACCGCCCTGCGAACTCTGGTGCGCCGCCACGGCATGCTGAGGGCCGTCTTCGACGAGGACGGACGGCAGCACTACGGCGCGCCCGGAGACCCCCTCACCGTTCACGACCTGCGCGACCGCGATCCGGACGACGCCGAGACCGAACTGGAGCTGCTGCGCGAGCGCAACACCCACGCCCGCCCCGACATCACCTCCGGCGACGTCTTCCGCGCGGCCCTGTGCCTGCTCCCTGACGGACGGACCCGACTGCAGATCGACCTGGACATGATGGCCGGCGACGCGCTGAGCCTCAGAGTCCTCCTGTCCGACCTGCACCGCCTCTACGGCTGTCCCGGCGACCAGCCCCGCGAACTCGCCCTCGACTACCGCCGGTACCTCGCGGAGCACGACGCCCGGCGGAAGGCGGAACGCGAGCAGCACGCGGCCTGGTGGCGCGAACGCCTGCCGGAGCTGCCCCGCGCTCCGCGCCTGCCGACGACCGTCGACCTGCTGACCCCGGTGAGCGCCGAGGACGCCGCGCTCACCCACTCCCGCCGCCTGCACCACTGGCTGGGTCCCGCCGACAAGGCCGCCCTGATCAGCGCGGCACGACGGCATGGCATCACCCCCGCCGCCGCCCTCGCCACCGCGTTCGCCGAAGTCATCGCCGCCTGGAGCGACAGCCGGCGCTTCCTGCTCAACCTTCCGCTCTTCGACCGGGAGATGATCACCGAGGACGTCGCCGGTCTGGTCGGGGACTTCAGCAGCTCGGTCCTGCTCGACGCGGACCTCGGCGCGTCCCTGCCGTTCTCCCGCCAGGCCCGCAGCCTTCAGGAGCGCCTCCAGGAAGGTATCTCGCACGGCGCGTACGGCGGGGTGGAGGTACTGCGCGACCTCGCCCGCGCCGAGGGAGCCCCCGTGCTGGCCCCGGTCGTCTACACCAGCGCCATCGGGCTGGGCGAGATTTTCGAGCAGGACGTCCAGAAGTCCTTCGGCCGCCCCTCCTGGATCATCTCCCAGGGCCCTCAGGTCTACCTGGACGCCCAGGTCACCGAGCTGGACGGCGGCCTGCTCCTCAACTGGGACGTCCGCGACGGGGTGTTGGAGGCCGGGGTCCCGGACGCCGCGTTCGACGCCTACCGCGGCCTCATCGCCCGCCTGATCACCGACCCCGGCACCTGGTCCCGGACCGTGGACGGCCTCCTCGCCCCCGACGTCCTGCCGAGGCGCGCGGTGGCGGCCCTGCCGCCCACGCCACTGCCGGACCGCGCCCTGCACACCCGGTTCTTCCGGCTCGCCGAGGCCGAGCCGGGCCGCGTCGCCGTCGTCCGCACCAGCGGCGACACCCTCACCTACGGCGAACTCGCCGACACCGCCCGAAGGATCACCGCGCTTCTGCGCGAGCACGGGGTGGGCGAGGGCGACACCGTCGCGCTGCCCCTGCCCAAGGGTGCGGCCCAGATCGCCGCCGTCCTCGGCATCCTGGCCGCGGGCGCCGCGTACGCCCCCGTCGGCGTCGAGCAGCCCGCCGTGCGCCGCGAACGCATCCACTCCGTGGCCGGCGCATCCACCGTACTCACCGACCGGGAGCACGCGCCGCTCAGCGAGGGCGTCTCCACTGCCCCGGTGCTCCTCCTGGAGGACGCCGGGACGCGGGAGCCCGCCCCCGTGGTGCAGCCGGACCCCGCCCTGCCCGCCTACGTGCTGTTCACGTCCGGCTCCACGGGACTGCCCAAGGGCGTCGAGGTGTCGCACCGCGCGGTCGTCAACACGGTCGAGGCGATGGAGGAACAGCTCGGCCTCGGCCCCGCCGACCGCACCCTGGCGATCTCCGCGCTCGACTTCGACCTCGCAACCTGGGACATCTTCACCCCGCTGTCGGTCGGCGGACAGGTCGTCACGATCGGTCAGGACCACCGCCGCGACGCCCACCACTGGGCCCGCCTGGTGCGCGAGCACGAAGTGACGCTGGTGCAGTGCGTGCCCGCCCTGCTGGACCTGCTGATGGCCGCCGGGGAGGACGAGGGCCTCGGAGACAGCCTGCGCATGGTGCTGCTCGGCGGGGACTGGGTCGGGCTCGACCAGCCCCGCAGGCTGCGAGCCCTCGTGCCCGGCTGCCGTTTCGTGGCGCTCGGCGGCATGACGGAGGCAGCCGTCCACTCCACGGTGTTCGAGGTCGAGGAGACCGACCCCGCCTGGAGGTCCGTGCCCTACGGCGTTCCGCTGCGCAACATGCGGGCCCGGGTCGTGGACGGACGGGGACGCGACTGCCCCGACCTCGTCCCCGGCGAGCTGTGGATCGGCGGACCCGGTGTGGCCGACGGCTACCGGGCCGACCCCGAACGCACCGCCGAGCGCTTCGTCGAGTACGACGGCGAACGCTGGTACCGCAGCGGCGACCTCGCCCGCTACCGGCCCGACGGCGTACTGGAGTTCCTGGGCCGCGCCGACCACCAGGTGAAGATCGGCGGCCACCGCATCGAACTCGGCGAGGTCGAGTCCGCCCTGGAGGACGACCCCGCCGTACTGCACGCGGTCGCCTGCGTCCTCGACACCCCCGCACGGCACCTCGCCGCGGCCGTGTCCGCGCCCGGGGACGCACCGGATCCGGACCAGGTGCGGCGTCGGGCGGCGCAGCGGCTGCCTGCCTACATGGTCCCCGAGCGCCTCGTCGTCCTGCGCGACCTGCCACTGACCGCCAACGGCAAGCTGGACCGGGCCGCCGTGCGCCGGGCGCTGACCGAGGCGGCCGGCCACGACGGCCCCCGCACCTCGGCACCGGTCGGAACGGTCGAGACGGCGGTGGCGGCGGAGTGGGCCGACCTGCTCGGCATGGCCGACGTAGGCCGGGAGAGCAGCTTCTTCCTGCTCGGTGGCGACTCGCTCGTCGCGACCCGGATGATCGGCCGATTGCGTGCCGCCGGGTTCCCCGGCGCCCGCGTCGCCGACCTCTTCGCCCGCCCCGTGCTCCAGCACTTCTGCGAGACGCTGCGCCCCGAAGAGGTCGATGGCGCCGAGACGGCACCCGCCCTGGCCACCGACCCGGACCACGCCCACGAGCCCTTCCCGCTCACGGACGTCCAGGCCGCCTACCACACGGGTCGCGACCCGCGCTTCACCCTCGGCGGCGTCGGCACCTGGCACTACACGGAGTTCGACGGTACGGACCTCGACCTGGACCGGCTGGAACACGCCTGGAACACCCTCGTCCGACGGCACGGCATGCTCCGCGCGGTCGTGGAGGACGGACACCAGCGCGTGCTGCCCGACGTACCGCCCCTGCGCGTACCCGTGGCGGACGTCCCGGCCGACGACGCCGCCGAGGCGCTGGCCGGCCTGCGCGCCCGCCTGTCCCAGCAGGTGCGCG
>NZ_DATMVN010000225.1:0-8984 GCF_035563135.1 Streptomyces sp.
GGCCGATTCCCGGCGGGTCTCCCCGTGGCGCGTCATGAGGGGAAAGCCGCAGGCCGGACCCGGCCCGAGGGGCCTGCCGGTGCGAGGGCCGCGGCCGCCTCCCGTGCCCCGGGGCGCCCGCCGCAGGGGTGGTGGGGCCGCCGCAGATCGGGTAGATACGGACGAGTGGTACCGATCGGCACGCGTACGGCCCGACCCCTACCCCGACTCGCGGCGAGGTGAGCTCCTCATGTCCGCCCCATCCGACATTCCCCAGGCCCCCAAAGTCACCGAGCGCGAAGCACGGCAGGTGGCCGAGGCCGCCCGTGAACAGGACTGGCGCAAGCCGAGCTTCGCCAAGGAACTCTTCCTCGGACGCTTCCGGCTCGACCTGATCCACCCCCATCCCCAGCCGGCCCCCGACGACGTGCGGCGCGGCGAGGCCTTCCTCGCCCGGCTGCGGGAGTTCTGCGAGACCCGGGTCGACGGCGCCCTGATCGAGCGCGAGGCCAGGATCCCCGACGAGGTGATCAACGGCCTCAAGGAGCTCGGCGCGCTCGGCATGAAGATCGAGACCAGGTACGGAGGCCTGGGTCTGACCCAGGTCTACTACAACAAGGCGCTCGCGCTGGCCGGTTCGGCGAGCCCCTCGATCGGCGCGCTGCTCTCCGCCCACCAGTCCATCGGCGTACCGCAGCCGCTGAAGATGTTCGGCACCCAGGAGCAGAAGGACGCCTTCCTGCCCCGCCTCGCGCGGACGGACATCTCCGCCTTCCTCCTCACCGAACCCGACGTCGGATCCGACCCGGCCCGGCTCGCGACCACGGCCGTGCCCGACGACGGGGGGGACTACGTCCTGGACGGTGTGAAGCTCTGGACGACCAACGGCGTCGTCGCCGACCTGCTCGTCGTCATGGCCAGGGTGCCCGCGTCCGAGGGCCGCAAGGGCGGCATCACCGCCTTCGTCGTCGAGGCCGGCTCCCCGGGCATCACCGTGGAGCACCGCAACGCCTTCATGGGACTGCGCGGCATCGAGAACGGCGTGACCCGCTTCCACCAGGTCCGTGTCCCCGCGGCCAACCGCATCGGTCCCGAGGGCGCCGGCCTCAAGATCGCCCTCACCACGCTCAACACCGGCCGCCTCTCCCTGCCCGCCATGTGCGTCGGCGTCGGCAAGTGGTCCCTGAAGATCGCCCGTGAATGGTCGGCCGCCCGCGAACAGTGGGGCAGGGCGGTCGCCCGGCACGAGGCGGTCGGCGCGAAGATCTCCTTCATCGCCGCCACCACCTTCGCCCTCGAAGCCGTCGTGGACCTCTCCTCCCAGATGGCCGACGAGAGCCGCAACGACATCCGCATCGAGGCAGCGCTCGCCAAACTGTACGGCTCGGAGATGGGCTGGCTGATCTCCGACGAGCTCGTCCAGATCCGCGGTGGACGCGGCTTCGAGACCGCGGCCTCGCTCGCGGCCCGGGGCGAACGCGCCGTCCCCGCCGAGCAGATGCTCCGCGACATGCGGATCAACCGGATCTTCGAGGGCTCCACGGAGATCATGCACCTGCTGATCGCCCGCGAGGCCGTCGACGCCCACCTCAAGGTCGCCGGCGACATCATCGATCCCGACAAGCCGCTCTCCGACAAGGCGAGGGCGGGCGCCAACGCCGCCGGGTTCTACGCCCGCTGGCTCCCCAAACTGGTCAGCGGCCCCGGCCGGCTGCCCAACGCCTACGGCGAGTTCCGCGTCCCCGGGCACCCCGACCTCTCCGCGCACCTGCGGTACGTCGAACGCTCGTCCCGCAAGCTGGCCCGCTCCACCTTCTACGCGATGTCCCGCTGGCAGGGCCGCATGGAGACCAAGCAGGGCTTCCTCGGCCGGATCGTCGACATCGGCGCCGAACTCTTCGCGATGAGCGCCGCCTGCGTCCGGGCCGAGCACCTGCGCGCCGACGGCGACCACGGCCGCGAGGCGTACCAGCTCGCGGACGTGTTCTGCCGGCAGTCCCGCATCCGGGTGGAGGAGCTCTTCGGCCGGCTCTGGTCCAACACCGACGCCATCGACAAGCGCGTCGTCGACGGGGTCCTCTCCGGGACCTACACCTGGCTGGAGGAGGGCGTCATCGACCCCAGCGGCGACGGTCCCTGGATCGCCGACGCCACCCCGGGCCCGGCCACCGGGGACGACGTCCACCGCCCGATCCGCTGAACCCGGCACTCCCCGCGGGGCCCGTCCACTGCCTGGACGGGCCCCGCGGGCACACCCGCGACAAGGCAACATGGGCGCCCGTGACCGTCATCGACATCCCCGGCTCCAAGTCCGTCACCGCCCGCGCCCTGTTCCTGGCCGCCGCGGCGGACGGCACCACCACCCTCCTGCGCCCCCTGCACTCGGACGACACCGAGGGGTTCACGGAAGGACTGACCCGCCTCGGATACGGGGTCAGCCGCGAGCCGGACCGATGGCACATCGAGGGCCGGCCCGCCGGCCCCGCCGTCACCGACGCCGACGTCCACTGCCGCGACGGCGCCACCACGGCACGCTTCCTGCCGGCACTCGCCGCCGCAGCGGCCCGGGGCACCTACCGCTTCGACGCGTCCGCGCAGATGCGCCGCCGCCCCCTCGCACCCCTCACCGAGGCCCTCCGGAGCCTCGGCGTCGGCCTGCGCCACGAAGGTGCCCAGGGCCATCACCCGCTCACCATCGAGGCCTCGGGCGTCAAGGGCGGTGAACTGACCCTCGACGCGGGGGAGTCGAGCCAGTACCTCACCGCCCTCCTCATGCTCGGCCCGCTCACCGCCGAAGGCCTCCGGATCGACGTCACCGAGCTCGTCTCGGCACCGTACGTCGAGATCACCCTCGCGATGATGCGCAGCTTCGGCGCCGACGTCGTCCGGGAGGGGAACACCTTCACCGTCCCCCCGGGCGGCTACCGCGCCACCACCTACGCCGTCGAGCCCGACGCGTCCACCGCGAGCTACTTCTTCGCCACCGCGGCCCTCACCGGCCGTGAGGTCACCGTCCCCGGCCTCGGCACGGACGCACTCCAGGGCGACCTGCGCTTCACCGACGTGCTGCGCCGGATGGGCGCCGACGTGCGTACGACCGCGGACTCCACGACCGTACGGTCCTCCGGCAGGCTCTCCGGCCTGACGGTCAACATGCGCGACATCTCCGACACGATGCCGACCCTCGCGGCGATCGCGCCGTTCGCCACCTCACCGGTACGGATCGAGGACGTCGCCAACACCCGGGTGAAGGAGTGCGACCGGCTGGAGGCCTGTGCGGAGAACCTGCGGAACATGGGCATCACCGTGCGCACCGGACCCGACTGGATCGAGATCCACCCCGGCACCCCGCGCCCCGCCGAGATCGTCACCCACGGCGACCACCGCATCGTGATGTCGTTCGCCGTCGCCGGACTGCGCACACCCGGCATGAGCTACGACGACCCCGGCTGCGTACGGAAGACCTTCCCCCGCTTCCACGAGGAGTTCGCGGAGTTCGTGGCGAGGACCACGCGGATGTGACGACCTGAGGCGGAACGGCTGTGCCCGCCCGCGGCATGCCGCACAATCGAGCCCCGGCCGCGATCAGGACACGGATCGCGGCGCGTCGACGGCGGACAGGAGCAGGGATGTTCGGGGTGTACGGGCCGGGCGGCCGACGGGGCGCCGTGGCGGCGGGATGCGCGGTGGCGGTCCTCCTGGGTCCAATCGGCTGCGCCGGTGGTGGTGACGACGGCAGGGGCGAGGCCGGGCCGGGCCCCGCCTCCTCGCGTCCGGCAGCCACGGCGGATCCGGCCGGCGGGCTCACCGAGGCGCAGCTCACCGCCGTCGCCTTCGCCGACGGGGAGCAGGCCGGCGGCCTCACCGCGTCCGAGTACGCCCTGGGCGGGCCGCTCGGGGACTCGTACACCGCCGACCCCGCCGTCTGCCAGCCGCTGGTCAGCCTCGCCGGCGACGTCGGCGGCCACCACCCCGTCGCCCAGGTGCAGCGCAAGGCCGACAAGCCCGAGGAGATGCTCGGGGTCACCGTCGACGTGACCCTGCGCTCGTACGGTGACGGCGAGGCCGCGAAGGTCATGGCGTCGCTGGAGAGGGCCGGCCGGGACTGTGCCGAGGGCTTCACCGAGGTACGGGCCGTCGCGCGCGCCAGGTACGAGAAGGCCGAACCCGCCGCGCTGCCCGCCTTCGCGGCCGAGGCCGACGAGGCGAAGGCGTACCGCTTCACCGTGGTCGACGTGAAGGGGAAGCTGAAGCTGTACGAGTACCTCACCGTCCTGCGGTCCGGTTCCACCACACTCGCGTTCCGCGCGGAGATCCTCGGCACCCAGGACCTCGGCGGGGTCCCGGAGGACGTCATGGCCGCCCAGTGGAAGAAATTCCGTGCCGGGCAGGCCTGAGGCACGCACTGACGGGGGCACCCTGTCGGCGCGCCCGGTGGATGCGGCGACAATGGGGGCCATGAGCGACAGCCCCGCACCCCTCGCCGACCCGCATCTCGTCTTCGACGCGGCGGAAGGCCGCCGGGATCTGGTGATCCTCGGCTCCACCGGGTCCATCGGCACCCAGGCCATCGATCTGGTCCTGCGCAACCCCGGCCGCTTCCGCGTCACCGCGCTCTCCGCCGCGGGCGGCAGGGTCCAGCTCCTCGCCGAGCAGGCCCGGCAGCTGCGCGTACGCACGGTCGCGGTGGCCGACGGGGACAAGGTGCCGGCGCTCCGCGAGGCCCTGCGTGAGGTGTACGGCGCGGGGGAGCCGCTCCCGGAGATCCTGGCCGGGCCCGACGCCGCCACGGATCTCGCGGCGGGCGACTGCCACACCGTGCTGAACGGGATCACCGGGTCGATCGGCCTCGCCCCCACCCTCGCCGCCCTGGAGGCGGGCCGCACCCTCGCCCTGGCCAACAAGGAGTCACTGATCGTCGGCGGCCCCCTGGTGAAGGCGCTGGCGGCCCCCGGCCAGATCATCCCGGTCGACTCCGAGCACGCAGCGCTCTTCCAGGCCCTCGCGGCGGGGAAGCACGCCGACGTCCGCAAGCTCGTCGTGACCGCCTCGGGCGGCCCGTTCCGGGGGCGCACGCGCGACGAGCTGGCCGGCGTGACCCGCGAGCAGGCCCTGGCACATCCGACCTGGGCGATGGGCCCGGTCATCACGGTCAACTCCGCGACCCTGGTCAACAAGGGGCTGGAGGTCATCGAGGCACATCTGCTCTACGACATCCCGTTCGACCGGATCGAGGTCGTGGTCCACCCCCAGTCGTATGTTCACTCGATGGTGGAATTCACCGACGGCTCCACCCTCGCCCAGGCGACACCGCCCGACATGCGGGGCCCCATCGCCATCGGTCTCGGCTGGCCCGAGCGGGTCCCGGACGCGGCCCCCGCGTTCGACTGGACGAAGGCCTCCAGCTGGGAGTTCTTCCCCCTCGACACCGAGGCGTTCCCCTCCGTCGGGCTCGCCCGGCACGTGGGCACCCTGGGCGGCACGGCCCCCGCGGTGTTCAACGCCGCCAACGAGGAGTGCGTGGACGCCTTCCTCGCCGGACGGCTCCCCTTCAACGGAATCATGGATACGGTCACATCGGTGGTCGCCGAACACGGCACCCCCGCCACGGGAACTTCACTGACGGTCGCGGACGTCCTCGAAGCGGAGACCTGGGCCCGGTCCAGGGCCCGCGAACTCTCGGCGGAAGCGACAGCGGAGGCGCACGCATGAGCATGACGACGATCCTGATGACGATCCTCGGTATCGCCATCTTCGCCGTGGGTCTGCTGTTCTCGATCGCCTGGCACGAGCTGGGCCACCTGTCGACGGCCAAGCTCTTCGGCATCAGGGTGCCGCAGTACATGGTCGGCTTCGGGCCGACCGTCTGGTCGCGCAGGAAGGGCGAGACCGAGTACGGGATCAAGGCCATCCCCGCGGGCGGCTACATCCGCATGATCGGTATGTTCCCCCCGGGGCCCGACGGCCGGATCGAGGCGCGCTCCACCTCACCGTGGCGCGGCATGATCGAGGACGCCCGGTCCGCGGCCTTCGAAGAACTCGAACCGGGCGACGAGACGCGCCTCTTCTACACGCGCAAGCCGTGGAAGCGCGTGATCGTGATGTTCGCCGGCCCCTTCATGAACCTGGTCCTCGCCGTCGCGATCTTCATGGGCGTGGCGATGACCTTCGGCTTCCAGACCCAGACCACCGAGGTCGCGGGCGTCCAGCAGTGCGTGATCGCGCAGAGCGAGAACCGCGACACCTGCAAGGCGTCCGACCCGGTCTCGCCGGCCAAGGCCGCGGGCCTGGAGGAGGGCGACAGGATCGTCGCCTTCAACGGCCGGAGGATCGACGACTGGGCCACCCTGTCGGACAGGATCCGGCAGACCGTCGGCCCCGCCACCATCACCGTGCGGCGCGACGGCCAGGAACAGACCCTGAACGCCGTGCTGAAGAAGAACGCCGTCGCCAAGAAGGACGCCGACGGCGAGGTCGTCCCCGGCCAGTACATCAGCGCGGGCTACCTCGGCTTCGCCGCCAGGACCGAGATCCTGCCGCTCTCCTTCGGTGACTCGGTCGTCCGCATGGGCGACATGATCGAGAACGGCGTCGATTCGATCATCGCCCTGCCCTCCAAGATCCCCGACCTCTGGAACGCGGCGTTCAGCGACGGCGAGCGCGCCGACGACTCGCCGGTCGGCGTGGTGGGCGCGGCCCGGATCGGCGGCGAGGTGATGAACCTGGACGTCCCGGCACAGAACCAGATGGCGATGATGCTGTTCCTGCTGGCGGGCTTCAACCTCTCGCTCTTCCTGTTCAACATGCTGCCGCTGCTCCCGCTGGACGGCGGACACATCGCGGGTGCGCTCTGGGAATCCCTGCGCCGCAACGTGGCCAGGGTCTTCAAGCGGCCCGACCCCGGCCCGTTCGACGTGGCGAAGCTCATGCCCGTCGCCTATGTGGTCGCCGGGATCTTCATCTGCTTCACACTGCTGGTGCTGGTCGCCGACATCGTGAACCCCGTGAAGATCACCTGACGCCCGGACGCCGCACGGGTGGCGGCCGGTCGCACGGACGGTGGCCGGCCGCACACCATCGGGTGCTCCGACGGCACGGGTGCGCCCCGTCCGTCCCGGGTGCCGTAACCTCGAAGCCCGGAGCCCGCCGTTCTCGGGACCTCGATCCACACTGATCCACACCTTGGGGATGCTCAGCGCATGACTGCGATTTCTCTCGGAATGCCGGACGTTCCGACCAAGCTCGCCGACCGACGGGTCAGCCGCCAGATCCAGGTCGGCTCGGTGGCGGTCGGTGGGAACGCACCGGTGTCGGTGCAGTCGATGACGACCACGCGTACGTCGGACATCGGCGCGACGCTGCAGCAGATCGCGGAGCTGACGGCGTCCGGCTGCCAGATCGTGCGGGTGGCCTGTCCGACGCAGGACGACGCGGACGCGCTGTCGACGATCGCGAAGAAGTCGCAGATCCCGGTGATCGCGGACATCCACTTCCAGCCGAAGTACGTGTTCGCGGCGATCGACGCGGGCTGCGCGGCGGTCCGGGTGAACCCGGGCAACATCAAGCAGTTCGACGACAAGGTCAAGGAGATCGCGAAGGCGGCGGGAGACGCCGGCACCCCGATCCGCATCGGTGTGAACGCCGGCTCGCTGGACGCGCGGCTGCTGAAGAAGTACGGCAAGGCGACACCGGAGGCTCTGGTGGAGTCGGCGCTGTGGGAGGCGTCCCTCTTCGAGGAGCACGGCTTCCGGGACATCAAGATCTCGGTCAAGCACAACGACCCGGTCATCATGGTGAACGCCTACCGCCAGCTGGCCGCACAGTCGGACTACCCCCTGCACCTGGGTGTCACGGAGGCGGGGCCGGCGTTCCAGGGCACGATCAAGTCCGCCGTGGCGTTCGGCGCGCTGCTCTCCGAGGGGATCGGCGACACGATCCGGGTGTCGCTGTCGGCTCCTCCGGCGGAGGAGGTCAAGGTCGGGCTGCAGATCCTGGAGGCGCTGAACCTGAAGCAGCGGCGCCTGGAGATCGTCTCGTGCCCGTCGTGCGGACGCGCGCAGGTGGACGTGTACAAGCTGGCGGACCAGGTGAGCGCCGGCCTGGAGGGCATGGAGGTCCCGCTGCGGGTCGCCGTGATGGGCTGTGTCGTGAACGGCCCCGGTGAGGCCCGCGAGGCGGACCTGGGTGTGGCGTCCGGCAACGGCAAGGGACAGATCTTCGTGAAGGGCGAGGTCATCAAGACCGTCCCCGAGTCGAAGATCGTGGAGACCCTCATCGAGGAAGCCATGAAGATCGCCGAGCAGATGGAGAAGGACGGCATCGCCTCGGGCGAGCCCCAGGTCTCCATCGCCGGCTGACCTCCCGCCTCCCCGTGCCCCGCAGGCCGCTGCCTGCGGGGCACAGCTGTGTCCTCCCGGCCCTTGCCCGTCCGGGGCGGCGCCCCACAACCTTGTTCGGTACAGTGCGGACATCAGCAGACCGTTCGGTGAGGCCCCAGTGTTGACGCAGACCACCACCCGGGTCCTCGACCCCGGCGAACTCCCCGCCGCGCTCGCGATCCTCGAGAGCGAACCCGTGGACAACGCGTTCGTCACCTCCCGCGTCCAGATCGCCGGGCTCGACCCCTGGCGGCTCGGCGGCGAGATGTGGGGCTGGTACACCGACGGGCGGCTGCGCTCGCTCTGCTACGCCGGGGCCAACCTCGTGCCCATCTGCGCCACCCCCGAGGCCGTCAGGGCCTTCGCCGACCGTGCCCGGCGGGCCGGCCGCCGCTGCTCCTCGATCGTCGGACCGGCCGGCCCCACGGCCCAGCTGTGGCGTCTGCTCGAACCCAGCTGGGGCCCCGCCCGCGAGGTCCGCCCCCACCAGCCGCTCATGGTGACCGAGCGCCCCTCGGCCGAGGTGGTGCCCGACCCGCTCGTGCGCAGGGTCCGCAAGGAGGAGATGGAGGTCCTCATGCCGGCCTGCGTGGCCATGTTCACCGAGGAGGTCGGCATCTCCCCGCT
>NZ_DATMVN010000226.1:0-2382 GCF_035563135.1 Streptomyces sp.
GGGGTCCCGGCGCGTCCGCCCGGCCGGCTCACCGCGCTTCGGCGCCCGCTTCCCGGCCGGCGGCGGGGCCTTCCGGCTCCTCTCCAGAAGGAGCGCCCCCGGTACCGCGGTCATCACGGAGGAGAACGTTCCGACACAGATGCCGATGAGGAGGGCGAGGGCGAAGTCCGCGAGGGAGTCGCCGCCCAGGACCGCGAGGGCGACCAGGATGAACAGGGCTCCCATCCCCGTGTTGACGGTGCGCGGCACGGTCTGCAGCACCGCGCGCTCGGCCACGTCGGCGACCGGTGTGCGACGGTTCCCGGCCCACAGCTCCCGTACCCGGTCGAAGACCACGACGGAGTCGTTGACGGAATAGCCGATCACGGTGAGCAGGGCGGCCAGGAAGATCCCGTCCACGGGGCGCCCGAGCCAGGCGAAGGCCCCCACGAGGACGATGACGTCGTGCACCAGGGCTCCGACCGAGGCGACGGCGAACGTCCAGCGGAACCGGGCCGCGAGGTAGGCGAGCTGGACGAACACCGCGATGCCCAGGGCGATGAGCGCGTTCCGCCGCAGTTCGTCACCGAGGCTGGGCCCGATCAGCTCGTCACGCACCTTGGTGGTCCCGCCGCCTGCTTCGGCCAGGGCGGAACGCAGGGCGAGCTCCCCGTCGTCGTCGAGCTTCCCGGTGCGTACGGAGAGGTCCTGGTCGCCCGCGGTGGTGACCTCGGCGTCCTCGAAGCCCGCGGCGGCGATCGTGTCACGGGCGGCCTCGATGCCGACGGGGCGGCTGGTGGAGTACTCCACGAGCCGTCCGCCGGTGAACTCGACACCCAGGTCGATGCCGCGCACGAGGATGCCGCTCACGGCGACGAGCACGAGCGCCGCCGACATCAGCAGCCAGCGGCGCGGCGACCGGAACAGCTGGACGTCGCGCGTGTTCAGCCAGGTGCGGACACGGCCGGGCCGTGCGAGGCCGTTGAGGCCCCGGTGGTCGGCGACGAACCGGGAGCCGGCCGCGATCTCGGTGAGCGCACGGGCGATGACGAGCGCCGAGAACATGGAGACCAGGACACCGATGGCGAGTGTGACCCCGAAGCCCTTCACCGGTCCGGAGCCGAGGAGGAAGAGAAGGGCGGCCGCGATGAGGGTGGTGACGTTGGAGTCGGCGACCGCGCTCCACGCGTTACGGAATCCTGCCGTCAGCGCGGAGCGCAGCGAGCGGTTCCCGCGGCCCGCGTGTTCCTCCCGGGCCCGTTCGAAGACAAGGACATCGGCGTCGACCGCCATGCCGATGGCGAGGACGAATCCGGCGAGTCCCGGCAGGGTCAGCGTCACGCCCAGGACGACGAGGGCGGCGTAGGAGATCACGCCGTAGGCACCCAGGGCCAGCGCGGCGAGAGCACCGAAGAGCCGGTACACGAGGGTGAGGAAGAGAGCGGTGGCGGCGGCGCCGATGAGTGCGGCCCGGGCGCTCGCCTCGATGGCGTCGGCGCCGAGCGTCGGGCCGACGGTCCGCTGTTCGACGATCTCGACGGGGACGGGGAGTGCGCCGCCCTTGATGAGCAGGGCGAGCTCCCGTGCTTCGTCGGCACTGAAGGCACCGGTGATCTGCGTGGAGCCCGCGGGCAGCCCGGCCTCGCAGCCGGTCGACGGATCCACCTGGGGGGACGAGATGACCTTCTCGTCGAGGACGATCGCGACGCGGCGCCTCTCGTCCCCGGCCGGGTGGCACGCGGCGTCCCCGGTGAGCCGCTTCCATTCCTGGCCCGCGTCCTTGTGGAAGTCGAGCGAGACGGACCAGCCCGCGCCCTGCTGGGCGTCGAACTGTGCGGTGGCGTCCTTGACGCCACCGCCGGAGAGCCGCTCCGGGCCGAGTGCGAGGGGGGCGCCCTGTTCGTCGGGCAGGGTCCTCCCTCCGTCCTTCTGCCCGGCTTTGGCCCCCCGGACCTCGTGGAAGCCGAGCTGTGCGGTCCTGCCGACGACGTCGGCGGCCTGGCGCGGGTCCTGCACGTCGGGCAGCTCGACGATGATCCGGTCCTCGCCCGAGCGCGTCAGGGCCGGTTCGGAGACACCGAGGGAGTCGATGCGCTGCCGCAGCACCTCCAGGGTGCGGTCGGTGCTCTCCCGGTCCGCCTTCGCGGTGCCGGAGTCCTTGGCCTGCAGCACCATGCGGGTGCCGCCCTGGAGGTCGAGGCCGAGTCTGGGTGACATGGTCAGCGTGATGAACACGGAGACGAGCAGAACGGCGGCAGCCAGAACCGCTCGCACCGTGGTGGCGCGAGTCATGGGTATCCCCTTGGGTGGGCGTCGTCCGCCCAGGACTCAGCGAGAAGGGCGGAGCGACAGCTCTGTGGAACAGGGCCGGTGAGAGGCCGGCGGGCCGGCCACCGCCCTCGG
>NZ_DATMVN010000227.1:0-3182 GCF_035563135.1 Streptomyces sp.
CGCTGCGCTGGTCCTCGGACAGGGGCTGGGTGGAGCGCGGCGGTCCTCTCGGCGAACCGGCCGAGACCGCGTCCCTGCCGACCCTGGCCCAGCTCACCAGCGCGGAACAGCGCTGGGCGGACCGGGAGGAGGACATCACCACCGTCGGCGGCGACCCCTTCGAGGTCGGCCAGGTCTTCGCCCGGCGCTGGATGGAGCGGCTGCCGGAGAACGTCCACCTGCAGAAGCTGTCCACCATGTACCCCCGCATCCCGCACCGCATCGACGGCGAACTGCTGAGATACGCGGCCCGCTTCGGGCTGCTCGCACACAAGGACGACCAGATCGACGAGCACGACCGCTATGCCATCCGGGCGGGCTTCTGGCGTGAGATCGACGTACGGGCCGCCGCCGAGCACGTTCCTGCCGGGGAGTGAGCGGGGCGGCGCTGCCCGGCCCCGGACGCGGTACGGGGCATCCGACCCCGTAGTCTCATACCTCGTGAGTACGGGCACAGCACAGGCACAGACCGGGACCGGGACCGTGTGCGCGGTGCGTGATCTGGTCAGGACCTACCCCGCCGTCCGCGGCCGACGCGGCCGTGCCGCCACTCCCGAGGTGCGCGCCACCGACGGGGTGTGCCTCGATGTCCGGCGCGGTGAGATCTTCGGACTGCTCGGACCCAACGGCGCGGGCAAGTCCACACTCGTACGCCAGCTCACCGGGCTGATGCGGCCCGACTCCGGGAGCGTCGAGGTGCTGGGACACGACCTCGTGCGCCACCCCGAGAGGGCCTCACGGCTCATCGGCTACCTCGGCCAGGAGTCCACCGCCCTGGACGAACTGACCGTGTCGCTGGCCGCGGAGACCACCGGGCGGCTCAGGGGCCTGCCGGTACGGGAGGCGCGTGCCGCGCGCGACGACGTACTGGAGGAGCTCGGGATCACCGCGCTGGCCGGGCGCCCGCTGAAGAAGCTGTCCGGCGGACAGCGGCGGCTCGCCTGCTTCGCCGCGACGCTGGTCGGTGAGCGCCCCGTCCTGGTGCTGGACGAGCCGACGACCGGAATGGACCCCGTGGCCCGGCGCTCCGTCTGGTCCGCCGTCGACCGGCGGCGGGCCGAGCACGGGGCGACGGTGCTGCTCGTGACCCACAACGTCATCGAGGCCGAGACGGTCCTGGACCGGGTGGCCGTCATGGAACGCGGCAAGGTCATCGCCTGCGACACCCCGGCCGGGCTCAAGGAGCGGGTGGCCGGCGAGGTCCGGGTGGAACTGGTGTGGCGTGAGCGAGCACCCCTGGACGTCCCGGAGGTGGCCGCGCTCCGCGAGTCGGCCCAGGAGTCGGGGCGCAAGTGGGTGCTGCGGCTCGGACCGGACGAGGCGCGGGCCGCGGTGGCCGCGGTGACCGGCGGGGCGGCTTTCTCCTCGCTCGACGACTTCACGCTGGCCACGCCCAGCCTGGAGGACGTCTATCTGGCGCTCGGCGGGGACGCCGCCAGGGCCACCGAGGGGCTGGTGAAGGCGTGATCAGGACGGTGAAGGTGTCGGGAAACGTGTCGGAGTCGGACGGGAGCACTGCCAGGTGACGAGCATCGTTCCCACGGAGCCCGCGAAGGTGGCGAGGCCGAAGGTGCGCACCTCCGCCGTACGGACCGACAGGCCCGCCCGCACCGCTCCCGCGGCCCTCGCGCCGCGGGCCAGGCTCCTTCCGTCACTGGCCGCCGTGTACCGGGCGCAGCTGTCGCGGGCCAGGGTCGCGCGGATCCCGCTGCTGTTCGTCGCGACCTTCCAGTCCGTCGGGATCATGGTGCTGATGCGCGGTGTCGTCGACGGCGGGGCCGAGGCGCGTGCCGTCGTCGCGGGGTCCAGCGTGCTGGTCGTCGCCTTCGTCGCGCTCAACCTCCTCGCCCAGTACTTCGGTCAGCTCCGGGCCGGCGGCGGGCTCGACCACTACGCCACCCTGCCGGTGCCGCCCGCAGCGGTGGTGCTGGGGGCGGCGGGGGCGTACGCCTCGTTCACCGTGCCCGGCACGATCGTCACGGCGGTGGCGGGCAGTGCGCTCTTCGGCCTCCCGATGACGCACCTGTGGGTCCTCGTCGCGGTCATCCCGCTCTCCGGGGCCGCGCTCTCCGGGCTGGGCGCCGCGCTCGGGCTGCTGGCGCCGCGGCAGGAGCTGGCGACGCTGCTCGGGCAGCTGGGCATGTCGGCCGCGCTCCTGCTGGGCGTGCTGCCGGCCGAAAGACTGCCCGGACCGGTCGGCTGGGCGCGTGATCTGCTCCCCTCGACCTACGGCGTGGAGGCGCTGTCGCGGTCCTTCGACGCCCACCCCGACTGGGCGGTCGTCGCCTTCGACCTCGCGGTGTGCGCGGCGGTCGGTGTGCTCTCGCTGGCCGTGGCCACATGGGCGTACCGGCGTGCGGCGGTCCGGTGAGGCGACGCCCGGGCCGGCCTGGCACGATGGCACCGTGACCGCACCGTTGACGCCGCCGCACCAGCCCCGACCGAACGACCCGTGGCAGGCCCCGCCGTCCGGGTCGCACGCCGTGCCCGGCGAGCAGCCGGACGCGGCCGAGCGGCGCGCGGAGCTCCGGCAGGGCGGGGTGATCGCCGCGGTGCTGACGGTGGCGGGTGTGGTCCTCGGGCTGCTCTGGCTGTGGCTCGCGCCGCGGGTGCCGCTCGTCTCCGACGACACCGCCGTCTTCCTCAAGAACAGTGAGGGCGAGGAGGCCATGGGGGCCGACGGCACGTTCGTGCTGCTGGCGCTCGCCTTCGGCCTGGTCTCGGCGGCCGCCGTCTTCCTCTTCCGCCGGCGCGGAGGCATCCCGCTGGTGGCGGGCCTCGCCCTGGGCGGGCTGCTCGGCTCCCTGCTGGCATGGGGGGTCGGCTCCTGGTTCGGGCCGACGTCCGATGTGGTGGCCCACGCCAAGGAGGCCGGCAAGGGGGTCACCTTCGACGCGCCGCTGGAGCTGCACGCGGTGGGGGCGGCGATTCTCGCCTGGCCCATCGCGGCGATGATCGTCCACCTGGGGCTGACGGCTCTGTTCGGGCCGCGGGACCCGGAGCCGGAGTGGGAGGTCCCGTACGGGGCGCCCAGGGCCGGGACCGCGTTCGGGCCGGCGACCGGAACCGCCCATGAGCCGGAAGCCGGGGGCGGACGGCCGGCGCACGGGCAGGGCCCGGCACGGCCGTAGCGTCTCCCCGCA
>NZ_DATMVN010000228.1:0-3524 GCF_035563135.1 Streptomyces sp.
CACCCGGGTCGGGCGGCCCTCGATGGACACCTCGGGACGGAAGGTGGCCGCTCGTGCCGAGGTGGACGTGGGTGCGACCAGCCAGGTCGACAGCGGCAGCAGGTCGGACTGGACGACGACCGCGTAGCGGACGCCCGCCTGCTCATGGCCCCGGGCGTCACGGGGAGAGCGCAGGCGGTAGACCTCACCACGCACGCAGCGTCTCCATGTCCCGGAGGACCTGGGCGGCCTCGGCACGGTCGGCGTCGTCCGCGGCCAGCGCGGCGGCCTCGGCACGGAGCCTGTCCTGCGCGGCCATCTTGGCGGCCTGAATCAGAGCCGCTCGGACGGCGGTGGAGACGGAGGTGCCGTCTTGCGTCAGGACGGCCAGCGCCCGCCGGGCGTCCTCGTCGGGGCGGAAGGTGATCGTCTCGGCCACCCCTGGGGTGTCTCACCGCAAGTAAGACAGAGAACGAGCTGTGGGGCCGATTCCGCGATTTCTACGTCGTGGCGAGCCAATCGGGCACCGCGTTCGCTAACGCCGTCTACAGCCTGCACTGGCTCGGATGCTCCTGTCCGCCGTCCTGGCGCTGCGTGGGCAGCCACCGGCCGCCCGACGTGAGAAGGGCGCCGCGACTCCCCCGGCGCCTGGGTGACCGCCACGGTCCGGTTGTCCGGCCGCGCCCCCTCGAGTCAGTCGCCCCTGTAACGGATCCGAGCCGTCAGCGGGCGGCGCCACGGGGCTACAGGTTCTCCCAGGCCGCAGCGAGGGAGGAATGGATCACCACGTCCTGCAGCCAGTGGATGGTCCACGCCCACTCCTTTGGTCTCTTTCACCCGCCTCCGGGACCGGAGTAGTTTTCGCGGTCCCACGGGGGCTCAGGGGGATGAACCAGGGGTCACGATGGAGTGGGGACGATGACCAGTGGAACCGGACGTTCCGGGATCCCGAGCTGGATGCTCGACTACGTCGACGCGTGGAACAGCCACGACCCTGCGAAGGTGCTCGCCTGCATGACCGACGACGTCGTCTTCGACGATAAAGGGCTCGGTGAACGCCTGCAGGGCACAGACGCGGTGCGCGCCATGCTCGTTGACCTGACCGAGACCATGTCCAGCGACTACCGCCTCGACTGGGGCGACCTGTTGGTCAGCACGGACGACCTGTGGGCCGGGGAATGGACCATGTCCGGCACGAATGACCGAGAGGACAAAGCGCGCGGCCTGCCCAACACCGGCCGCTCGTTCCGGATCCAGGGACTGTCGATCGGGCGACTGCGGGACGGACGGGTCGCCGAGGAACACCTGTACTGGAACATGGCCGAGTACCTGACCCAGGTCGGCCTGATGCCGGAGGCTCCCGCACCGGCGGCCCCGTGACGGATGGCTCAGCGGGGAGCCGTCGCGTGTCCGTGGCGGCCTGCGCGCGTCTTGATGCGGAGCTCGGGTGAACATGCGGATCGCGCCTCTCGAGGCGTGTCCGATAGCAATGGATCGGCCCACGAACGTCGCAGCGGAGGCGGGGACGGCCTGACCTCATCGCCTGCGTCCCGGAGAGGAGCCACCCATCGGGACCCCTTCCTCGGGCTGGAAGCCCAAGTTCCGGGTGTCCACCGAAGCGGGTCAACTCCACGGCTACGACTACCTGCACTCGCTGGTCGATGACTATTCACGGCTGGCCTACTCCGAGATCCTGCCCGATGAGAAGGGCGCCACCTGCGCGGCGTTCCTCGCCCGGGCCGCGGCCTACTTCGCCGCCCACGGCATCGACCGGATCGAACGGGTGATGACCGACAACGCCAGGGCCTACAAGTACTCCCTGGGTGAAGTCTGCGCCGCCCTCGGCGCCCGGCAGAAGTTCATCAAGCCGCACTGCCCCGGCAGAACGGCAAGGCGGAACGCCTCAACCGCACGATGGCCACCGAATGGGCCTACCGGCAGGTCTTCACCAGCAACGCCGACCGTGCCGCCGCCCTTGCCCCCTGGCTCGAGCACTACAACACTCGACGCCGCCACAGCGCACTCGGGGCCTTCCGCCGATCAGCCGCCTGGCACCAACCTGATGGCCAGGTACACCTAGGCGCCGTAGCGCTTGCTGCGCTCGTGCGCCTTGGTCACGACGACGCCTCCTCGGTCTGCTGGGCGGTGGACGACGGCGCCGGCTGCTCACCGGTGAGGCGGAGCACGACGTTGCCGCGCTTGCGGCCGGTGTCGACGAAGCGGTGCGCCTCGGCGATGTCGGCGAGGTCGTAGGTGCGGTCGCGGACCGCCCGGTAGTGGCCGGCTTCGGCCAGGTCGACCAGAACTGCCAGGTCCTCGGCGGTGGACTTCCCCACCTCCGCGGTGACCAGGTGCCCGGTGCGCCTGCTGCGCACCGGCGCCAGCAGCAGACCCGGCAGGTCGGTGATCACGAGCAGCAGCGCGCCCCGCGGGCGGAGCAGGTGCCGCACGCGCGCGAACGGGGCGTTGCCGACGCAGTCGACGATCACGTCGTAGGTGGCAGCCTCCGCGGTGAAGTCCTCGGTGGTGTAGTCGATCACCCGCTGCGCGCCGAGGGAGGTCACCAGGTCCAGGTTGGCGGCGCTGCAGACGCCGGTCACGTGCGCGCCGGCGTCCGCGGCCAGCTGCACGGCAGCGGTGCCGACGGCGCCCGACGCCCCGTTGACGAGCACCGCCGCACCCGGCGCCAGGTCGGCCTGCTTCAGGAAGCCGCGGGCGGTGAGCCCGCCGAAGACGAGCGTCACGGCGTCCTCGAAGGTCATGTTCCGCGGCTTGCGGGCGATGGCGTCGCCCTGCCGCACTCGGGCGTACTCGGCGTGCCCACCGAAGTTGGCACCGAGCATCGCGATGACCTCGTCGCCGGGGGCGATGCGGGTGACGTCGGTGCCGACGGCCTCGACGATGCCGGCGGCGTCCATGCCCAGCACGCGGCGCTTGGGACGCAGCAGCCCGATCCCGGTGGCGGCGAGCAGGCCGAGCCCGCGGGGCACCTCGCGGCTGCGGGCGCGGTGGTCGGCGGCGCTCACCGTGCTGGTCTGGACCCGGATGAGGACGTCGTCCGGACCGACCGTCGGCCGCGGCGTCTCCTCGACCCGCACGTTCTCCGGTCCGCCGAACCGGTGGTAGACCGCGGCCCTCATCGGACGGCCTGCGCGGGCGGCAGGGCGGCGACGGCGGCCGGCCGGAAGCCCTTGACGGTCAGGTACACGCCGAGCGAGAACTCCCACACGGCGATCGGGATGAAGGCGACCGCGGCGAACGGCGAGACGCGGTCGATGACGCCGAAGAAGATCGCGATGTCGGAGGCCAGCAGCAGCGGCGCACCGATGAGCCCCAGAGCGGGCAAGATCCGGGGGACGAGGCCGGACCGGTACAGCACGTAGCCCAGACACAGCGCGTTGAAGACCGGCATCAGGCTCTGGGACAGCAGGAACGTCCAGTCATAGGTCGCGACCAGGGTGTGGCCGGTCGTGACCAGCGAACCCTGATCGGCGCCCGCGGTGCCGGCGACGTCGTCGCGCAGGGTGACGAGCGTGTGGATGCTG
>NZ_DATMVN010000229.1:0-8291 GCF_035563135.1 Streptomyces sp.
CTGGGCCGCGACCCCCGTCCGGGTCAGGGCCGCCGTGCTGCTCCGCTTCCACGACCTGGTCCTGCAGCGCCAGTCGGAGGTCCTCGACCTGATCCAGCTGGAGACCGGCAAGGCCCGGCTGCACGCCCACGAGGAGGTGCAGGCCGTCGCCGTCGCGGCCCGGCACTACGGGCGTAAGGCCGCCTCGTACCTCAGGCCGAAGCGGCACACCGGGGTCGTCCCGACGCTCACCAAGGTCACCGAGCTGCGCCAGCCGCGCGGGGTCGTCGGCCAGATCGCCCCCTGGAACTACCCGCTCGAACTCTCCGTCGGCGACGCGCTTCCCGCCTTCGTCTCCGGCAACGCCGTCGTGATGAAGCCCGACACGGAGACCGCGCTGACCGCCCTGTGGGCCCGCGACCTCCTGATCGAGGCGGGACTGCCCGCCGAGGTGTTCCAGGTCGTCCTGGGGGAGGGGCCGGTCGTCGGCCCGGAGATCGTCGCCCGCGCCGACTACGTCTCCTTCACCGGCTCCACCCGCACCGGCCGTGAGGTCGCCCAGGGCGCCGCCGCCCGGCTCGTCGGCGTATCCCTCGAACTGGGCGGCAAGAACGCCATGCTCGTCCTGGACGACGCCGATGTGGAGAAGGCCGCCGCGGGCGCCGTCCGCGCCTGCTTCTCCTCCGCGGGGCAGCTCTGCATCTCCATCGAGCGGCTGTACGTCCACGAGTCGGTCGCCGACGACTTCGTGGAGCGTTTCGCCGCCCGCACGAAGGCCATGCGGCTCGGCAGCTCCCTCGCGTACGGCGCCGACATGGGCTCCCTCGTCGGTGAGCGGCAGCTGGAGACCGTGAGCCGGCATGTGGCCGAAGCCGTCGAGAAGGGCGCCACGCTCGTCGCGGGCGGTGTCGCCCGCCCGGACATCGGCCCGCTCTTCTACGAGCCGACGATCCTCGACGGGGTCGAGGCGCCCATGGCCGTCTGCGGCGAGGAGACCTTCGGCCCGGTCGTCTCCGTCTACCGCTTCGGCGACGACGACGAGGCCGTCGCCCTCGCCAACGCCACCCCCTACGGCCTCAACTCCAGCGTCTGGACGAGGAACTCCGGACGCGGCCACCGTGTCGCCGCGCGGCTGCGGACGGGCACGGTCAACATCAACGAGGGGTACGCACCCGCGTACGGCAGTGTCCAGTCGCCCATGGG
This sequence comes from Streptomyces sp., assembly GCF_035563135.1. GTDB lineage: Bacteria > Actinomycetota > Actinomycetes > Streptomycetales > Streptomycetaceae > Streptomyces. The sequence goes on from NZ_DATMVN010000229.1 coordinate 1,183, forward strand.
CGGCATGAAGGACTCCGGTCTCGGCCGGCGGCACGGCTCCGAGGGCATCCTGAAGTACACCGAGGCCCAGACGGTCGCCCAGCAGCGGCTGATCCCCCTCGCCCCCGCCTTCGGGATGGACGACGAGAAGTACGCCGCCTTCATGAGCCGCAGCCTCAAGGCGATGAAGGCCTTCCGGCTGCGCTGACCCCCAGCGCCCCTATCTGTCCTTTTCGTACCGAGGAGAGCCATGTCCCAGGACAGCCATGCCCAGAACCAGGCCGGTCCGTCCGTCCCGGCGGCGGACGACGACGCGTACGACTACGACGTCATCGTCGTCGGCTCGGGCTTCGGCGGCGCGGTCTCGGCCCTGCGGCTGAGTGAGAAGGGGTACCGGGTCGGCGTCCTGGAAGCCGGCCGCCGGTTCACGCGCGAGACGCTCCCCAAGAACTCCTGGGACCTCAAGAACTACCTGTGGGCCCCGGCGCTCGGCATGTTCGGCCTCCAGCGGGTGCATCTGCTGGGCAAGGTGATGGTGCTGGCCGGCGCCGGTGTCGGCGGCGGCTCCCTCAACTACGCCAACACCCTGTACGTGCCGCCCGCGCCGTTCTTCGAGGACCGGCAGTGGGCCGGGATCACCGACTGGAAGGTCGAGCTGGCGCCGTACTACGACCAGGCGAAGCGGATGCTCGGGGTGCGGCTCAACCCGACCGTGACCCCGGCGGACGTCCACCTCAAGGCCGTGGCCGAGTCCATGGGCGTCGGCGACACCTTCCACCTCGCCCCGGTCGGTGTCTTCTTCGGGGACGGCCAGGACGCCGACGGCGCGACCCGTACGACGCCCGGCGGGCGGACGGCCGATCCCTACTTCGGGGGCGCCGGCCCCGACCGCACGGCCTGCTCCCAGTGCGGCGAATGCATGACGGGCTGCCGTCACGGCGCGAAGAACACCCTCAACGAGAACTACCTGTACCTGGCGGAGAAGGCCGGCGCCGTCATCCACCCGATGACCTCCGTCGTCGCGGTCACGGACGGCCCCGACGGCGGCTACCGCGTGTCGACCGTGCCCACGCACCGGCGCCGCAAGGCGGTACCGTCCGTGCTGCGCGCCCGGAAGGTGGTCGTCGCCGCGGGCACGTACGGCACCCAGACCCTGCTGCACACGATGAAGGACGAGGGGCTGCTGCCCCGGCTGTCGTCCCGGCTCGGCGAGCTGACCCGCACCAACTCCGAGGGCCTGGTGGGGGCACAGACCAGCGACCGCCGCTACCGCAGGAAGCACGGCATCGCCAAGGCCGACTTCACCCAGGGTGTCGCCATCACCTCGTCGATCCACCCCGACGAGAACACCCACATAGAACCGGTCCGTTACGGCAAGGGCTCCAACGCGATGGGCGCGCTGACCATCCTCCAGGTGCCCTACAGCACGCACCGGGTGCTGAGCTGGTTCGGCAGTGCGGCCAGGCACCCGTGGCTCCTGATGCGCTCGCTGTCCAACCGGCGCTGGTCGGAGCGGACCATCATCGGCCTGGTCATGCAGTCGCTGGACAACTCGCTGACCGCGTACCGCAAGCCCGGCGGCGTCGGCAAGGGGCTGCTCACCGCCCGGCAGGGGCACGGCTCACCCAACCCGACCCAGATAGCCGAGGCCACCCAGGGCGCGACGCTGCTCGCCCAGGAGATCAACGGCTTCGCCGGATCGAACATAGGGGAGCTGATGGGCACCCCGCTCACCGCGCACTTCCTCGGCGGCTGCCCGATAGGGGCGAGCGCCGAGGAGGGCGTCATAGATCCGTACCACCGGCTGTACGGGCACCCGGGCATCTCCGTCGTCGACGGTTCCGCCGTCTCCGCCAACCTCGGTGTCAACCCGTCGCTGACCATCACGGCGCAGGCGGAACGCGCGATGTCCTTCTGGCCCAACAAGGGCGAGGCGGATCCGCGCCCGGCGCAGGACGCGGCCTACGAACGGCTCGCCGCCGTCGAGCCCCGGACACCCGCCGTACCGAAGGAGGCGTTCGGCGCCCTGAAGCTGCCGTTCCTGGGGATACCGGTGGTGCCGCCGAAGAAGACGGAGAAGGCCGCGACCGAGGTCTGAGCCGCGCCGGAGAACACCCGCCGGCCACCGGCAGCGCCTGCGGGAGCGCCGCGAGGCGCCCCCGCAGGCCGGAACGCCGCAGGACCTCCCGAGGCCGGAGCGCCGCGAGGCCCCCGCAGGCATGCCAAGGGGCTGCACCCCCCTCCGAGTGCAGCCCCTCCACCCGTCGCGAAGCACGGGACGAGCCGGTGTGTTCGTCATACATGACCCACCGGGTGGGGCGACGGTTGTCCCCGGTTTCACAGAATCTCCCTGTGGCCTTCGTCACGCTCCCCGCACCTTGTTCAATTCGTGATCTTGTACGGGACGACTCTTGGCGGCCCGGCACGGTCGAACCCGTGCTGAGTCACAGCAGTCACACAGCTCCGTTGATCCCCAGAGGTTCGCGATGACACGCCCTTCCCCGAGAACAGCGCTGCGCCGTACGGCAGGCGGCCTCACAGCCGCCGGAGTGCTCGCCGCCGGTGCACTCGCCCTCGGCGCCCCGGCGCAGGCCGACAGCCCCGTCTTCACGCTCGGCGGACCCGCCGAGACGGCCCTGCACCCGTATCCGGAGACCGGAAGCCCGCAGAAGTCCTCGCTCGGGCTCACCGTCCACAACCCGGACCCGGACCCGGACGGCATGGGCTACGAGGGCGAGGTGACCTACACCCTCGACCTCAGCGGCCTTGCGGGCGTCGCCGAACTCTCCCCGGCCGAGGACACGGGATCGGACTGCGAGATCACCGGTGACAGGGCCGTCTGCCACGACTACGGCGTCTGGTCGGGCCTCAACTCCATAGCCGACTTCGGCCTCGCCGCCGCCGAGGGCAGCGAGGACGGCGCCTCGGGCACCATCGAGGTGACCGGCTCGGCGGAGGGAGCCGCCTTCACCCCCTTCTCGACGAAGGTCGTCATCGGCGGCCCCGACCTGGCCATGAAGCAGCTGCCCTTCGAGCAGGAGCTCCAGCCGGGCGATGTGCAGCCCGCACCGATCACGTTCACCAACAAGGGCACCCGGGCCGCCGACGGCGTCCTGCTGACCCTCATGTACTCACGGGGCATGGAGATCCCCGAGCGCTACGCCAACTGCGAGTACAGCGGGGAGACCGGGGAGGGGGCGTCCGGGGGCTTCGGCTGGTCCACCGCCCTGTGCTCGGTCGCGGGCACCTTCGAGCCGGGCGCCGTCCACACGCTGGCGGAGCCGCTGTCCGTCAAGGCCACCGAGCGCGCCTTCTACGACACCTTCATCTACCGCGTCCACGAGGACAGCCCCGCCCAGCGCTCGGCGCAGCGCGCCGGTGCGCCCTTCACCCGGGGCACCGGCCCGGAGCTGACCCTGAAGAAGGCCGCGTCCTCCGCGCGGAGCGCGGACCTCGACCCCTGGGACAACCAGCAGGAAGCCGACTTCCGCACCGAGAACACGGCCGACTTCACGGCGTACGGAGCCAAGGCCGCAGGCGCCGAGGGCGAGACCGTCACAGCGGACATCGGCTTCCGTAACGAGGGACCGGCCTGGATCGGCTACATCCGCTCCGGCGAGCCCGTCGCCACCCTCGACTTCACCGTCCCCGAGGGCGCCCGGGTCACCGGCAAGCCGGACTCCTGCCAGGGCGTGACGGCGGAGGGCAAGTACCGCGAGGACCAGAGCGCGGCGCCCCGCTACTTCTGCGACTCCTCGATGACCGTGCGGGACGGGGCGGACATCGCACTGCCCTTCGAGCTGAAGATCGACAAGGTGGTCCCGGGCGCCTCGGGCGCCGTCACCGTCCGGAACACCTGGCTGAGCGACCCCGCCCTGCCCTTCGACCCCGACGGGACCGACAACACCGCGCAGCTCGTGCTGAACGGCACGGACTCCGGTTCCGAGGACACCGGCGGTACGTCGGAGGGTTCCACCAGCACGGAGGGCGCCACCGGCGGTGACACGGCGGGCTCCGCGACCGGCACACCGGGCGCCTCGGGCGAGACCTCCACCTCGGGCTCCGCGTCCGACGCGGGTACCACGGGTACGTCGGGCACGTCCGGCTCCGCCCCGACGGGCACCGGGGGCTTCCTCGCCTCCACGGGCTCGGTGGCGCTCGTGGGCACCGCCGTCGCTGCGGTCGCCCTGGCCGCGGGCGGCGTGCTGTACGCGACGACCCGGCGCCGCGCCCAGCGGATCTGAGACCGTCGTCCACGCCGGTCCGAGGGCGGCCGGTCCCGGGCGTCCCCGGGGCCGGCCGCACATGGGTGACCGGACTGCTGTCCCCTGCCGACCGGTCACACGCGCCGGGCCGTGGTCCCACGACGTACCTGCGGTACGCCACACGTCCCGGCGGAGCCACGCGTGGATTTCTGCCGATGCCGCCCCTGGCTGGCACGGACACCTGGTTCAACGAAGCCGTCGGGGACCCGGTCACGCGCCGTACGGGTGAGGCCGGGCCCGAACGCGGGTGCGGCCTTACACCTTCCCGTACGTCACACCCGGCCGCGGCACAGCTCCAGCAGCGTCATGGCGAGCACCGTGCCGGGCCTGCCCAGGGCGTCGCTGTAGTGGCTGAGGACGTCCATCTCCCGGGAGAGGTTCACCCGGCGGCCCCCGGACGTGATCCTTGCCTCCTGGATCACCGCCGAGACGGCCATCCGTTCCTGGACGAGGCCGATGATCCGGTCGTCCAGGGCGTCGATGCGTGTCCGGGCGCCCCCGATCAGGGACGCGGCCTCGTCGGTGTGCGCTCCGGTCCGCTCGGCGGCCGTCCTCGTGGGTGCGGTGCTGGTCATCTGTGACTCCCGGTGGGCTGAGGCCCCGGGGCGAACAGGTCCGGAACGCCAGAACGCCCCGGGCCTGTCGGCCCGGGGCGCCTGGAACGTTGCTCGTCAGTTGCTCAAGCAGCACGACCATGGCAGCCGGCGGGCCGGGTGCCATAGGTAAAGACGAAGGTCGTGTGCTGACGCATGGGAGCAAGTATGGACCCCGGTCCGGGCCGGGGTCCACGCCGGGCCCGGATGGTGAGACGGGAGTCCGGCGGGGCAATGGTGCGAGGCCGGTAGAATTGAAGGACCGACCCCCTCTCCACCGCCGGAAGGCCGCTCCCGTGCCAGCAGCACCCCCCGCCGCCCCCGACACCACGACGGACGTCGTCCTGGTGGTCGACTTCGGCGCCCAGTACGCCCAGCTCATCGCCCGCCGCGTCCGCGAGGCCCGGGTCTACAGCGAGATCGTCCCGTCCACGATGCCGGTGGCCGAGATGCTGGCCAGGAAGCCCCGGGCGATCATCCTCTCCGGCGGACCGTCCTCGGTGTACGCGGAGGGCGCGCCCAGTCTCGACCGTGCGCTGTTCGAGGCCGGAATCCCGGTCTTCGGCATGTGCTACGGCTTCCAGATCATGGCCACCACCCTCGGCGGCACGGTCGACGACAACGGCGCCCGCGAGTACGGCCGCACCCCGCTCACCGTCTCCAAGGCCGGCTCCACCCTCTTCGAGGGCACCCCCACCGAGCAGTCGGTCTGGATGTCGCACGGCGACGCCTGCTCCGCCGCCCCCGAGGGCTTCACCGTCACCGCGTCGACGGACGTCGTGCCGGTCGCCGCCTTCGAGAACGACGAGAAGAAGCTCTACGGCGTCCAGTACCACCCGGAGGTCATGCACTCGACCTACGGCCAGCAGGTCCTGGAGCACTTCCTCTACCGGGGTGCGGGCATCGAGCCGACCTGGACGACCACCAACGTCGTCGAGGAGCAGGTCGCCCTGATCCGCGAGCAGGTCGGCACCAAGCGCGCCATCTGCGGCCTCTCCGGCGGCGTGGACTCCGCGGTCGCCGCGGCCCTCGTGCAGAAGGCCATCGGCTCCCAGCTGACCTGTGTGTACGTCGACCACGGCCTGATGCGCAAGGGCGAGACCGAGCAGGTCGAGAAGGACTTCGTCGCCGCGACCGGCGCGAAGCTGAAGGTGGTCGACGCGGAGAAGCGCTTCCTCGACGCCCTGGCCGGCGTGTCCGACCCGGAGCAGAAGCGGAAGATCATCGGCCGCGAGTTCATCCGCGTCTTCGAGCAGGCCCAGCTGGAGATCCTCCAGGAGGACGGCCCCGAGGTCGCCTTCCTCGTCCAGGGCACCCTCTACCCGGACGTCGTCGAGTCCGGCGGCGGCACCGGCACCGCGAACATCAAGTCCCACCACAACGTGGGCGGGCTCCCCGACGACATCGAGTTCCAGCTCGTCGAGCCGCTGCGCCAGCTGTTCAAGGACGAGGTCCGGATGGTCGGCCAGGAGCTCGGCCTGCCGGAGGAGATCGTCCAGCGCCAGCCGTTCCCCGGCCCCGGCCTCGGTATCCGTATCGTCGGCGACGTCACCAAGGAACGGCTCGACCTGCTGCGCGAGGCCGACGCCATCGCCCGCGAGGAGCTGACGGCGGCCGGCCTGGACCGTGACATCTGGCAGTGCCCCGTGGTCCTGCTCGCGGACGTCCGCAGCGTCGGCGTGCAGGGCGACGGCCGCACCTACGGTCACCCGATCGTGCTGCGCCCGGTCTCCTCCGAGGACGCCATGACGGCCGACTGGTCGCGTCTGCCGTACGAGACGCTGGCGAAGATCTCCACCCGCATCACCAACGAGGTCGCCGACGTCAACCGCGTGGTCCTCGACGTGACGAGCAAGCCGCCGGGGACGATCGAGTGGGAGTGACGCTCCCCGCAGGGTCAACGCCGATGCCGTCGCTCATTCGTCTGGGCGGCGGCATCGTCGTACCCCTCGTACCCGCGGGGCACGCCGGGGGGACGAGAGCCCGCGGGCGGGACGGGCCCCCGGCCCCGAGTGCGTCGAGCGGCAAAAACTCCCTGGTCCGCGCGGGCCGGCCGTGCCAGGCTCCTGGCCATGTCCTCCGATGAGATCAGAGCCCTTATGTCCGCCCCCGGCAACGAGCGCCTCATGTGGAACACTCCGCTCTCCGAGGAGCACGCCGCCCGGTTGATCGCGGCCTGCGCCCCGGCTCCCGGGGCGCGGATCGCCGACTTCGGCAGCGGCTGGGGCGAGCTGCTGATGCGCCTGGTGGAGGCTGCGCCGGGCGCCGCCGG
>NZ_DATMVN010000230.1:0-12507 GCF_035563135.1 Streptomyces sp.
GCCCCCCGCCCGTAGCACTGGTGAGCTGCACGCCAGGTGCGCCCCTGGGCGGGACGCCGGCCGCACGGGCCGGTCCATGACTTCGGTGCCGGGTTCAACGAGAACCATCCGGTACGGAAGGATTTCCCCTGGCGATCCGTCCGCGGACCGGCCGCACGCGGCGCGCCCTGCTCGCCGCACTCGTCACCGCGTCGGTTACCGACCGCAGCTCACAGGGCCTCGTACACCGCGTCGACCAACGCCATCTTGCGGGGGTCGTCCGCGATGTTCGGGCCCATGCGGTTCATGACGTAGCCGAGGGCGATCCTGGCCTCCGGGTCGGCGAGCCCGCAGGAACCGCCCGCCCCGTCGTGGCCCACGGCACGCGGGTTGGGACCGTACGAGGAGTTCGGGCCGCTCAGCCAGAGGCCGAGACCCAGCTCGGTCTCGTGGGTGAAGCCCGCCCCCAGCACCAGGTCACGGCAGGGCCCCTGGCCTTCGCGGACCCGCTCCGCCGCCGCCTCCGACAGGATCCGCCGGCCGTCGAGGGTGCCCCGCCCGGCGAGGATGCCGTAGAGGGAGGCGACCGCGCGGGCGGTGCCGTGGCCGTTGGCGGCGGGGATCTCCGCGGCACGCCACTCGGGGGTGTTGGCGGCGGCGGTGCCCGTGCCGGGGTTGAGCAGTGAGGCGATGGCCACCGGCTCCATCGCGGCGAACAGGGCGGCCTGTTCACGGGAGACGGCCTTCGGCTGGACGAGTTCGGCGACCCGGCCGGCGTCCTCCTCCGGGAGGCCCACATGGAAGTCGATGGAGAGCGGCCCGGTGATCTCCTGGCGCAGGAACTCCCCGGGCAGCAGCCCGGTGATCCGGCGGACGACCTCGCCGACGAGGAAGCCGTACGAGATCGCGTGGTAGCCGGATCGGGTGCCCGGCTCCCACCAGGGCTCGGTGGCCGCGAGCCGGGCGGTGGTCAGTTCCCAGTCGTAGAGCTCGGCCAGGGTGTGCGGATCACGCAGCCCCGCGACCCCCGAGCGGTGTGAGAGCAGATGGCGTACGCGCACGGATTCCTTGCCGGCCGCGGCGAATTCGGGCCAGTACGCGGCCACCGGGGCGTCCAGGTCCAGGAGACCGCGGTCGACGAGGGCATGGGCGCAGAGCGCGGTCGGACCCTTCGTCGTGGACCAGACGTTGACCACGGTGTCCCGCTCCCACGGGCGGGTCCGCCCGCCGTCGGCCCAGCCGCCCCAGAGGTCCACCACGGGGTGGCCGTCGAGCAGGACGGTGACCGCCGCGCCCAGCTCGTCGCGCTCGGCGAAGTTCGCCGCGAACGCGTCACGCACCGCGGTGAACCGGTCGTCACAGTGGCCTTGGATCTGCGGCACGGGTCGCTCTCCTCGTCTCGGTGCCACGCACCATACCGACTGGTCGGACCGGCGGGAAGCCGGTGCACGCGGGGTTCCTCCGTCCGGGCAGCCGGGCGGGCCGTCAGCGCGGAAACGCTTCGAGGCTGAGGCTCCAGCGGCCGGGCAGTCCGGTGATCGTCACGGCTGAGAGCGGGCGGACGTCGATGTTCCAGTACGTCGACGGCGGAGCCTGGATGGCGTACACCAGGACCGCGCGGACGACGGCGGGTTCGGCGACGGCGACGAGGGCGCCCTCGCGGACCGGCCGGGTGTCGAGCCAGCCCCCCACCCGGGATATGAAGGCGAGCAGGGACTCACCACCGTGCGGGGCGGAGCGCGGGTCGGCGAGCCAGGTGTCGACACCGGCCGGCTCGCGGGCGGCCACTTCGGTCAGGGTCATGCCCCGCCACCGGCCCATGTCGCAGTCGCGCAGCGCGGGCTGGAGGAGCGGGGCGAAGCCGAGGGCGTCGCCCGTGGCGCGGCTGCGCGGGGCGGGCGAGCAGTAGCGCAGTTCGGCGGCGCCGAGCCGCACCAGCGTATGGGCGGCGAGCTGGATCTCGCGCCGGCCGGCGGGATCGAGCGGCCGGTCGTCGTCGAAACGCTCGGCGAGGAGGGTGGAGCTGCGTGCTGCGGCGACCAGGGACACCCGAACACTCATGCGCGCGATGGTGGGGCCGGGCGCCCTGCGGGTCAAGAGGGCCGGCAGCCACGCGCGCGCCCTCGCTCAGCCCGCCTGGAGGACCATCCACATGTCCGGCTCGGCGAGCGGGGTGAATCCGAGCTTCGCGTAGACCCCGTGGGCGTCCTTGGTGGCGAGCAGGAACCTGCGCACCCCCGACGGGGCCAGCTCGTCCCGGACGGCGGTGACGAGCCGGGTGCCGAGGCCCTGGCCCCGGGCCGCGCGGTCGACGTACACGTCGCATATCCATGCGAACGACGCACGGTCGGTGACCACACGCGCGTAAGCGGTCTGCTCGCCCGAAGCGAGGTCGTACGCCCCGAAGTTGAGCGAACCCGCGATCGCCCGTTCCTGCTGTTCGCGCGTGCGCCCCAGGGCCCAGTAGGCGTCCGTGGACAGCCAGTGGTGGATGCGGGCCGTGTCGAGCCGCGTGGGATCGCCGGAGATCTCGTGGCGCCGCACAGCGGTGTCCTTGTCGTTCATGCGGGGAGGTTATCGCCCGGCGGCCTCAGCTCGTCGACGGCGGCGCGCAGCCTGCGGACCCCCTCGGCGATCTCCGCCGGGCCCGAGACGGCCGCGAAACTCAGCCTGATGTGCCCGGCGGGGGGTTCGGCGCAGTGGTACGGACGGCCCGGGGCGACGGCGACCCCGGCCCGCAGCGCGGCGGACACCAGGGCGGACTCACCGGCCCCCGGCCCGGGGAGCCGGAGCCAGATGCTGCCGCCGCCTGACGGCACGTGCGGCAGGGCCAGTCCGGGGAGCCGGTCGCGTACCGCTGCCGTCATCACGGTGCGACGGCTGCCCAGCTCGGCGGCCACGGTACGAAGATGGCGCTCCCAGGCCGGGGATCCCACGAGTTCCAGCGCGGCCTCCTGGACGGGGCGCGGCACGAAGAAGCTGTCGACGACCTGGATGGCACGCAGCCGCTCCAGGACGGAGCCACGCGCGGCCAGTACGCCGACGCGGAGGCTGGGCGAGGTGATCTTGGTGAGGGAGCGCACATGGACGACGACGCCGTCCGGGTCATGGGCCGCGAGGGGCTCGGGCAGCGGACCCGCATCCGCGTGGACCAGATGGCGGGCGAAGTCGTCCTCGACGAGGAAGGCGCCCGCCTCGCGGGCCGCCCGCACGATGCGTTCACGCCGCTCCGGCGCGAGGATCACACCCGTCGGGTTCTGGAAGAGCGGCTGGCAGACGAAGACTCTCGCTCCGGTGGCGCGGAAGGCGGCCTCAAGCAGATCGGGCCGCACCCCGTCGGCGTCCATCGGTACGGGCACCGGCCGCAGACCGGTGGCGCGGGCTGCGGCCAGCATCCCCGGGTACGTCGGCGATTCGACGAGCACGGGTGCTCCCGGCGGGGCGAGCGCCCGCAGGGCGGTGGCCAGGGCGCTCTGCCCTCCCGCCGTGATCAGGACATCGGACCCGGTGAGCGTGCCGCCGATCTCCCGGGCGAACCAGGCGCGCAGCTCGGCCAGCCCGTCGGTGGGCGGCCTGCCCCATGCCCCTGGCCGGCGTCCGGCCCGGGCCAGAGCTCCGGCGAGGGCACGCTCGGGCTGGAGACCGGGGTGGAGGTAGCCGCCGTTGAATTCGATGACCCCGGGCGGTGGTGCGGCAAGGGTGACGAGGACACCGGAGGCATCGACGGTGCGCGGCACGACCTCGGGGCCGCTGTCCCCGCTGAGCGTCACCTCCTGCCAGGAGGTGTCACCCGGGACGGGCGCGGCGGCGCGGGGTCCGGCCCGGAAGGAGCCCGAGCCGGGGCGGGTGACGACCAGGCCTTCTGCGGCGAGTTGCGCGACGGCGCGGGAGACGGTCACCGGGCTGACCTTGAACCGCTCGACGAGTGCCCGGCTCGACGGCAGCTTTCCACCTGGCGAGTAGCGGTTCAGCTCACCTTTGAGAGAGACAACCAGATCGGACACACTGCTACGCTCATGCATGAGAGCACAGGATAGCGCTACCACCCAGACGACGATAGCAGTCGGCACCGACCGTCCTTACGCACGCCGCGGCCCGGCGAGCGGCGTCGCACTCGCCGGGCTCGGCGTGCTGGCCTTCTCGCTGACCTTCCCCTCGACCGTATGGGGCCTGGAGAGCTTCGGCCCCTGGTCCTTGGTCGCGCTGCGCAGCGTGCTCGCGGCACTGATCGCGGGGGGCGCACTGCTCGCCGGCCGGGTACCGGTGCCCGCGCGCCGCCACTGGGCCGGTCTCGCGGTCGTCGCGGGTGGCGTGGTCGTCGGATTCCCTCTGCTGACCTCGCTGGCACTGCAGACCTCCACCAGCTCGCACGCGGCCGTGGTCGTGGGACTGCTGCCCCTGACGACCGCGCTGCTCTCGGCCGTGCGCACCGGTTCACGCCCGCCGCGCGCCTTCTGGGCCGCAGCGCTCGCCGGGGCGGCGGTGGTGATCGCCTTCACGGTCCAGCAGAGCGGCGGAAAGCTCTCCGGCGGTGATCTCTACCTGTTCGGGGCGCTGCTGGTGTGTGCGGCGGGCTACACCGAGGGCGGCAGGCTGGCGGGGGTGATGCCGGGCTGGCAGGTGATCGGCTGGGCTCTCGTCCTCTCCCTGCCGCTCGCGGTGGCCGGCGCGGCCGTGGCGCTGCCCTTCGAGCCGGTGCGCCTCACGGCGCACGGGGTGGTGGGGCTGGTCTGGGTGGCCGTCGGCTCGACCTTCCTCGGACTGTACGTCTGGTACCGGGGCATGGCGGAGATCGGGGTCCCCCGGGCCAGTCAGCTCCAGCTGGCGCAGCCGCTGCTCACCCTGGTCTGGTCCTTCCTCCTCCTCGGCGAGGAGGTGTCCACCGCCGCTCCGCTCGCGGCGGTGGCGGTCCTGGTGTGCATCGCCGTCACCCAGCGGGCGGGAAGCCGTGAGACACGCCGTACGGGAGCCGAGGCGCCCGCCCGGTCATAGACTTGTCGACATGGACCGCCACCCGTGAGGAGGTCAGCCCCGATGGAGGCACACACGGGCGACCGGCTGCTGACGCACGGCAGGACCGTGGGACAGCACGACCGGGTCGCAGAGATCATCGAGGTGCTCGGTGACGGGGGCAGCCCCCCGTACCGCCTGCGCTTCGAGGACGGACACGAATCGATCAGGTCCCCGGGCCCCGACAGCGTCGTCCAGCACACCGCCCCGGAGGACCGGAAGCGGTAGGGCGCGCGTGCGCCGGGGGCACGAGTGGTTCCCGGCGCACGCGTCCGGGACGGTCAGCGGGGTGTGCGGGCCCGGTCCTGGTAGTGGTCGGCCACCACCCGGGCCATGGCGCCGATGGGATCGGCCTTCACGTGCTTCGCCGAGAAGTAGACGTGGCCGCCCACCTCCGGATGGCCGACGGCGAAGTCGAGGTGCCGGGAGAGTTCCGCCGGGTCCTGCCAGGCCGCGGGCTGGGCCGGATCTCCTGCCTTGTAGAGCGCCTCACCGACGTACAGGCCGACACCGGTGCCCCGGACCGTCCCGGCCCACCACGGCAGCAGCTTCGCGTAGTCGGCGGCGGAGAAGCCGATGTTCCAGTAGATCTGCGGGCAGATGTAGTCGATCCAGCCCTCCTTCACCCATTTCCGGGTGTCGGCGTACAGGTCGTCGTACGTCTGTACCCCGGCCGTGGTGTCGGAGCCCAGCGGATCGGTCTTCGCGTTGCGCCACACCGCGAAGGGACTGATCCCGAACTTGACACCGCTCCTGACCTCCTGGATCCGCTCGGAGGTCTCACGCACCAGCCGGTCGGTGTTGTCGCGGCGCCAGGCCGCCTTGTCCGGGAAGCCGGCGCCGTACCTTTCGTACGCGGCGTCGTCGCCGAAGACCTGGCCCGCCACCGGGTAGGGGTAGAAGTAGTCGTCCCAGTGCACCGCGTCGACGGCGTAGCGGCTGACCGCGTCGAGCATCGCGTCCTGGACGAACTTCCTGACCTCGGGCAGTCCCGGGTTGTAGTAGAGCTTCCCGCCGTAGGGCAGGACCCAGTCGGGATGCAGCCGGGCGGGATGGGAGGCGACGAGACGTGAGGGGTCCGTGTGGTTCGCGACCCGGTAGGGGTTGAACCACGCGTGCAGTTCCAGCCCGCGGGCGTGTGCCTCGCGCACCGCCGTGCCCAGCGGGTCCCAGCCCGGGTCCTTGCCCTGGACGCCGGTGAGGCACTGGGCCCACGGCTCGTACGACGAGGGCCACAGGGCGTCGGCGCTCGGCCGGACCTGGAGGACCACGGCGTTCAGCCGCAGGGTGACCGCGCGGTCCAGATGGGCGGTCAGCTCCGCCTCCTGGGCTGCGGCGCTCAGGCCCGGCTTGGACGGCCAGTCCAGGTTGGCGACCGTGGCGATCCACACACCGCGCAGCTCGTTCGCCTGCGCCCTGCGGCCCCGGCTTCCGTGCCGGGGGGAATCCGGCCCGCGCGCGGCAACGGCATCACCCGCCGTCATCAGGGCGGCCACCGTGCTCGCCGCGCCCAGCACCATGGACCTCCGGCTCATACGACGCATCTGTGCACCTTTCGTTTCCCTGTTCCTGTGTGCCACGTCGGCAGTGCGTGACGCAGATCATGCCCGTCGCCGGGCCGCGTGACCCGCAGCTCGCCGGAGTGGCGTCACGGAGTAACGTCGTGGGGTCGAGGCGGGCACCGGAATCAGACGGGAACTGCCGCACGAAGATCAGCGAAAGGCACGAGGTGACGGACTCTATGGCCGACATTGCACGCGTCGGAGTGGTCGGCTGTGGCCAGATGGGCGCAGGCATCGCGGAGGTGTGTGCCCGCAGCGGCCTCGATGTCATGGTGGCCGAGACCACCGGTGAGGCCCTGGAGATAGGGCGTACCCGGCTTCACAACTCCCTCTCCAAGGCCGCCGAACGCGGCAAGATCACCGAGGAGGAGCGCGACGGGACCCTCGGCCGCCTCAGCTTCACCACCGACCTCGGCGAGTTCGCCGACCGCGATCTCGTGATCGAGGCCGTCGTGGAGAACGAGCAGGTCAAGACCGAGATCTTCCAGGTGCTCGATCAGGTGGTGACCCGGCCGGACGCGATCCTGGCCTCGAACACCTCCTCCATCCCGCTGGTGAAGCTGGCCGTGGCGACCTCCCGGCCGGACCAGGTCATCGGCATCCACTTCTTCAACCCGGCCCCCGTGCAGCGGCTCGTCGAGCTGATCCCCGCGCTGACGACGTCGGACGCGACCGTAAAGCGTGCCGAAGCCGTCGTGCAGAACGTGCTCGACAAGCACGCGATCCGCGCTCAGGACCGGTCGGGCTTCGTCGTCAACGCCCTGCTGATCCCCTATCTGCTCTCCGCGATCCGGATGTTCGAGTCGGGCATCGCGAGCCGTGAGGACATCGACAACGGCATGGAGATGGGCTGCGCCCACCCGATGGGCCCGCTCAAGCTCGCCGACCTGATCGGTCTGGACACCGTGGCCTCGGTCGCCGACTCGATGTACGCGGAGTACAAGGAGCCGCTGTACGCCGCTCCCCCGCTGCTCCAGCGCATGGTGGACGCGGGCCGGCTCGGCCGCAAGACGGGCTCGGGGTTCTACCCGTACGAGTGACCGCCCGCCAGCGGGCCCGGCGCTCACACCGCCGGGCCCGCCGGGGCACGTTCCCCGAGGTCAGGACCGTGTGCGGCTCGTAACGCCTCACTTCCCGGTGCCGATCCGGGGCCGTGCCGGAGCGTTACGGAGCGACGGCGCGGATGCACGGGTCCGAAGCCCTGGACCTTTCAGCGCTGCCGCAGCCTTCCGTGCTCGTACTGCGAAAACTCCTTCGGACGCCCCTCCGACGGAGCTGAAAGTCCCTAGAAGGTCCCTGACGACCCGGACCCGGGATCCACGCATCACGAGACCGTGGGTGTTCGTGTTGCGTGGTACCCCGTCGTGCCGCGTGGTGACGGTTTCGCTGATCAGGGCGTGCGCAACAGGCTGACCCGTGTCACCTTGCGACGCGCCGCCCGAAGGGGTCTGCCCACCGGCGGGGCAGCCGGAAAAGGCCAGCGAGGGCATTGCACGGCTGCAAGCGTAGCTCCTGGCGAGGTCGGACGGGCACATGGGAGTGCTTGTCCGGCCTCGACAGGAGCACCATTGTCTTTGTTCACGAAAGCGGGTTCTGGCTCCTTGGGCCTTGGGTCGAGGACCCTGGGCGACAGGTCCGAAACTCTGGTCAAGCGCTTGGACTGCACCGCGCGATGACCGAGCCGACAAGTCGGAATCCCTCGTCGTCGCTCACCTCCGGAGTGACACCGTCCTGGAACAGGACGATGATGTCGGAGC
The DNA here is from genome assembly GCF_035563135.1 of Streptomyces sp. Classification (GTDB taxonomy): domain Bacteria; phylum Actinomycetota; class Actinomycetes; order Streptomycetales; family Streptomycetaceae; genus Streptomyces. The sequence continues at coordinate 8,309 of NZ_DATMVN010000230.1, forward strand.
CGCCGAACTGGAAATAGCCGAACTCCTCGCCTTTGACTACGTGAGTGCCCGGGACCGTGGTGAGGTTCACCGAAGCGACATGGCCCATTCCTACGGCGATGACCGCGACGATGCCCAGGTCGCCGTGGTCCGAACCTGAGGTGTCAAGCGTGAGGACCCCCCTGGCCTGGGAGAACTCATAGCCGCTCTGGGCGCTGTCCTTGGATACGAGCTTGTGGTTCTCGAGGTCGACCTGCATATAGACTTTCCCGCTGATCACGTACGATTCCTTGACCAGCCCGGAGACCGGCACGTGGTAGCGGTGGTAGGCCGAAGGCGGCAGCATGTAATGGACGAAGGTGCCGTTGGCGAAGGTATCGGCATATTGGCTGCCCTCGATGAGCTGCTGGATGTTTCCGTAGTGGTGCGTCTCCTTGATGGTGGTGCGTGGGATGTTTGACGATTGGTCGATACCGTAGCAATGCTGGAATTCGCAGTCGGCCGGCGAGGTTACGATCATATTGTTCGTGGGCTCGCATACGGGCCGCAGGCCGGGGTTGAGTTCCCTGGCGAAGAACTGGTTGAAGGTCAACCAGCCGCTGGGCATATTCGGCCGGCCGTTCACCAGGGATTCTTCGATGTTGTATTCGGGCGCATCTCGGATGAACGAGTCCAGGATCTCCTGGCTGAAGGACTCCGTGGTGTCCAGGAAGCTGCCCCATTGACGAGCGAACGCGGTGAGCCAGTCGCGGAAGGAGTCCGAGTTCTCGGCGACGGCCGTCCGGCCGTCGCCCACCTTCTGGTCGATCAGCCAGAAGAAGTGGGCCAGGCGGTCGCTGACCTCTCTGGCATATCGCTGCTCCGGAGCCGATTTTTTCCATGCCGCGGCGTCGGACTGACGTGGCACCCACCGGATGAAGCGCTTCAGGTAGGCGTAGTAGTCCGGTAGGGACTGCGGCCAGTCGAGGGCCTCGAACAGGTCGGTGTCCAGGCGGGCCTCGGCGAGTTCTCCGGCGTTGCGCAGGGACTTCTCGATCAACGTCCCGAGGCCGCGGTCGTCGCTGTCGATGGTTACCTGCAGATCGTGGATGATCTGGTCCGTCCCGTTCATGGGGTGCTCCTCCTGTAGGCCGGCTCGCGGCGGCTCCTTCGGCCTCTACGCATTGCCTGCCCGAATAGTCCCGTGTCAGGCGGTGCCAGCGGTCGGTCGACGCGCCCAGGAGCGGGTGCCATCCAGCTTCTCCGGCGCCGCCGCTCCAGGGTGAGGACGGCCTTGGCGATCGAAGACATGCGGTCGGTACTGCCTCGGGGCCTACGGAAGATCCGCCAGGGATTCGGCATCGGCCCCGCTCGGGTTCCTGCCCCTACGGGTGAGCCGCCTTCGCCGGTGCGGCGGGCTGCCCGGGGCCGCCCCGGCGGCCCGCCGCACCGGCGTGTGCCGTCACCCCAGCTGCATGTGATGCAGCATCAGCAGTCCGGCCGCCATGTTGGCGGCCGGGATCTCACCGCGCGCGACCATGTCCGGGACGAGTTCGAGCGGGACCCACTCGCGGCGTGAGGACTCGAAGCCGTCCGCCGGGGGGCCGGTGTACGTCGCCTCTCTGGACCAGAAGAGGTGGTGCCGGGCGTCGACGAGGCCGTTGGCCGGTTCCACCGTCATCAGCGGACGCAGTTCGCCGGGGCGCCAGCCGGTCTCCTCCTCCATCTCCCGTGCCGCCGCGACGGCGATGTCCTCACCGTCCTCGACCACGCCCGCGGCCAGCTCCCAGCCCCAGGTGTCCGTGATGAAGCGGTGCCGCCACAGGAGCAGGACCTCGTTGGCCTCGTTGACGACGGTCGCCGCCGCGACTGCCCTGAGCCGGATGAGGTAGTGGTCCAGATGCCGGCCGTCGGGGAGAACGACGTCCGCCAGGTTCACCCGGAACCAGCGATTCTCATACACAGTCTGTTCGTTCAAGTTCGTCCACTGCACAGTTCTGCCACCTTCCGACTGGTTGATGGCAACATCGGAGCAGGGCCCGCCGCGCAGGGGAACGTGTGGCGACTCCTGGAGCGAGGCTCACAGAGGCACGCGCAGCGCTCCTTCGATGAGCCGGGCCGCCGCCATCGCGTCGGCGCTGCCGCTCGTGGCCAGATGTTCCCGCACGGAGCGCAGCCGGTCCCGGAGCCGCTGGGATTCCATGCCCCGGGCGCGTTCCGCCATCTCCGAGGCCGTTCCGGCCGCCTTGTCCGCCTCACCCTGGAGCAGTTCGAGGTGGGTGAGCATGGCGAGCCGGTGCACGGTTCCGCGATCGTGCGCCGGGGAGCGTACGGCCGCCGCCGCGTGCTCCCGGGCACCGGCGAGATCCCCGAGGCTCAGCAGCGCCTCCGCCACCTGGACGTTGACGAGGCCCGGCTGGACGTAACCCGTCTCGTCCGGTTCGCCCGCGCTCCGGATGCGGCCGGCCTCGGCCTCGGCGCGGCCGATGCACTCCAGGGCGCTGCGGTGGTCGCCGAGCTGGGCGTAGGCCTTGGCCTGCATCGCGTGCAGATCGGTGGCCAGCGCCGGGGTGATGTGCGGGCCCGCCGCCCGCAGGGCCGCTTCGGCGAAGGCGACGGAGCGGCGGAATTCGGCCAGGTACAGCGACTGGTTCACGAGCAGCGCGATCACATAGCCGCCGAGTCCGCGGTCCCCGCTGGCCTTGGCGAGGCGCAGGGCCTGGTGGAAGTAGCGCTGGGCGAGTCCGTGGGCGTCGGAGTCGTAGGCGCAGATCCCCGCGACGGCCACCAGCCCGGCGGTCGCGCGGTGGAGCTGACGCCCCGTGGCATCGCCGTACCCGCCGCGCAGCAGCGGCGCGGTCTCGGCGTTGAGGAAACCGACGATGCGGGGTCTGGTCGCGATGCCGCCCGCCTTCCGGTACATCTGTTCGTAATGTGTGCGGGCCGCACGGAGCATCGCTATGTCCGCCATGCTCACGCGGGACGGCCCGGGGCGGGAGACATCGGCGTCCTCGGGCGGGTTCTCCCACTCCCAGACCGGCATCACGGCTGTCGTGCCCGTGACGGCGGGCGCGGTGGTGAGGTGCGGACGCTGCTGTTCGTCGGAGCGCCACAGCGCGGTCGCGCGCTCGACGAATCCGGAGAGGCCGGCCTCCTGGACCGCCGTGCGTGCCCCGGGGACCCCCATGCCGATGTCGTCGAGTGTGACCGGCCGGTCCAGCCGGACCGCGAGGACTTCGCAGATCAGGTCGGGGACCTGCCCGCGCGGGCGCTGACCCTTGAGCCAGCGGGCGACCGCCGTGTGTTCGTAGCGCAGGCACAGCCCTCGGGCGCGGCCGGCCTGGTTGACATGGCCGGCGAGCCCGGCTCGGGACACACCCGCCTCATCGATCAGAGATTCGAGCAGGACGTTGGGCTCCATTGCCCCCCCATGTGCGTGTCGCAATGAGCCTAGTCGAGCACGGTTCACACGGGGTGTGAACGCAATGCCCGGACCGCCCCGCTGTGCGCCCTGCCGCGCCGGTGCGCCGCTCGGTTGAATGATTGCCCCGCAAGAGGCGGCCGGGTCGTCGGCTCCCCCTCGTAACAGTTCGACGACCCGCATCCGCGCCGTTCGTCCTGCCGGCCTGCCCGGCACTCCGTGGCAGGACGGACGGTGCCGGACCGTACAGCCCCACTGCCCCGGTGACAGGAGGGCCCCTGCGCGGTCCCCGGGCCGCCCGGCGGGAGCAGAAGGGGCGTATCCGGTGGCCCGGATACGCCCCTTCTCACCACTTCGGTCCTACGCGCCGCGCAGGACCGCCCCGGTGCGCTCGGTCGCCAGGGCGACCGCGGTGTCGCGGGCCGCGGAGGCCTCCTCCACCGTCAGCGTGCGGTCCGGGGCGCGGAACCGCAGCGCGTACGCCAGGGACTTCCTGCCCTCGCCGATCTGCTCGCCGGTGAAGACGTCGAACAGCCGAAGCGATTCGAGCAGGTCGCCGGCGCCTTCGCGGAGCGCCTTCTCCACGGTCTCCGCGGGCACGTCCGAGGCGACGACGAGCGCGACGTCCTGGGTCGCCACCGGGAAGGTGGAGATCCGGGGCGCCTGGAGCGCACCGTCGACGGCCTGCTCCAGGACGTCGAGCTCGACCTCCATGGCGCAGGTCCGCTCGGGCAGGTGGAGTTCCTTGACGACGCGCGGGTGCAGTTCGCCCGCGTGCCCGAAGAGGGTCTCCTCTCCGCCGACCGTGACGTACAGCGCG
>NZ_DATMVN010000231.1:0-2582 GCF_035563135.1 Streptomyces sp.
CGAGACCGACCCGGAAGCCGTGTCGCGGGGGCGGAGGCTGGCGGAGGGGCGCGGGCTCGCAGACCGGGTGCGGTTCCACGAGGTGCCGGCCGCCGAGTTCCAGGGGGACGGATACGACCTGGCCCTCTCCATCGGCGCCGCGCACGCCTGGCCCGGTGGCACCGCGGACGCGTTGAAGGCGCTGCGGGCCGCCGTGCGGCCCGGCGGCCGGGTGCTGTTCGGCGACGGGTTCTGGGAGCGTGAGCCCTCGACCGCCGCACTGGAAGGCCTCGGCGCGGAGCCGGACGACTTCGGCACGCTCCTGGACATGGTCCGGCAGGCGGAGGCAGCCGGGCTGCGGCCGCTCCAGGTCACCGTGGCCGATCAGCGCGAGTGGGACCTCTTCGAGTCCGCCGCCAACATCGGGCGCGGGGAGCGCTGGGCACTGGCCAACCCCGGGCACCGGCTGCACGCCGGGGTGACCGAGGCCGTCGATGCCCGCCGCACCGGGTACTACGGGGGATATCGCGGGACTCTGGGGCTCGCCTACCTCGTGCTCAGCGCCTGAGAATCGCACATTTCCGCGACACGCGTCCCCGGCCCGCCCCGATGCGGGACGAGCCCGCTTCGTACGGCACAATTCGCAGCAATCAGAAGCGAGTTGGTTCCACCAGGGCGGGAAAGGGCGGCGTTCTCCGTGGCGTTGGACGAGGCGAGGGCGAAGAGTGCGCACGGCGGTGGCTGTACGTGCGGTGACTGCCCGCACGGAGCACGCGAAGGGCACCGCCGCGCGGTGGCGGCCTTCCTCACCAAGCGGGACGAGTTCGCCGCCGGGCAGGGCCTGCCCGCCGGGGTCGCCCAGTCCGTGTCCGCGTCCCGGCAGTGGGTGTCGGACGAGCTGACCGAGTCGGCCCGCGCCGTCGCCGAACGCAGCCGTGAGGCCGGTGACGCCTGGCTGCACACGCTCTGGGTGCGCACCCTCGTGGCCGTCTGGGGCGGTGTCGTCCTGCTGGTCATCGGCGAGGCCGTCACCGCGATCGGGGCCGGCTGGTCCACGGCCCGCACCGCGGGCCTGATCGCCGCACTCGTCACCGCCGGCCTGCTGACCGGCGCCGCCCGCGTCCACCGGACCCGCGGCGGCCTCCTCGCCCCGCTGATCGGCGAGGACAACCGGCTCTCCACCTCGCGCACGGTCGCCGCCTCCTGGGTGCTGCTGGCCGTCTTCGCGGTGCTCGTCCTCGCGCTGCAACTGGCCGGGGCGTCCGACCACGCCGACCGCGACGCCCTGATCGAGGGCCTGGACCTGGTCCGCTCGGCCGGCGTGCTGACCGTGCTCGCGCTGGTGTGTGCCGTCGCCGTGGTCGTACGCCGGGTGGTGACCGTACGCGTCCTGGCTCAGCGACTGCAGAAGCTGCGCGCCGACCGGCCGCGGGCCGCCGATCTGCTGACCGACGACTCCGGGCGCGGGAGCTTCACCGATGTGCAGTACGTGCTGGTCAGCACCGTCGCCGTGCTGTTCGCCGCGGTCCGCCTGGCCCGCCGCCCCGAACAGTTCCCGGATCTGCCGTGGGGGCTTGCGATCCTGGTGGCGGTCTCGGCGGCGACGTACTTCGCCGGGAAGTACGCGGAGGGCGGCCGGCCGGTCATCCTGTCGGTCGTCCGGACCAGGGAGGCCGGCGATCTGGATGCCCCGATCCGTACCGGGGACGACATCGAGATCCGGGGCGCCGGCTTCGTCCCGCCTGGCGCGGGCAGCCCCGACCGGCTGGCGCGGGTGGTCGTCAGGATCGGACGGGTCCATGTGCACGTGCCCCTGATCCCGGTCACCGGAGGGTTCGCCAATCCGGCGGACACCGTGCTCACGGTGCCCGTGCCCGTCGAGGTCGAGCCCGGCGCGGTGGAGGTGCAGGTCGTCACGGCGGCGGGCGTGGAGACCAATTCCTGCATCATCGATGTCACGGACTGATCCGCACACCTGGTGAAACGGCACCGGACCGCCGTACGTATGGTCTGTCGGAGGGCCGACGGAAGGCGGGGCAGTGATGCGTGGGTACGGCGGCAGGTCCTACGGGCTGGACGAGCCGAGGAGTCTGCGGGACCGGGCGCAGCAGTACGCCCTCCTTCCCCTGCGGATCTTTCTCGGCGTCACCTTCGTCTACGCGGGACTCGACAAGCTGACCGACAGCGCGTTCCTGTCGGCGAGCGGCACCGGATCCCTCGGCGAGATGATGACCGCCGTGCGTGACAGTGCGGCGGTCCCGGGCCTCGTCGACCTGGCCCTGAAGAGCCCCGAAGGCTTCGGCTACGCCATCGCGACCGGCGAACTCCTCGTCGGCCTCGGCACCCTGGCCGGCTTGTGGACACGGCTCGCGGCGCTCGGCGGGGCGCTGATCTCGCTGAGCCTGTGGCTGACCGTCAGCTGGCGGACCGAGCCCTACTACTACGGCAACGACCTGGTCTACCTCGTGGCCTGGCTGCCGCTGCTGCTGGCGGGCGCGCCCTGCTGGTCACTGGACGCTCTGAGGCCGGGCCGGCGCCGCGGCCGGATCTAGGGCCGCCGGCCCGGACGGGCCGGGCGCGGTACCCGCCGCCGTCGCCGACGG